>DATAVY010000092.1:0-6719 GCA_036267495.1 Edaphobacter sp.
CCAGGAAACCTCTCGCCTCGACCAGCCCATCCGCTGCCCATCCCGCCCCGGCACCCCCACCCGCATCATGTCCATCCGCGACCAGCTGATCTCGCTCGCCGCCCATAACGCCTATCACCTCGGCCGCATCGTCCTTCTTCGCCAACTCCTGCAATCCTGGCCCCCACCCTCCGGCGGCTACACCTGGTAATAAGCGCAGCGATAGCAAAATCACCGCGCAGCCACTTGTCTCCCCTTCTTCACTTTCACCCCACAGGCCATCGGCACATTCGTCATCTGCTTCGCAAACACCCGGTAACTCACCGTTCCCCGCCGCAATGTCGCCCAGTACCCGCTCCCCGACAGCAGCGGCTTGTGCTGTTCGATCAGCTGGTGGTCCAAAATCTTCACGCCGCACTCGAGATTGTTCTTCGGCTGCAAAATGGTTCGCTCCGGATCATTCGCCTTCAATGTCTTATCGCGTTCCCAGTCGAAGTCGCATCCATACCGCTTCTCATCTTCATACGTAAGCTGGAGCAGCCCCGACGTCCGCCCCTTTCGCCCCGTCACTCCATCCTTCACCTCCATCTCCGGCTGGCTATGCCGGACCTGCACCGTCGGCTCCAGTCCAGCCTCCGCCCCCGCCAGCGCCTGAAAGAAGTAAGCCCAGAACGCCCGTTTATCCGCCTCCGTCATCTCATAAAACCGCGGACAGAATCGCCTCACATCACGCGGCACCTCCCGCGACAACATCTCCGGAGGCAGTGCCAGCTCCACAATCTTGTCCCACGCCGGATCCCACGTCGGCCCGCCCACCTCTGCCTTCTGCGTATCGATCGGAGTCGGCGGAGCCGGCTTCATCGCAGGCACAGGAGCCGCCGTTTGAGTTGCATGCGCCTCATGTTGTCTTCCACACCCCGCCGCCAGCAGAATCGCAGCGGCCCCCACAGCAACACTCCCAGCCACGATCATTCCTCGAGTCATAGCTTGCACCTGTCTCAGCTACCGGTAAAAATCGGGCCCAATCCAGAAAAGATGCACGCCGTAACGCGACGGTTGTAAAAGCCAAAAGTTAGGATCACCCCTGCACCCGGCAATTCATCCCAACGCGTAAACATAGAAGTCTGGCCACCCGACCCGCGCCATCCTCCATCAACGTTCCACTCCCGCTACTTCACTCCCTTAGCCGGATCCCACACTCCCTCCAGCTTCCGCACATACACCATCTGCCCAATGTGATACGCATTGTGCGATCCAACATGCGCAATCGTCGAAGCCCACAGCGCAATCTTCGCATCATCGGCCGCCGCCACCGCCGTCTCCCACTCCGTCATCACTGCGTCGAGGTCCGTCACCGTCTTGGCCCAGCTCTTCGCATCGAAATCGTTAAACGTCTCATCGTTATTTCCATTGAACTTCGGCGGCTTCTCGCCCTTGAACTGCATCAGCGCGTTTCGATCCCAGTACAGCAGATGATTCGCCAGCTGCCCCACGGAATGATTTCCGCTCTTGTCCGTCCAGCTCGCCTGCGCCGCAGTCAACCCGGCCACCGCCGTGTTCGCCGGCGCAAACCACTCCGTCTTGTTATGCGTCGAGCGCAGCTGCTCCAGCAAAACTTCTTTCAGCGTCATCGGTTTCTTCTGCTGAGCTTGAGAAAAACTCGCCTGCGCAAGAAACGACAGGCACGCTATCGCACAAACCAGAACTCGTCTCATGGGAATCATCTCCGTGTCCAACAAATAGCCTTCTCATCGAAGGCTGGCCTCACAACACCGGATCATTCTATCCCCACACCGCGCAAAACAGGCGCGCAATTACCTCCACGCTTCACACCGATGCCCTGCGCGTACTCGCGAAAGGCATCGGCGCATAAGCGCTACTGCACGTTGGCCGACCCGGAACCCAGAAGGGCAAAGTTCGGCGAACCAACGGCAGTGACAAAGATCCCGTAGTAATTTACCGGAACTCCTGGCTGCCCTGAGTTTGTCACCGGTGAATCTGGCACATCCGCCCCCGCCGTCGTCGTGGTGCTCAACAACTCGCACGTCAGGTAGGGTATCGTCGTTGCCGGAAACAGCGTGTGATAGCAACCTTCGACCTCAAAGGCCAACCCCGGATTCGTCGAATTGCTGCTCCACTGTACTTGAATGCGATTGCCAACGTGGGTAGCCGTCAATCCCGAGACCGCTCCTGGCGGCACGTCCTGCACGGGACCAAGAAGCACGGTGCTTAGAGCGCTTGCGCCCGAAGCCGTCGTCGCTTTAAATACTGCCGCAGGCGCAGTCCCGATATCGGCCCGGCTTGGCGTCCAGGCGTAAGTCGCCGCGATGGCGCTAAACGGCATACCTCCTTTAAATAGCGGGGCATCGGCTAGCAGCATCAGCCCCGGGGGTCCCGACACAAGCGTAATTACCGGAACATCTTTGCCGTCGCTCGAAGCGCTCAAAGATATCAAGCCTTCCTGATCTGAATTCACCACTTCCACACTCGCCGTTCTCATTTGAGAAACTCCAAACGTAAACGGCTGTGATGGTGCTGGTGGTGGAACTGGCTTGCCGCCACCTGGGTTTCCGCCGCCGCCCGCAGCACCTCCACCTCCACCCACTGCACCGCCGCCACCGCCAGCAGCACCGCCACCTCCGCCAGTCGCGCCTCCACCGCCGGCAACTGCACCGCCTCCGCCTCCGCCGCTGCCTTTCTGTGCAAATGAACTAACTGGAAGCGTCAACGCAAAGCACACTGACGCGCATACAAGGCCCTTAACCGTTCGAATCATGTCCTGCTCCATTCTGGGGAAGTATTTGCTGCTGGCCGGATAGTAGGCGCAGGGGACAACCTGAGTTGTCAGACTCATGTGATCACTCAGTAAATTGAGAGTAAGAAGATTGTCTCCACTAAGTGTTGATAGAAGTCAATATAGAGCCATCACCCTGAGGCCGTCTGACTTCACACCCAGACGTTCCATACGGCTCACCTGCCCCGCAACCCATCCGCGCTCTCGCGTGAACACTCCAGACAAGCTTCGCCCCGACGCCCCGCAACGATAGACATTGCGGGGCATCGGCGCTGAAAGCAACCTACTGCACGTTTGCCGTCGCAGTACCGGATGCCCCTGCCCCTGCAACCGTTGCAGCATTCACAAAGATCCCGTAGTAGTTCACCGGCACCCCAGGCTGCCCGACATTCGTAGCCGGTCCTGCAGGAAGATTCAGCGACTCCAGCGCAGTCGTCGTATCCAGCTTGTCGCAGAACAGGTACGGCAGATTCGTCCCCGTCAGCAGGCTGTGATAACAGCCGACAACGGTGTAAGTCATAGACTGGCCATTCGCGCTCGCGTTCCAGTGGGCTTCAATGTGGTCCCCAACCAACTGCGCCGTCAAGCCGGAGATCGCTGCCGGCGCCACATCCACCACAGGACCCAGGCTCACCGTAATCGTGGATCTCCCTCCCGATGCCGTCGTCGCCGTAAATACAGCCTGCGGATTCGTCCCGATGTCGGTCCGGCCTGGAGTCCAGACGTAAATCATTGTGTTCGACCCATTGACTCCGTGAGGATGGTCGATTGGAAACGCGTTGTACAGGATCAAGCTATCCGGTCCCGAATCTTCCGTGATGATCGGAGCATCCCGGCCGTCGCTGCGAGCGTCCAGCGCCACAAAGACCGGTTGATCCGATCCCACACTCAAGCTCGTAATGCCACCAGTGAAGGTGAACGGCGGATTCTTCGGAGCAGGAGGAGGCGTTGCCGTTCCGCCGCCACCACCGCCCGCTGCACCGCCACCGCCGCCTGCCGCACCGCCACCGCCGCCTGCCGCACCGCCACCGCCGCCTGTTGCACCACCGCCGCCCGTTCCGCCTTTTTGCGCAAACGAGTTCAAAGGAAGCATCAGCCCGAAACACACCGATGCACACACAACTGCTTTGACCATTCGAATCATGTCCTGCTCCATTCCCGGAAAAATTTGCTGCCGGGGAAGATAGTAGGCTCAGGGCACAACCGCCGTTGTCAGGCTTATATGACCGCACGGTCATTTAAAAGTAAGAAGTTTGTCAGGTTAAATGGTTGAAAGTGGTACATAGCGGTACAGTATGTGCCCCCGCAGACACCACGCTGCACTTGCGATACTCCCGCCGCGCCGCCGGAGGGAATTGTCCCGGCTACTTTTCGCTGCTCGGCGGTGCAATCCCCTTCAACCGCAGATACAGCGCCAGCGTCGCATACTGTTCCGTGTCGTGCGACGCAGTCCCCCACATCAATCCGATCCGCGAGCGTTTGCCCCGGCCCAGGTCGATCATCTCCAGTGCATTCCCATCCGTCAGCGAAGCGAACGCCTTATCGCACTCGGCAAAGGAAGCATTCAGCGCCTCGACAATCGCCGCCTTGTCCGCCGTCTCTGCCGGCGCCTTCACCCGGGCATCCATCGCGGTGTGATTGGCCGCGCCGCAACTATTTGCCTGCGCCTCGGTCACGTGGTTCAGTACGCGCGCATAGGTCCGCACATCCGGTGTCGGCTTATAGCTGTAATCCGCCGCCGGCATCTTGTCTGCCGACTTCAAAATGTTCGCCTTCACCGCAGCATAACTCCGCTGCACCTCAGCCGCCGGTCCGGTCGGCCCCGCAGGAGCCTGTCCGAGCGCAACACTCGAAACCATCAAACCCGCCATCGCACACACCAAACCGGTCTTCCGCATCGTCGTCTCCTCGAACATCCCCACCAGCCTACCCCGCCTCGCGCTTCCGCTACAAGACTTTCATCCTCTTTATTTCAAACCCGCCGCCCAGTAACTCGTTCTCGCCGACACCACCATCTCCGGATGATGCGGCAGCGAAACCCTGATCGTATGCAGTCCCGGCTCAGTCGAGCTGGGAGTAAAGCTCAGAATGTAACTGGCCCGGATGTGATTGCTCAGCACATTCAAATCGCTCTCCAACTCGCCGCGCCCATCGAAGCTCATCGACTCACCACCAGAAAGATTGGCCACCTCCGCCGATAGATTCTTCTGCATCGCTCCAAAAATCAGCCTCAAAGGAACATCAAGCTTGAAATATGCCTGGATAGGCCTCTCTGTATCGTTGTAAGGCTTGTACGAACCATCGGTAGGAATTACCGCGAGCGGCGGATTCAGATGCGGCGGGTCCTTGAACGCCAGCTTCGCCTCCGTCTTCTCTGCCGAAAAAGTAACACTGTAGATCGCAGTATTCGTCTCCCCTAAATCCCGAACGATCTCTTTCATCTGCGCCTTACTGCCATCATCCCTCTCCTGGCTGATCAGCAAAATCGCCTTGCGATTTCCGCCAGGCTCCTTCTTCAGCAAATCCAGCGCGTACCCAATCCCATCGAAGATCGCAGCGCCGCTGTCTCCCTGATCCGGCTTATCGATCGCTTCCTTCCACTGCGCAACATCCGACGTAAACGGAGACGCCGCCTCCGTCCGGCTATCGAAGTTGACAATCGACACCCTGTTCGCGACTCCGCCCGGCGCTCCGCCCAGCAGGGAACCAAGCATGGTTTCCAGATTCACATAGCTCGCAAACTGCCCCCGCGCCACCCCACCCGTCTGCATCAGCACCACCAGCGACAACGGACGCTTCGTCCCTTCTTCCAGCGTCACCTTCTGCGCAACTCCGTTGTCCATGAGGACGAAATCTTCCGCTGCCAACGAAAAAACGCTGCCCTTGTCCGATGTCTGCACCAGCGTCGGAACAACCACCAGTGTCGTCGTCGTATGCAACGTCGTCTGCGCCACTGCCGCTCCCGTCAGCGCCGCAACCATAATGCCGAATTGAAAAAGAGCAGCTTTCATTCAGGTTCCAAGATTAGATGAGTTGGCGACTTGGTAGCCGTTCAAAATTTGAGTAAAAATTGCCTTGACCTGGCCATCAGTCATGCAGAAACTCACAACGGCCCTCTTCATTACACGGTCAGGAAACGAGGCTTCTCCTTGGAGTCATCTCTGCCGCATAGTCTCACCGCTCTTCTGCTCTCTGCCTCTCTTCTCCTGTTTCCCAAACCTGCTCAAGCCGAGACGCTCCACGGTTGCGTCTCCTCCGCCCCGAATTCCATTATTCTTCGCAATGAAGGCGATCGGCAGAACTACGACCTCGTTGGAGATACGGCCGCCATCAAGGTCGGAGAGCGCGTTAAAGTATCCGGAAAAAAGAAAAAGGACACCTCGGGCAAGCGATATTTTCTCGTGGGAAAACTGTCGAAGAACTATGGCGCCTGCAAGGTTTCGCCCACCGCTCCCTGACATCAGGCTAGTTCCCGGAGTCCACTGACTCCCTTCCCAAAAACCTTGGCGATTGTATGCCACGATTCCAGTCCTCCGGCCGAGTAGGGAGCGTGATACCCGCAATCCACCTATGCACTATCCTATTAAAGACAACTCCACGAAGCCAAGACAAGCCTCGAAACAAGGACCCAGCACACAATGCCATTGAACTGCGGAATCGTTGGCCTCCCCAACGTCGGAAAATCCACGATCTTCAACGCCCTCACCTCGGCCAAGGCGCAAGCCGCTAACTATCCCTTTTGCACCATCGATCCCAACACCGGCGTCGTGACCGTGCCCGACCAGCGTCTCGATAAAATCGCCGACCTCATTCACCCCAAGTCCCTCGTCCCCACCACCATGGAGTTCATCGACATCGCCGGCCTCGTCGAAGGCGCCTCCAAGGGCGAAGGCCTCGGTAACCAGTTCCTCGGCCACATCCGCGCCACCGACGCCGTCTGCCACGT
>DATAVY010000093.1:0-4445 GCA_036267495.1 Edaphobacter sp.
CCGTTGTTCTCCTTCTGTCGCCACATCCTGAGCCGATGGGAATCGAGTGCCATTACCTCCGACTGCTCAGTTCGCTGTTCGTGAATGTAACTATTCAGAAGATCTCCCAGATGCTCGGAAATCTCGTAGCGGAACTGAACCCGCATACTGACATCGGGAACACTGCGAAACAGCGCTTCGAGCATTGACTTCGACTGATTGCGATCTCCGTCCGTTGCGAAGTATGCGAGAATGCCTCGCAACTCGTAACCAGCGACGAAAGCCCCATTGGTTCGCACCATGATGTTGTCTCCAAAGGGGAGATCGCGCAGAGGTAGCAACTCGCATACCGCCGGTACTTTGAGCGTTTTATCGTGATCTGCTTGGGTCACCGGCATAGCTAACGTCTCCTTCTAGAGTTCCGCCCACCTCAATCTGCAATTGCTGTTCGACGATCCGTGCGAGTGGCGCGATCTCTTCATGAAACCGTGCTGCGAACATCACGCAAGCGAATGTGACACGGGCCGCTTCCGCATCGAGAACCGCAACGACCGTTCGATTTCTCCGCGTTGTGATCGATGCCTGCATTCCTACTCCTCCTCTTCGATCACGTAAGGTTGGGTCAACTCCGAATCTCGCTCAAGTGCACACCAGGCTTTGGGAGCGAAGAACGAGCGGGCGAGGTCGGTGAGATACCCGCACGGCCTCCCATACTTGAACAAGATCAAGAAAGGCACAGCCAACGCCGGGACGATGAACTCCATAAAGACATTCAGCGGAATTCCGAACACATGCGCGTTGCCACTCACAAAGTGCGCAAGCAGATTCATCAATGCCGCCAGCGCGAGCACCAAAATCAGATCCTCAAACTCCAGGCCAAGGAATGTGACCTTGGTATGAAGATTGCGGTGAACCGGCGTCATATCGAGACTCATTTCATCACCCTCCGATTCCATGCGCTTGTGTCACCATCGACTCGGCCAGGCGCACCATCCCCGAAACCATGAGTGCACCTATCGCTGCGACGAACTTCCTGATCCAGGTCGATCCTGGATAGATTTCCGAAACTACGCCTGCCATGTGCATGGCCATCGCTGCCAACTGCGTGAACGCAAACATTGGAAGAATTACGTTCGCTGTCCAGTTCACCAGGCTCATCGTGGCCATCCAAAATGCGTCGGCATTCGTTGCTCCCGCGTGTTGCACGAAACCCTCCAGCGCCCGCAACATCCCAGAACACATCAGCGAAGCGAATCCTCCGTACAACGGCTGCTCGAAAGGAGCACCCTTGCTGTAGCGATACACGGCTCCCGCAAAGAACAGTCCGGCCATCGTGGGCATCATGGTGTTACCCGCCCAGGATGCAAGGTTGGTGATGGCTCCATCGAGACTCATACCTTTCTCCTCACGCCGCCATCGCTCGAAACAGCGACAGAAGGCCACTCACGCTCAAGAAAGAGATCGCGGCGAAGACAAGCCTGCTCCAGGGTCTGTGCCGCACGAAATTGATAACCGCCCCGACACAGGCGAGCCCCGCCGCGGCCGGCAGAATCTGTCCGGCGATGTAGTTCCACAGGGAGGCAAGCATGTCGGTCATTGCGTACTGGCCTCCCGAGTTCCATCCCTGAAATAGCTGCATCGTTGCCGAGAGCGACATCAGGAAAAGTGCGGCAACGATCGAACCGAGTGGATTCTCGCCTGCGGCCCCGTCAAGGGTCGCTTTCAGAACGAAGTACGCCGCCAGGATCGGCACCAACTTCGCAACTACAATCTGATTCACGAAATTCTTGAAGACCGTTTCCATGCTCGCCAGCCAACTCGTGCCCACCGATCCGCTCGCGGACGGAATGTTGATGCCCTGCGCCGCGATCCACGACAACAGTTGCGGGAGTGTCAGAAGAACGACGGTCCACAGAATCCACTTGCCGGCCCGGCCGTTTACGTGGAAGTTGATCCCGCCTTCATGTCGCAAGCTCACCCCCGCGGCGGCCAGCGTGCAGAACGCCGCCGGCACCGCGAGATCGAGCAGCAACTGGAGAAGGTCGAGGAGGAACTGTGGAGTTTGCATCGCTCTCCGCCCTTGCTACTGAATGCCTTGTGCTTGAGTGATGAAACCCTCCGCCATGCGTCCGAGACCGGAGATCACCATAAGGGCTACGCCGCTGACGCCCCAACCCATGTAGCCGCGCCCGGACTTGAAGTGCCATCCCGCTATGCCGAGGCAGGCGACTGCGATCACCGGAGCAATGACATTGCAACCCCAGTTCACGATGTTAAGAACGGTTCCTTCGACAGTTGTCGCCTGCTGACCCTGCACAGCCTGTCCGAATTGCGGGGAGGTTCCGAGGTTCTGCGCTCTCGCGGCGAAGGGGACGAGCAGGTTGCCGACAAGGATCAAACTCAGGCCAATCTTGATGGCGAGGTGCACCCAGTTGATCTCGTCGGGGCGATGAAAAACTTTCGTGGAGGCGGGAGCGGACACTTGCGAGCGCCGCCAGAAGGCCGGTACGGTTCTCATAGGTTTTTTCTCCTGGACCCGGCTGCTCTCACGGCATCCGTGTCGAATCAGAGAATGAGTGGGAAGCGAAACTCGGTCAAATCGGTTGGCGGTGCCAGGATGGGCCTTCGTTCTATCTCCAGTCGCATGAGTAGGTTCAGCAGAATGAGAGACGCCAGTTGGGGCTTCCGCCCGCTCGTGGGTTGGATAAATATGGAGAAATCGAGCTAAAATCTCAATCGAGGAGCCCGGTGTCGCAAGCTGTCGCCAGGTCATGGACAACGGCATGGCATCCGTTTCGCAGTTGAACCAGTATCAATGCGATCAATGCGGTACCGCGAACATCGTGGCTGCGCCCGTCCTCTATCAACAAGGCACACACACGTACTCGACCCGGTTCCATTCGGGAACAACACAATCATTCTCCGCACAAGCGGTTACGCCACCCCGTCCGCGGGGTTACCTCCGGCCTTTTCTTCTTTGGGGACCGGCAATCATTATTTTCTTTGTGTGGACGGTCGTGGGTGGCAGTTCTATCTATGAACACCCGATGACAAGCGCACTACGGCCAAGTGCGGTCACTGTGTTCCTATTCCTCGGTGCAGCATCGCTTGCAGGCATGGTTTTCAGCCTTCGCAGAATTACTCGCTATAATCGCGAAGTCTACCCTCGCCTTCATTGGAACTGGGAGCACACCTATATTTGCAGGCGTTGCGGACGGTTCCGCTTGATTCCGTCTTAGCTCAGAGTCCAGTGTGGTTTATCCGGACCAATCGGCATAGCCCCTATGTCTTTGATATGCTCCGCGCGATTGCCCTCATGTCCACACCACTCTATTCGGGAACGACGATTACCCAACTCGCACATTGGGGCATTTGGAAGGATCTTTGCTCAATCAGGAAGTGGGTAATCGGGAACGAAAATACCCCAATCTGCACACTGGGTCAACGGGACCGATCTTTGCTCACTTTCATATTGGGACAACGGGCACGAAGATTGCCCAACTGCGTAGTGGGTCATGCGGACCGATCTTGACTCGAAAGTGAAGCGCGTTCGGGGAGGACGCATTGCAGACGCATTCTTAGAGACACGACACAAGAGCTGATGAGTCGCAGGCAACTCACCATTTGAATATGATACCCAAACACAAGAACGCCCCGGCACCGAGGCCAGGGCGAGGAAGTGAGTCTTGCGATGTACAGGCAATCTATTGAACCGTCGGGTTGACCTTGTGAAGCTCAGAAGGCGTCTGTTCGTGTTTGGTGAACACCACATAGATCTTCGTGTCGGCCGGAACGGAAACGACCACGCGGCTGTTGGCATTGAGGTTCATCACTTCCGAGTCTCCGGCCGTGCCGACATTCTCGGCTAGCCGCTCACGAAGCATGTCGTCCTCGGAGAACGCAGCGCTGGAGTTGTTCCCGGCCACTTCTGCAAGCACCGAACCAATGCCAGATGCCGCCCGCACCAGAAAGTTCTTGCCCGTGTTCTTCCCATACACGCTTCCTTTAATGGGCCCAAGGTCGAGGCCGGTGCCGACGGCGTCGATCTTCTCCCGCGCTCCGTCCCGAAGTTCGATCTCATCGAATTTCAGGCTGACCAATCCGCTTCGGTCGGCCTGCTGAAGTTGGCCATACACGCGCGCTCCTGCGGGAACAATGATCCTGGCGCCAATCGCGTAAGTGTATTCGACAACGGCTACCACCGGGGCTTGCACGGCGCTCGATATCTGCGTTTCAAGTTTCGCCTGAATGCGCGTACCGGGTGTCATTTCCAGCGGTGGAGTACCATCGTCGTCGGCATTGACCTTCTGTGCAGCCAACACCGGGCCTTGCGTCACACTCCGCACGAAGATCAGAGACGGCTCCTTGAGGGTGTTCTGTTGCGTTTGCGGCGTCTCTGCGGTGGGACTTGCGCCATAGGGCGCCGGATCTTCCCATTTCTGTTGCGTGTCTGCGAAAGAGGGCAC
>DATAVY010000094.1:0-3356 GCA_036267495.1 Edaphobacter sp.
CAACCGGGCAGATCGTACCTATCTTTGCCCAGGCAGTCCCATCAACTTCACGGAATACACCCTCGTCGATCGCTTCCAACTCGACCTGTCGTTCCCTGCGATGCAACTTCCTCACCAACCCACGAACTCTTTCCTGAACTCCAATCCGGATTAAGGGCTGCATCGATTCAGTTGGGAGAGGGTGTGCGTTCAAATTCGCCTCCATTTCCCACATTTCCACCCTCGTCCACACCAACCTGCACCACTCCTGCGCCTTGCCCTTTGCCTCCTCCGCGCCTACCCTCGAACGATGCCCTATTACTGACCAGTAAACCCCCACGCAAACCCCACGAATTTCGCGCCCTTTCGCGAAAATCCACAGCTAAATGCCCCATTTTCCGCATCTCCAGGCCATTTACCTCCCGTTAATACGGGTATTCGCACAGCCAACACAATAGGTTGTGCTTTATACTTGACACACCCCACAGAGGGCGTTATTTTCACGACTGCAACATCCAAGGCATTCGCTTCGCCGTCGAGAATACATTCCGTTTCACCTTATTTTTAATCGCTCCTCTGCCGCAGACGCCCTCCCCGCCCGGTTCACCCACCCAGCACTTGCAAGGCGGAGAAGTCGTCTTAAAAACGGGCCCAGACTCACCGAACGCCGTGAGCCAAAAGTGATAGATTTTCATCCAATTAGAAGGAGTTTCACCCATGGCGACCATCCCCAACCAGACCCACACCGAGGGCCAGAACCAGGCACAAAACCAGTCCGGCGCCAATGATTTCCAGGCTGCTCCGCCGTTTACCTCCCGCGCCCCCGGCCTCGCCTTCGATCGCCACTTTACCAAGCCCGGCATCTCCCCCTACGACGAGATCGTCTGGGAGCTTCGCGACGCCGTGATCCAGGACTTCAAGGGCAGGATCATCTTCGAGCAGAAGAACGTCGAGGTTCCCGCCGACTGGTCCATGACCGCGACCAACATCGTCGCCAGCAAATATCTCCACGGCCTCAACGGCACGTCCGAGCGTGAGTCCGGCGTCCGCGCCCTCATCACCCGCGTCGCTGAATCGATTCGCGACTGGGGCATCGCCGGCGGCTATTTCGCCAACGCCGAAGCCGCCGAGACCTTCTACGCCGAGCTCGCCCACCTGCTCCTCAATCAGAAGGTCGCGTTCAACTCGCCGGTCTGGTTCAATGTTGGCTGCGATCGCCTGGAGCCCAACTCCGATGCGCAGAACTGGCACTGGAATCCGCACTCCTGCGCGGTAGAGTTTTCCGTTACCGGCTACAAGAAGCCGCAGTGCTCTGCCTGCTTCATCAACTCAGTCAACGACTCGCTCGACTCCATCCTCACCCTCGCCAAGACCGAAGGCATGCTCTTCAAGTGGGGCTCGGGCGCAGGCTCGAACCTGTCGAGCATTCGTGGCAGCATGGAAACTCTGAGCGGTGGCGGCACCGCCTCCGGCCCGCTCAGCTTCATGCGCGGCTTCGACGCCTTCGCCGGCGTCATCAAATCCGGCGGCAAGACTCGCCGCGCCGCCAAGATGGTCATCCTCAACGTCGACCATCCCGACATCGAAGACTTCATCCAGTGCAAGGTGAAGGAAGAAGAGAAGGCGTGGCATCTTATCCAGGCTGGCTACGACGGCAGCGGTCCCGACTCCGAGGCCTACACCTCCATCTTCTTCCAGAACGCGAATAACTCCGTCCGCGTCACCGACGAGTTCATGCGCGGCGTCGAGACTGACTCCACCTTCTCTACGCGCACCGTCAAAGGCCGCACTCCCGTGAAGGAGTACAAGGCGCGCGACCTGATGCACACGATCGCCGAAGCCACCTGGCAGTGCGGCGACCCGGGCATGCAGTTCGACACCACCATCAACCGCTGGCACACCAGTAAAAATACGGCGCGCATCAACGCGTCCAATCCCTGCTCGGAGTACATGTTTCTCGATGACTCCGCCTGCAACCTTGCTTCGTTCAATCTCTTGAAGTTCCTCACTCCGGGAGGCCAGTTCGATATTCCCAGCTACCGTCATGCCATCGGCATCGTCACCACTGCGATGGAGATCATCGTCGACGCAGCCGGCTACCCAACGGAGATGATCGCGAAGAACTCGCACGACTACCGGCCGCTCGGGCTGGGTTATGCGAACCTCGGCGCGCTGCTGATGGCGTTCGGTCTGCCGTACGACTCCGATGCCGGCCGCGACTTTGCTGCGACGCTGACGAGCATTCTCTGCGGTGATGCGTACTGGCAGTCCTCCCGCATTGCGGAATCCTGCCCCGCGCTGGGAGCAGCCACGCCGCTCACGCAGCAGGCGCACATCGCCGGCGGAGCCTGCCCCGGTTTTTATGTTAACCGCGAGCCGTTTTTGGATGTAGTCCGCATGCATCGCGCCGAGGTGAACAACATCGGCAAATCGAAAAACAGCAGCGCCCGCGGCTCGGAATCTGAAGCCCCGTTCGTCGTCCCGCAGCTCGATACGCTCATCGAAGCCAGCCGCAACGCCTGGGATGGCGCGCTCGCCCACGGCGAAAAGCACGGCTACCGCAACTCGCAGGTCACCGTCCTCGCGCCCACCGGCACCATCGGTTTCATGATGGACTGCGACACCACCGGCATCGAGCCCGACCTCGCGCTGGTCAAGTACAAGAAGCTCGTCGGCGGCGGCATGATCAAGATCGTCAACAACACCGTTCCTTCGGCGCTCATCAAGCTGGGCTATGAAGAGGCTGAGGTCAACGCCATCGTCAGCTACATCGACGCCACCGGCACCATCGAAGGCGCGCCCGCCATCAAACCGGAGCACCTCGCCGTCTTTGATTGCAGCTTCAAGCCCTCGAAAGGCACGCGCAGCATCTCCTACATGGGCCACATCAAGATGATGGGGGCGACGCAACCCTTCCTCTCCGGCGCGATCTCGAAGACCGTCAACCTCCCGCAGGACTGCTCCGTCGACGACATCGCCGAGGCTTACATGGAGAGCTGGCGCCAGGGCCTCAAGGCGGTCGCCATCTACCGCGACAACTCCAAGGGCACGCAGCCGCTCAACGTCACCGCGCAGACCGACGAGGATAAAAAAGGCACAAGATCGACGAACGTAGCCGGAACTCGCGCTGCCGCCTCCGTAGCCCCCGCAGCCGCCGGCTCGATCGAGATCGAAGAAGCCATCCTGGCTGCAAGAGCGGCCGCCAAAGCCGACGCGCAGGCGGCAGAAGTAAAGATCGCCGCCCTCGAAACCCAGCTTCGCCAGATCGCCGAAGCCGCCATGAAGAACTCCGACTCCGTCGACGCGCAGTCTCCTCCGCGCGCCGTCCGTCACCGTCTCCCAGCCGAGCGCGCCTCCGTCACCCACAAGTTCGGCCT
>DATAVY010000095.1:0-5727 GCA_036267495.1 Edaphobacter sp.
CGGAGTGACTCCGTCCGCCTGCAGCACCTGCACCGCAAACGGCGTCGCCGCCTGCTGCCCCAGCACCACCTTGCCCGAAGGCGCGGTGAGCAGGCTCAGCGTCGTCACCGGAGCGGAGTAACTCAACGCGCGCGTCATCACCGTGGCGCCGCCGGTCGAGAGGTCCTCCACCTTCACATCGGCGGTCACGGCCGAGCTTGCGCCCAGCGTGTGCAACGACGGAACCGTGGCCACAATCGTATTCGCGCTCCAACTCAACACCGTCGCGGCAACGCCCGCGACAAACACCGCATTGCCTGTGCGAAAGCCCGTGCCCGTAATCGTGATCGTCCCCCCGGCGGCGTTCACCGTCGCCGGAGCCAGAGAATCGGCATACAAGAAGCGCGCCTGGTAGTTGTAGTCGGGCCGGCCGTCTCCCCGCTCATCCGAAATCGCCATCCGTAACTGAGCCGGTTGCGTAAACGACGTGCTCAGCGTGGTCATCCCCGTCGCTTCGCCATTGAAGGTCTCGTCCGCGACCGCCACTGTAGGCAATGTGCCGAGCGGGTCCGCCGCATTCCACATCCCGATCACCGGGAGTGCCTTGACATCTGTAGCGAAGCCCTGCTCATCCTCCGCCGTCACCTCCACCGTAAACGAGCGGTTGCCTTTGACCCTGAGCGAAGACCAGGCGGTGTGTCCATACCAGCACAGAACTCCCGTCCACCAGCCCGACGCCGCAGCAGCCGCCGGAGCCGCTTCGACTCCATCCGCTCCGGAGTTGCAGCTGTTCGTCGAATCCGACACGGTAAAATCCCCGAAGGCCTGCTGGTAGCCGGAGAAGAGTCCCTCCACCAGCGATAGATTCGATCCCGACGGTTGGACCGTCGCCGTATAAGGTCCCACCGCATACTGCCCCGTGTACAACGGATTGATTGGCTCCGTCTCGAGGATGATGAGCTGCCACGTCCCCGGCAGCATCGGCACGCGCGCAAGATCGAAGTAGCCTTCATAAAAATTGTTCAACGAACCCTGGCTGCCTTCGAAGGTGACGTCGAGCCCTGTCACCGGATTGCCGTTCGACTGCCGGAAGTACGTCCCCGAGACCGAAGACGCCGTCTGCCAGCTCTCCTCCTGGGACGAATCCGTGAACTGCGCCCACCTCCGCCCGGTGACGTTGACCCCCTGCATCTCCTGCCCGTCGGCAAAGAACAGCCGCCCCGCGAATTGGCTCGCGTTCAGCAGCGTATCCGTCTTGCCCGGGGGCGCCTGCCCCTGGGCGATCGAGTAGAGCTGTGCCAGCGCCGAAAGATCGTCAGGACGCAGCGTGAACGGCTGCGGCATGCACTGGTACGTATAAGTCCCACAGATAATGTCGATCGGATGCATCACCGGCCAGTGCATCGCCTGGTTGAACGTCGCCTGCGGGCTGCCCGTAAAAACATTGTCGTTGGTCTGCGACCATCCCAGTCCCAGCACCCGCCCAAACGCCCGCATCAACTGGTACTGCAGCTGCATCTGCTTCTCAGGATCGGTCCCCGTACAGCGCCCGTTCAATACCAGAATGGCGTGCTCAATCTGCCCCGCCGGAACGATCGAATCGACGCTCTCGGTCACGCCGTTCTGCAGGCAGTTCGTCGCGTCGCTGGCTCCATTGCCCAGCAGGAGATCGGTGACTGAGCCGTCGCTGTCGTAGATCACCGCGATCTGCTTCGCGGCAAAGTTGCTGCTCTGAACATCGGCGGGAAAGATCAGCCCATTGAGGCTGAGAAAGGTATTCGCCCCGCTGACATGCTCGTCGAGCGCCCCGCCCCGCGCCAGCACCAGGCTCGACGTAGGCGCATTCCATACATTGGCCGCCGCTGCCACCAGCGCATCCGCCGCCGCGTGATTCACGCTTGAACTCAGGTTTCCCGGGTCGGTAAAGTAGAGCGGCTGATTCGTGTACCACACCACCGGAATTCCCGTCGTCGTAAAGTAAGGCGCTCCCGTGACCCACCTCGGCCCTCCCGCCCACGCCGCCGCGGCAGCAATCCACCATACGGCAAGCGAAGAAACGATCCGCAGCCGGCCACGCAATCGCGGCCATGTCGAAGTATCACGGAGCCGCATGCTGCGCCTTCTGCCACGAGCTCAACATTCCCATCACCGCATCCACCGAAGCCTGCTGCGCCGGCACCGACGAGCCGCTCGATCCCGCGCTGCTGCCAACCATCACCGTAGCCGGAGCGGTCCCGTTACTCGCAGCCAAACCCATCGCCTGCGCCTGCGAAACAAAGGGCATCGCACCGGCCGCCGCAGGCACAGGCTTCTTGCGATAGGAAACCGTGTGCGGCAATCTCGCTCCCAGCCATCGCAGATCCACAAACGGCGGCTGCCGCGGAGTCGCCGCATCCCCCACTGCGCTCCCGGCTCCGCCCTGACGAATCGGAATCGCCCCATCCAGCCCGCCAACCGGCGAACTCATCCCCGCCGCGCTCGGCGCGTGCAGCAGCATCAGCAGATGCTGCCCAACCTGATAGCGCTGGTTGCCGCCCTCCCACAAACCAGCCCACTCCCGCAAAACATAAGGCGTGCCGGCAGTGCAGCCGCGAATTCCCTGATCGACGCGGAACTCCACCTCAATAACGCCGGCGTTTGGACGTCGGATCGCCATCACCTGCCCCGCGAAAATAATCTCGGCCTGATCGGAGAGTTGATGCAGCACATCGACCACAGTCTGCGGCGCCGCGAAATCGGCGGACGGCGCATCCTGGCCATAAGCCGAAGCAGCCGCCGCCAGCACAGCCAGCGCGCCCACGCACAGTCCCGTAACAATCCGCGACAACCGGCCCATGGCATCCTCCCTCTCCTGTCTTTCGTCAGGAAAAGGGTCGGACAGCAGCATTGGCCTGTTTCAGCACACTCTCAGGACAACGGCACGCTCTCAAAACGGGAAAAAAACCGCCTAAATCTCCGGATAAAAGTCGAAGAACGCATCCAGGCTCATCTTCAACTGCGCCTCGATCTGCTCCCGGCTCCCCTCCAGCACGTGCATCGTCACCCGAGCCTCGTTGCCGTTCTTCAACGTCACCGGCGCGTCCCCTACGGCCACAATCTCGTCCGCGGGTAACAGTCTCATTCCATACACTAAGGTCAGATTTGCCATAGCTCGATTCTTTCACCAATCGCCGGTCTGCATCTTTTTCCTTCCTCGCGCATTTACACTAGGGAAGCTCCTATGCCTGAAAACACGACGCGCGACACTGTTATCCTCGGCTCCGGCTGCTCCGGACTCACCGCCGCCATCTACACCGCCCGTGCCAACCTCAAGCCTCTCGTCCTCGAAGGCCACGAGCCCGGCGGCCAGCTCTCCATCACCACCCTGGTGGAAAACTTTCCCGGCTGGCCCGAGGGCATCCAGGGCCCCGAGCTCATCGAGAACATGAAGAAGCAGGCCGTCCGCTTCGGCGCCGAGCTCAAGATGGCCCACCTCGCCTCCATCGATCTCACCAAACACCCGTTCGCGCTCAACCTCGGCCACGAGACCATCCACACCCGCACCCTCATCATCGCCTCCGGAGCCAGCGCGCGCTGGCTCAATCTTCCCTCCGAGCAGGCCCTCATCGGCCACGGCGTCAGCTCCTGCGCCACCTGCGACGGCTTCTTCTCCTCCGGCAAGGAGATCGCCGTCATCGGCGGCGGCGACTCCGCCATGGAAGAGGCCCTCTTCCTCACCCGCTTCGCCACCAAAGTCACCCTCATCAACCGCACCGAAAAATTCCGCGCCTCGAAGATCATGCTCGACCGCGCCATGGCCCATCCCAACATCAAATTCCTCACCAGCACCACCGTCGAAGAGGTTCTCGGCGTCGAAGAAAAAGACGTCAAAGGCCTCCGCCTCAAAAACCTCGTCTCCGGCGAAGAGTACATCCTCCCCGTCAGCTTCATGTTCCTCGGCATCGGCCACATCCCCAACGCCCTCGCCTTCAAAGGCATGATGGACCTCGATCCCGACGGCTACATCCTCACCAAAAACAACGTCTTCCCCACCCTCAACGGCGAGATCATCCCCGGCGTCTTCGCCTGCGGAGACATTCAGGACCGCCGCTACCGCCAGGCCATCACCGCCGCCGGCTCCGGCTGCATGGCCGCCCTCGAAGTAGAAAAATACCTTGAAGAGCACGGCCGCTGAGATCGGATGGACAACCGCAAATCGGGTTTTGCGGCTTGTTATACTGACGATCGAGAGGCAGTTATGACCACAATCCAGCTTCCCGTCGAAATTGAGAGTCAGATTGAAGCTCTCGCACGCCGCACCGGCGAGTCCAGGGACGACCTTGTACGCGAAGCCATCCTGACTTACCTCGAAGATCGGGAAGACGCCAGGATCGCTGCGGAGCGACTGAAAAATCCCGGCAAGCGAATCAGCCTGGAGGAGATCGGCCGCAAATATGGCTTGGTCGATTGAATTCTCTTCGGATGCTGATCGGGATTTTTCCAGGCTCGATCAATCGATCCAGCGCCGTATCTTTCATTACCTTCATGAGCGCATCGCCTCAGCAGCGAATCCTCGCGACTTCGGAAAACCGTTGCTCCATGATCTCGCCGGCCTGTGGCGCTACCGCATAGGGGATTATCGAATTCTTTGTCGCATCGAAGACGATAAGCTGACCGTGCTGGTCGTCGAGATCGGCCACCGCAGCAGAATCTACAAGTAAATGCTCTATCGTACTTCTCAACCCGCCAAACCCTCTTACTCGAAAATCACATGACGAACTCCGTCCCATCCACTCCAACTCTCGAAACCCCACGCCTAATCCTCAGCCCACTCCAACTCTCCGACGCCGCCGAAGTCCAGCCCCTCTTCGCCCAATGGGAGATCGTCAAGCAACTCAACGCCCAGGTCCCGTGGCCCTTCCCCGAGAACGGCGTCGAATCCTATTACCGCGAAGACGCACTCCCCGCCATCGCACGCGGAGACGAATGGCACTGGACCCTGCGCCTCAAAGCCAATCCCGAAACCAGGACCAAGATCATCGGCGCCATCGCTCTCATCCTCCCGGGCAACCACAACCGAGGCTTCTGGCTGGCGCTCGACTGGCAGGGCCAGGGCCTCATGACCGAAGCCGCAATCGAAGTCACGCGCTTCTGGTTCGAAGACCTCAACCAGCCCGTCCTCCGCATCAAAAAGGCCCGCGACAACGCCGCCTCCCGAGCCATCTCTCTCCGCAAGGGCATGCGCTGTATCCTTGAGACAGAGGACGATTTCGTCTCAGGGCGGCTGCCAACCGAGATATGGGAACTCACCGTCGAAGAGTGGCGCAATCCCGCTCCCAAGACGGCAAATCCCCAAACCAGGCGCTAAGAAAAACAATCGATGGCCGTTGACCCCAAGGCCGCTATCTCACACAAAATGAAAGTCATACCATCGGTTCAATCTCCGCGCGGCCGCCTTTCGCACCCGAACCTGCAAATTTCGCAACTAGTCCCGATAAAAATCGTCTTATCTATTGACTCTTCTTAAATCAACCCTTGATCGGAATCCCCTGTTTGCGAACTTTCCTCTCCATAGCAATTCTCTGTGCCGCGCTCCACGTCTCAGCCCAGCAGCCGGCTCAGCCTGAAACGTTCCAACAAACCCTCCCCGACGCGCCATCGCAGCTTCTTCTCGTCGCTGCAAGCCCCTCCCCCGCCGCCGAGTCCTCCTCCTCTCTCAATTCCAACGACTCCAACAATTCCAACGACCCCTTCGACTATTCTTTCTAC
>DATAVY010000096.1:0-8837 GCA_036267495.1 Edaphobacter sp.
ACCCGCTCATACTCATCGCCGAGATCCATTCCTCGGTGCTGGGGCGGCGCACAACGGCGTGGTCGCCGGTTGCGAGTCCTTCAACGTTATCGAGGGTCAATGTCATGGCGCCGGCTGGCGCATCCTCGGTAACGTTGCGAGCTTTATCGAGCGCAGGATCTTTTGAGGCGCCCACTTCGATCAGAGAGCGCCGGTCAATTCCTTCGGCGACGATGACGGTTTTTTGCGGGTCTGTGCCGCGCAGCACAACGCCGCTGACGCGCAGATGCAACTGACCCTGCACGTGGTAGCGTCCCTCGGCGAGCAGCAATGCTCCCCGGAAACCATGAGATTTGGGGGGCATTGAGGAAATGCGATCGAGAGCTCGCTGCAGGAGACCTGTGTCATCCCCGCCTGAGGGTGCGACCCTGAGGACCGCGGGAACGAATGGGATTGGCTCACCCGCTCCGTACCCCGCATAAGAAAAGTCAATTGGCGTCGGATTGCGAAGGACAGTTTGAGCTTGGAGCGCTGCCGCAAACGGCAACATCGCTACTCCGAGAACGGAAACCAGAAGAAGACGCATAGCAGGACTCGTGAGTTGCGTATCGGAACGTTTCAAAAACCTACAGAGCGACGGAATCAATGAAGGATATATGGTTGAGCGGGAGCCTGAATGGGTTCGGGTATCTTTGCCTTTTCCGTCAGCGGAACAGCGCCCTCGAGGCCCTTGCCGGTTACGTTCTGAGTGCTCAGCAGCGGCCCATTAAAGCCTGTCACCTTGATGTCCTTCAACTCAACGTGTTTCATATTTGCGAGCAGGATTCCTTTCCCGCAGGTGCCGGTAACATTGGTCAGCGAAAAACCGTCCAGCGGCTTGTCGGGATGAATCTCGTTTGCCTGAACCAGCACGGGAACGTCCGTCACGCGGATGTTGCTGAACTTGTAGTTGCGAATCGTCGGGATGCCATCGAGACCGGGAACGGGATTCGGGTCCTGCAACCCGCTGTTCAGGATGTTGATGCGAAGGAAGCCGAGCCTTGTGTTCGAGACTTCCAAGTCGTTCATGGTGATGTCTTCAATGAAGGCGCCGCGGCCAGGCCTGCTCTTGATGTAAATCGCATGAGTGCGAGCGCCGAGGCATTTGCAGTGCTCTACCAGCACATTGCGAATGCCGCCGGAAGTTTCGCTGCCAATTCCTATGCACGCCCACACCGCATCGTTGAAGGTGCAGTTGGATATCCTGACGTCTTCGCATGGAATACCGATGACGTTAGCTTCCATGCCGCGGCCACTCTTCAGCGAAATGCAATCGTCGCGCGTCTCGAACTGGCAGCCGTCGATCACGACATGCTTGCAGGAATCGACGTCGATGCCGTCGGCTCCGCTATGCACGGTCACGTTTTTAAACGTGACATTCTCGCAGTACACCGGATGCGTCGACCACATGTCGTTGCCCTGAGTAAAGACATCCTGAACCAGCAGATTTTTGCAGTAGGTAAACTCCATCAGCGCGGGATGCCGAATGATGTCTTGTCTTGCGACGTTTGTCGGCCCATCAGGATTGCGTGGCGCTCCTGCGGGCGGGCGCGTGTAGACCATCGGCGAGCCATCGGCATGCACCACACGCCCTTTGATCTCGGGGCTCGCGACGATCTTTCCCTTGCCTGTGATCGTAATGTTCTCCGCGTTCTGCGCGGACACGAACGCGCCGTAACCCTTGATCCAGCGCCCTTCCCAGCGCACCTGGGTCAAGGGATAGTCGGCGATATCGGGCGAACCCATGAGACTCGCGCCCTCCTCAAGCCGCAGCGTCGTGTTCGACCGCAGAATGAGCGCGGCGGTCAGGTAATCGCCCGGGGGTAGCAATACTTCTCCTCCACCCAGTACGCTGCAACGGTCCAGAGCCTGCTGTATCGCTAACGTGTCTTTCGTCTTTCCGTCGCCCGTGGCCCCCAGGTCGCGAACGTTAAGTTTCACGGCGGCCTTTGCTGCCACTGTCGCCGCCGGATGCTTCGCGTTGGCTTTCGGAGTCGATTGCGCTTCGAGATCTTCCGGCAGCATGGACAGCAGCGGCAGTGCAGCCATTCCTTGTCCGGCCCGTTTGAGAAAGGTGCGTCGCGCCCAGGTGGATCGTGTCATTCCGTTTCCTTTGTCCGTTCAGATTTGTTGGGTTATCGATTCTTCGTAAGAACAACATCGCACGAAATCTCGCAGATATCTTCTCCGGACCTCGGCACATCTAACCGAAAAATCCATTGCGCGAACCGCGATTGGAGAGTTCATGCAAGATCCTGCCTCGTTGTTCGCGTAGAGATGGTCAGACCAATGATCCATCCGTGAGTTTTACCTTGAACAGTTTCGTGCTGTCAATTGGGACCAGGGCCAACCAGGGGATTGGCCTGAACCTTAAGAATTCGCGATTTCGTCCGGATGACAAGGATGTTGACGCTCTCGAATAGTTGCGGCCAGCAACTGGCCAATTTGTCATTGGAAAACGTTCAGGTATTGACATTCAATAAATGCGCTCTTTAGACTTTTCGCCGGGAAGGGTTTAGCCAACCATTGGTAGACCAGATAGGAATGGAGGTGCTGGTTTGATCGGACCTCTTTATCAATTATTCGATTGTGGAACAGGGTGTCACTTCTTTGGAGGATGCAATGAATGCGAAAAAGACAAAGCTCACTCGGCCTTGGTGGAAGACGGTAGAAAATCGACGATTGGTTTCGAGCAAAGCGGCAATTCATGATTGCCGGAGCTTTTTACTTTTCGCAATCGTTCTTGTTTTATCGTTAGCGACTGGCCAAGCGCAGATCGCGGGAACGGGCAGCATTCAGGGTACGGTGGTCGATTCAACGGGAGCCATGCTGCCAAACGCTGCGATCACCCTCACCAATACTGCCACCCAGGTGAAGCGTACAAGCGTCAGCGGAAATGACGGTCTTTACAGTTTCCCCAACATCGACATCGGTACCTATGTCCTGTCCGTGACTGCGCCCGGATTCAAGACGTATACCCAACAGAACATCATTCTCGAAGTCGGCAGCAGCATTGCAGTCAATGTCACGATGGCGGTCGGCCAGACCAGTGATAAGATCGAGGTTTCAACGGCCGGGCTCGCCCTTCAGACCGAAGACAGCTCATTCAAGCAGACGATCGATCAGAAGACTCTTACCGAACTGCCGTTGAATGGACGCCAGATCACATCGCTTATCACGCTCTCGGGCGCATCCGTTCCGAGCACCGCGCTTACCCAGGGCAACAAAGGCTTCTTCAGTTCGGTGTCGCCTCAGATTGCCGGTGGACAGGGCAATCAGACGGACTACCGTCTGGACGGCGGAGATAACAACGACTACGAGTCGAATACGAGTTTCGCCTTCCCGTTTCCTGATGCTGTCGCTCAGTTCAGCGTCGAGACCACGGCTATGGGCGCGCAGTCGGGCCTGCATCCGGCCGGCGTCGTCAATGCAGTTACCCGTTCCGGGTCGAATCAATGGCATGGCTCGGCGTTTGAGTTCATTCGCAATAACTACATCAATGCCACGAATTTTTTCGCGACGTCCAAAGACACGTTGCACCAGAATCAGTACGGGGGCACCTTCGGCGGCCGCATTATTCGCGACAAGCTCTTCTTCTTTGCAGGCTATCAGCGGTTAAGCTCGTCTCAGGCAAGCTCTGCGACCGCGGCTCATGTTCCTACGGCTGCTATGCTTCAGGGTGACTTTTCTGCAATTGAGAGCCCTGCGTGCACAGCAAACAAGAACAACCAGTCGATCCAACTTCTCAATCCGATCACTGGCGACGTTCTTCCCAAAAACCAGATTGCAACAAAATACTTCGATCCGTCTGCTCTTGCCTTGGTGAAGTATCTGCCTCCCGCAGAGGACAACTGCGGCAACGTGCACTTTGCTCCTCCCGTCCTGCAGACAGAAAACCAGTACATTGCCCGGGTGGATGCAACTCTCACCCAGAAACACAGCTTCTATGGCCGTTACTTTCGCGATGGTTATGTGACTCCCGCTTTTTTCTCGCCGAGCGATATTTTGATCACTGCTAACCCGGGGAACACTGAGGTTGCCCAGTCCCTTACGCTGGGCGAAACCTGGATCGTCAATACGAAGTTCGTGAATACCGTCCATTTAACCGGCACAAGAAGAACGAATGCTCGAGGTCCAGCGCCAGACGGCATCAACGCCGTAACCCTCGGCGCGAATGTCTATCAGCCGCAAGCGGTCGGACTCAGAGTACAAGGAGCCGGTTTCAATACCTATTGCAGCACCTGCGCTCTCGGGACGTTTAACGTCAATAGCTGGTCGATCATCGACGACGCCAACCTGGTGCTCGGAAAACACCAGATCGTCTTCGGCGGCGAGTACATTCGACCGCAGCTCAACGTCAACAATTCCTTCTCTTCCAATGGAACGTTCAACTTCAGCAACGTCTTCAGTCAGAAGGGGCCAGGCCAGAACATTACCTACACTCCTGCCCCCGGTTTTGTTGTCGGCGGACAGTCGCTGATGGACTTTCTCACCGGGTCGATGACTTCCTTTTCCCAGAGCAAGCCGCAACAGAATGCGATGCGTGCTCCCATCCCGAGTTTGTATATCCAGGACACCTACCATGTAACGCCGCGGCTGGTATTGAGCGCAGGCGTTCGCTGGGGAGCGGAGTTCACTCCCTATGACTACTTCGGCCGCGGCTCGACCTTTGACATGGCCGCATTCAATGCCAATCAGCACAGCACCAGATTTCCCAACGCACCTGCCGGCTCGCTGTTTTATGGCGACGCGGGAGTTCCGAAAAACTTCACCAAGAACTACATCTGGCAGTTCTCACCGCGCCTGGGCGCCACCTTTGATCCCGTAGGGGACGGCAAGACCGTCTTCCGCGTGGGTGCGGGCCTTGTCTACGACGAAACGAACTTCTTTGCCTCAACCGAGACCACCCAGAATCCACCCTTCGCAACGCTGGTCACCAATACGGCTACGTCCGCTCCGATCAACTTTAGCAATCCCTGGAATGGCGGCACGGCTCCGGGCAATCCATTCCCTCAGCCCTTTCAGCCTCCAACCAGCCAGACCTTCAATACAGGCGGCCAATATATCGTCTATCCGAAGGCGTTTCCAACGCCCTATGTCATCCAGTGGACCGCGAGCATTCAGCATGAGCTGCCTCATGGATGGCAGTTCCAGATCGATTACATTGCGAATAAGACGACTCATGCTCCTTACGGTTATCCGCTGAACCCGATCATCTACATTCCAGGAGTATGGACTGGTCCAGGCAGCTGCACCTCTCCGTTTGGCAACCTGCTGACTTCTCCCGGTACCGGCAAGCCTTGCTCGAGTACGGGAAATTCTCAGAACCGCGCAATGTTGACTCTGGAAAATCCATCTCAGGGACCTTTCTACCTGGGCGGAGGGGGTGGCGGAGCATCGACTCTGATGGTTGCCGGCTCGAATGCGAGATACGATGGCATGATCGCCAACATCCAGCACCGCGCATCGAACAGCTTCGTCTTCCTTGCCAACTACACGTGGTCGCACTGCTTCGATTTGCTGGACAATCCCGGGCAATTCAACACCGTTGCCGTGGAAAACCCGAACAATATCCACATGGACTATGCCGCATGCGGATTTGACCGCCGCCACATCTTCAATCTCTCGATGGTGGCGTCGAGCCACTTTGGTCTCTCCGGCTGGAAGGCCTACCTGATCAATAACTGGGAGATTGCACCCATCGTGCGGGCCACCAGCGGAGGACCGTTTACCGTGACCTCCGGAATCGACAACTCCTTCACCGCTCTTGGAACTGACCGGCCGAATTACTCTGGTCACAACGCGTATGTTAACGCTCATCCTGTCTCCAACCTGACTCTCAATCCAAACACGCTCGATCCGTCCCAGTTCACAGTGAACGCTCCGGGTACGTATGGCAACCTGGGAAGAAACACATTTGTCGGGCCGAAGTTCTTCAACGTCGACTCGTCGCTAAGCCGCAGCTTCCCTCTCCATGAAACTCTGGCGATGACTCTGCGCCTCGAAGCCTTCAATGTGCTCAACCATCCCAACTTCAACAATCCGACCGCAAACGTGAATGGGTCCGCCGGTGGTTTCGGTCGAATCACAGGCGCGCAGGCTGCCCGCATCTTTCAGGGTGCAGTGAAGTTCACCTTCTAATCCAATCACCGGGAAGATCTCTGCCGGCCAGAACTCGGAAGCTCCGGCAGAGATCTCCTGGCGCATGGAAGTTAATTGAAAACTTCGAGCCCGCTCGATCGTATGGGCCGGAGAAAAGATGTTGACTACGGCGCGGCAGTACGTCCCGATTGCGCAGCTGCCAACACCAACCTGCGCATGGAAGGAAGAAATGTAAACCGCACCAGGGCCGAGGGCCGCTCGGCGGAATCAACTGTACTCATCTGCTGCGCTTGCCATCCGGCCGGAGGCGTGGTGTGGGTTTCAAGATAACTAAGGGCGGAAAGTCCCAACTCCGCCAACTCCCCAAGTTGCTGCGCGCGCGTTGCTACGTCGCTTAGACGTGGGGTCTCCTGCACATCCATGAGAAGGCGCGGTTCGGCGGCCTGCCAGGAGAGGAATCGCTGACGCAATTCGCGTATCGCTACTTCAGGAGATGGCGTCGCACCGGACGGCACATCGCCGCTCACGTCGAGATTCAGCTTGGGATCCGACAACGGCATCACAGTGACACCGCCTGCCAGCGCATCCACGTCTCCTGCAATTTCCTGGCGCGACGGCGGATCGGCCGCAATCGCATCTACCAGCCGATCCAGCGTCGTCAATCCGTTGGTATGCTGTCCGGCGTAGCGTTCGTGAAAGCTGACCGGCTCGAGCACCGACGCCAGCACCTCCAGCGCTTCAGGGTCGCGCTCCAGAAGAAGATTGCGACGCAGAGTCTCAGGACCGCTGATGTGCCGCAACCCGGCATCTTCCAGCTTCAGCGAGTTGATGCGCAGACGCCGATACATATCTGAGATATCCCGATCGCTTTGCGGCGACCAAAACCGCTCCGCCAGAGCCATCGTGCGCGGCCACACACGCGAGTCCACCGTCTCGGGATTGAGTTGCTCAGCCCACATGCACACCTCGCCACCGAGGATCAGTTTTTGTTGATCGCCGGTCAATGTGGTATTGGACGGGATCGGATCATCGAGAAACATCTGCGCCGATGTCTTCTGTCCGTCGAGATAATAGGGCGCCGACAGAATTCCCTGATACCCCTGTCGCGCCCCCTCAGCCAGAGACGCTTCTCCTCGCCAACTCTGGATCACGATCGTTTTAGGCAAAGCCGGGTCTAGAATTTCATCCCAACCGATCATCTTCTTGTCATGCTTTTTCAGGATGACCTCCAGGCGCCGGTTGAAGTACGCCTGCAACTCGGCCGGCTTGGTGAATCCTTTCTTCTTCATGAATTCCGCAACATGCGGATTGGAAAGCCAGGTTTTGCCCTGCACCTCGTCGCCGCCGATGTGAAAGTATTCATCGGGAAAGATCCTGCCCATCTCCTCGACGAGCGTATTGATGAACTTGTATGTGCTCTCGCGCGTTGGGTCCAGAACCGCGGTGGGCGTACCGTAGACGACCGGCAGTTGAGTGATCTGTGCTTCAGGGCTGAGCTCAGGATAGGCAAGGATCCAACTGGTTCCGTGACCCGGCATATCGAACTCCGGCACCACGCGGATACCGCGCGCCCGCGCATAGGAGACAACTTCGCGCATCTCCTCCTGGGTGTAGAACTGGCCGTCCGACCCAATTCCAGTCAAC
This sequence comes from Edaphobacter sp., assembly GCA_036267495.1. Lineage (GTDB taxonomy): Bacteria > Acidobacteriota > Terriglobia > Terriglobales > Acidobacteriaceae > Edaphobacter. Next base: position 7,765 of record DATAVY010000096.1, read on the forward strand.
TTGGGAAATTTTTTGCTTTCCGCGCGAAAACCCTGATCGTCGCTGAGATGCCAGTGAAACACATTGAGCTTGGCCGCGGCCATGCCGTCGAGCGTTCGTTCAATCACCTGCACCGGCTCGAAATGACGACTCACATCGATCATGAACCCGCGCCAGCGAAAACGTGGCGTATCGCCGATCGTCACCGCGGGAAGTACGCAGGCGCCGTGCCGGTTAGTCGCTAACTGCAAAATCGTCTGCAGCCCATGCATCGCCCCCGTGTCGGTCGCCGCGGTAAGCCGGGCTGCTTGCGGAGTGATGTTCAAGCTATAACTCTCGTCCTCATCGATGGACTGCACCGCTTCGGTTTGCCCGGCAACGCTTATGGTGAGAGAGGGGTTCGCAGAATTCGGATGATCGATCGTCGATCGCAGCACATCTCCACCGCAGGTTCGGCCTAGCTGGAGGAGAGCGCGTTTCACAGCAGCTTCGAGACGTGCGTCGTGTTTCTGATCATAGATATAGGTGAACGTCGAGCCAGCGCCTCCAGCAGGCGTCACAATGAGCGCGCCTTCGCCCTGCGTCATCGAGCTGGGGAGAGGCATCAATGCCAGCCTGAACTCCGCAGCCGGCACCGCTTGCGCGCCCGCCGCCAGCGTCGAAGTCAGCAAGGCGAGAGCTCCGATAAGCATTGCAATCCGAACCGGCACACGCGCTTTTCGTTTCATCTGCATTTCTTCACGCTCCAGACACAGCTCAGAATGATTACTGCTACGCCATCTCCTGCGAACCCCATCGGCGGAGTCGCCGCAACCCTCGCCTGATCGAAGCGGGGAAGCGAACAGAACGGGAAAGGAATACGCAACGAGACTACGAATCAAATCGGCGCTCCTGCAAGAGATTGAACTAACTTCCGCTTCCGCCAAACATCTGCAGCAAGGCGTCCGTAGCCTCGCGGGCATCCTGTATCTTGAAATCCGCAGCGAGTCGCAGAGCCTTTGCCTTCGGAGCCAATCCCGTCAGCGTCTTCAAAACCATCTCCGACGAAAGCTGAGGATTCCCCGGCCCCACAAGGATGTACTCCACCGTGTCCA
>DATAVY010000097.1:0-46303 GCA_036267495.1 Edaphobacter sp.
TGCGGATTTTTTTGGCTACGGTGAAGGTGCGCTGGAGGAGAGATTCGAGATGCGTGGAGACTCCACCGACTTCGCGGGCGATAGTGTAGGACTCTTTGACCTGGCCGAGGATCTGCGGCTCGCCGACGACCATGCTGTCGAGGGAGCTGGCGACGCGGAAGAGGTGGCGGACGGCTTCGCGGCCGTGGTGCTCGTAGAGGTGAGGCCGGATGTCGTTGGCGGGGACGGCGAAGTATTCGTGGAGGAAGCGGAGGAGGTCGGCTTTGGTTTGCGGCTGGGCGGTGGCGGCATCGGCAATATCGGGTGCGTCGGCTGCATCGTCCTGGAGGGTGAGGAGCTCGACGCGATTGCAGGTGGAAAGGATGAGGCCTTCGCGGATGCCGGGCTGGTGGAGGAGGGTGCGGGTGGCGTCGGCGAGACGGGTGGAGGGGATGGCGAGGCGCTCGCGGACCTCGATGGGCGCGGTGTTGTGGTTGATGCCGAGGAGGACGAGACGTCCTTGCGTCCTGGCGCTCATGGTGCGGTGAACCTGTGGACGGAGGAGAGCTGGTTGGCAGCCCAGACGGCGAGGACGACGAGAAAGACGAAGCTGGAGAGGTAGACGGCTCGGCGTCCGCGCAGGCCCGCGATGCGGCGGATGTGAATCATGGCAACGTAGGCGAGCCACATGGCGAAGGCGAGGAGAATCTTTGGATCGCGGAAGTAGGAGGCGCCTACGGTGGCTTCGGCGATGAGCGAGCCGATGAGGAGACCTGCGGTCATGCAGGGAAGACCGAAGAGGAGGGCTTTGAGGGCGATCTGATCTGTGGTTTCGAGTGGAGGCAGCCAGGTGATAGTGGGAGATTTTTGCTTCAGACGGCGTTCCTGGACGAGATAGAGCAGCGATGCCAAAAGAGAGAGCAGAAGCGCGGCGTAGGCGGCGAGGAGGAGAGCGACATGGAGGAAGATCCAGCCGGTGTGGATCATAGGAGTGGTGGTGCTCTCTTTGCCAGGGTGGAAAGCTGGGATGAGGCCGAGGAGGAAGGAGAGAGGAAAGATGAAGATGCCGAGGGCGACGGTCTTGTAGCGGCCGTAGACGAGGAGGAAAGCGACGGCGAGAAGGAGACTGAGGAAGGAGAGGGTTTCGTGGGTGTCGACCGGGAGGCGATGGTGGGCGGCGTTGAGCATCTCGGCGAGCGAGACGAAGTGGAAGAGTACGGCGGCGGTGGCGGCGGGGATGGCGATGTGACGCCAGCGAGGCCGGTCGTAGAGCGCGGCGGGCAGGACGGCAAGCGCGGCTATGCCGTAGAGGAGGACCGCGACTCTGAGCCAGAGGAGGGACATGGTAAGGGTTCGCCAGGGGTGGACTCGCGAATCTTCAGTATATCGGGTATGGCGAGAGGACGAAAATGGATGAGCGAGAATTGAGTTATGCGGCAAATCGATCGTTGGCGACTGCGTTGATGGCGGTCTCCGCCTGGCGCCATTTGTGTAGGCTGGGACGGTGCTAACCTTTCGCGGAGTGGTGTGGTTTTTTCTGATTTTTTGTGCGAGTGTCCGGGTGTGGGCGCAGAGTCATTCCCAGGCGATAGCTTTGCTGCGTCCGGCATTTGAAAAGATGGGGCTGTCGAAAGGAACACGCACTCGATTTACTTTTCTCGATCTGTATCACAACCTGAACTTCAATGAGAAGGGGAAGAAGACCGCCGACGCAACGCAACTGTACGACGTGACCTATATCGGCGAGCTTCAATATTCGCGGTTGCTGGAGATTGATGGCAAGGCGTTGAAAGGGAGGCAGCTTACCAGGGAACAGCGGCGGTATGACGATGCGGTCCGCGAGCACTCGGCGCTCGATGATAAGGCGCGAGCGAAGATTATGCATCAGGTGGTGAAGAGTATTGAGAGCAGCCTCAGTCTCGGCGAGCTTTCTTCAAAATATGAGAACGCTATCCTGGGTCACGCGGCGGCGGAGGTTTGCGACTGCGTCATGATTGAGTCGTCTCCGCTGCCGGGCGGGCCAACCAGGAGTTACAAGTTCTGGGTGGATACGGGAAAGCAGGAAGTGGTGAGGCTCAACGGCACGCTGCTGGGAGATGAAGACGACATGCTGAAAGGAAGCACGTTCGACTTCCAGTACACCTATATCGGTGGCACTCGGCTAACAACCCATTCCGTCATCGATGCGAATCTGCTGATGTCGAAGAAACGGGTTCGGGTGGTTACAGAGCACACGTATTCGAACTTTCGCAAGTTCTCGGTGACGACGACCATTTTGCCGGTTGAATCGAATAGCAGGCAGTAAGCGTGAACCAGCGCGGGTGCGGTATTCTGGGCTCTCCTGTGACGAAAGAAATTACAAGCGATGCGAATTCACTGACGCCGGTGATGCGGCAGTACTTCGCGGCGAAGGAACAGCATCCGGACTGCCTGATGTTCTGCAGGATCGGCGATTTTTATGAGTTGTTTTATGAGGACGCGATCCTGGTTTCGCGGGTGTTGCAGCTTACGCTGACCGCGCGGGACAGAGAAAAGAAGCAGCCGATGTGCGGGGTTCCCTACCATGCGGCGGAGGTTTATCTGCAGAAGCTGCTGCGGCTGGGGTACAAGATTGCCCTGTGCGAGCAGATGGAGGACCCGAAGCAGACCAAGACCATTGTGCGTCGCGAGGTGACGCGGGTATTGACGCCGGGGACGGCGCTCGATCCGACGCTGGGGGCGGAGCAGAGTAATTATCTGTCGACTGTTTGTGTGCTGGGGTCGGGTGCGGCGATAGTTTGCGGTTTGGCGCTGCTGGATCTGTCGACGGGAGAGTTTCGGGCTACGGAATTTACGGGAGTGAATGCGTGGGCGGCGGCGGTGGACGAGTTGGCACGGGTGCGACCGGTGGAGTTGTTGTATGGCGAGGGGCTACTCGGCGGAGTGAATCTTGCAGGAGAGAATTTGTCGGAGACTGCGGCGGGATTAGATGGAATTCGAACGAAAACCGCGCTGGGTGAGTGGGTGTTTACGGCTGAGTATGCCGTTCCGCTGGTGCGGAATCACTTCAAGGTGCATTCGGTGGATGGGATGGGACTGGGTGGGCATGAGGCGGCGGTCGTAGCGGCTGGGGCATTGTTGCATTACATGCGGCAGACCAAGCAGGGAGCGTTGGAGCATGTGGATGGGCTGCGATTCTATGAGCGGTCCAATTGTTTAGAGCTCGATTCGGTTAGTGTGCGGAATCTAGAGTTGGTGGAACCGTTGTTTTCGGGTGAGTCGGCGCAGACTACATTGTTCTACACGATGGATGCTTGTTGTACGCCGATGGGTAAGAGGTTGTTGCGGGCTTCGCTGTTGCGGCCAACGAATGAGTTGAGGGAGATCGAGGCGCGACTGGAGGCGGTGGGGGAAGCTGCTGGTGATTTGCGGCGGCGCGAGGGGCTGCGTCGGTCGATGGATGGTGTGTTGGACCTGGAGAGATTGTTGGGGAGGGTGGCGCTGGATTCTGCCGGGCCGCGAGAGGTTATGGCGCTGGCGAAGACGCTGGGTTGTCTTCCTGGAGTGGTTGCAGCGGTGAAGGTGTTTGAGGCTGCGCGATGGCGGCAGTCGGGTGCGAGTGTCGATCCGTTGGAGGATCTGCACGAGATGATTGTGCGGACGATTGCGGAGGAGCCTCCGGTTTCGTTAGGGGATGGCGGGGCGATCCGTGAGGGCGTAGATGCGGAGCTGGATGGCTTGCGGGAGTTGAGCCGGAGTGGACGGCAGGCACTGGCGGCGATTGAAGAACGCGAGCGGGTGCGGACGGGAATTGGATCGCTGAAGGTGCGGTTCAATACGGTGTTTGGGTACTACCTTGAAGTGACGAAAGCGAATGCGAAAGCGGTTCCGGCGAACTATGAGCGGAAGCAGACGCTGGTGAATGCGGAGCGGTTTACGACGCCGGAGTTGAAGGAATACGAAACGAAGATTTTAACCGCGCAGGAACGGAGTGGCGAAATTGAGCGGAGGATCTTTGCGGAGTTGCGGCGGCAGTTGCTGGAAGCTGCAAGCAGGATCCGGGAGACAGCACGGAAGGTGGCGGAGATCGACCTGCTCGGGTGCTTTGCACATTTGGCTGCGTTGCGTGGGTGGGTGAAGCCTCAGGTGGAAGAGAGCGGAAGGCTCGAGTTTGTGCAGGCGCGGCATCCGGTGGTGGAAAGGCGGATGGAAGAGTCGGGCAGTGGACGATTTGTGCCGAATTCGGTGCATCTGGATGCGGATGAGGGACCTGCGGTGTTGCTGATTACAGGGCCGAATATGGGAGGCAAGAGTACGTACCTACGGATGGCGGCGCTGCTAGTTGTCATGGCGCAGATCGGCTGCTTTGTTCCTGCGGAAGGGATGCGGCTTGGATTAGTGGACCGGATTTATACGCGCATTGGAGCGAGCGATAATGTGGCGCGGGGGCGGTCGACGTTTATGGTTGAGATGACGGAGACGGCGGCGATTTTGAATACGGCGACGAACCGGTCGTTGGTGTTGCTCGATGAGATGGGCCGTGGGACGGCTACCTATGATGGACTTTCGTTGGCGTGGGCTACGGTTGAATATCTGCATGACCGGATTGGCGCGCGGACGTTGTTTGCGACGCACTATCATGAGTTGACCTTGCTGGCCGAGAGACTGGAGCGGTTGGCGAATCTGCGAGTGACGGTAAAGGAAACCTCGGGAGGGATTGTGTTTCTGCATACGGTGGAGGCTGGACCGGCGAGTAAGAGCTATGGGATAGAGGTTGCGAAGCTGGCGGGCTTGCCTGCGGGTGTGATTGCACGCGCTCGCGAGGTGTTGAAGGTGCATGAACGGGCGGAGACCCAGCAGGTACGGGAGGCTTCGCCTTCCTCTACGCCACAGATGCAGATGACGATGTTCACTCCGCTATCGCAGAGGATTGTGGACCGACTGGCGGAGGCGGATGTGGATGGGTTGACACCGAGGGAGGCTTTGAATTTGCTCGCGGAGTTACAGAGGGAGTTGAAAAGCTCATGACGAAGAGCATGGTGGTGGCGGGGGTGATGAGTGGGACGTCGGCGGATGGGGTTGATGTGGCGCTATGCCGGATTTCGCCTGCTTCCGCGGAGGGTGGAACGCCGGATGTGAAGCTGCTGGGCCATGTTGGGACGGTATATCCGAACGATGTGAGAGCTGCAGTACTTTCCGCGATGGATGCTGAGGCAATTTCGGTGGCGGAGTTGGCCCGATTGAACTGGCGGTTGGGCGAGGTATATGCGGAGGCGGTAGAGACGGCGCAGAGCACGCTGGGAGTGAAGGCGGAGCTAGTGGGATGCCATGGTCAGACGATCTATCATCAGGGGGCCGCGGAAGAATTTCTGGGGAAGCATGTGCGGGCTACGTGGCAGATGGGTGAGGCTTCGGTGATTGCGGAGCGGCTGCGGGTACCGGTAGTAAGTGATTTTCGGCCGGCGGATTTGGCTGCCGGGGGGCAGGGTGCTCCGCTGGTGCCGATGCTGGATTACTGCATGTTTCGATCGGCTGAGGTAAGCCGCGTGCTCTTGAACTTGGGCGGGATTGCAAATTTAACGGCGATTCCGGCTGGCGCTGGGGTTGATGGCTTGATGGCGTTCGATACAGGGCCGGGAAATATGGTGATCGATGCTTGTATGCGGCGACTGTATGAACGGGAGTTCGATAAGAGCGGAGCAGTGGCGCTGTCGGGTAAGGTGCTGAAGGATGTAGTGGAAAAAGTTTTGAAGGAGGAATATTTCTCTGTCCTGCCGCCGAAGTCTTGCGGGCGGGAGCAGTTTGGAGAGGCTTTTGTTTCGCGTTTTATCGCGATGTGCCGTAAGGCGGGTGGTAGGGCAGATCGCGATGAGGATGTTGTTGCTACGGCTACGGCTTTGACGGCGGCTTCGGTTGTGGATGCATATCGGCGATTTGTTTCGGGACATGTTGGACAGGCAACGCCGGTGGAGTTGGTAGTCGCCGGGGGTGGGGCTAAGAACAATGTATTGATCGGGATGGTTCAAGGTGGGTTGGAGCCATTGAAGGTGAAGGTGAGAATGATGGAGGAGTTGGGGATTCCGGGGCAGGCTAAGGAGGCGGTGGCGTTTGCACTACTGGGGTGGCTGAGTTGGAAGGGACTGCCGGGGAATATTCCGGTAGCAACGGGTGCTCGACGGGCGGTGATTTTAGGTAAGGTTTGCCGCGGATGAGTTTTGCTGCGGTATGGAGGAGAGCGGTCGTGCTTCGCATGATGTACCTCTCAGCGACGATGAATCTATTGCGAAGATGGGAGATCCGGGTTTGTGGCCGCTTGACGCTTACTGGGTGCTTGTTATTGGTTGGATGTCGCGGGCGGGTGGAAGCACCGGGGTCAGTGGTGATGATCATTGAGAGTAGTCCGAATAATCTGGATCTGCGGGTGGGGACGGATGCGCAGTCGGAGCGGGTAGGTGGGCAGATCTTCGATGCGCTGGTGAAGAAGGATGAACGCTATGAGTTGCGCCCCTGGCTGGCTACTAGTTGGGAGCAGCCGGATGCGTTGACCTGGGTGTTTCATCTGCGGGATGGGGTTCGGTTTCACGATGGCAGGCCGCTTGAGGCGGAGGACGTGGTTTATACGATCGAAAGTTTGATCGATGGATCGCTCGTCACGGCCAAAGGTGGAAGTTTTGCGGCGGTCAATCATGCCGAGGCGCGGGATCGGTTGACCGTGGTAATTCACATGAAACGGCCAGATGCTGGGTTGCTGTTCAATATGAGCGATGGGTTGTTCGGGGTGGTGCCGCGTGGTTCGGCGAAGGATTTTGGTTTGCATCCAGTGGGGTCTGGGCCGTTCAAGTTCGTCAGTGCGGTGCAGGATAAAGAGGTGATCGTAAAACGAAATCATGATTACTGGGCGGATGGTGTGGACCCGTTGCCTGCCCTGGCGGCGGACGCGCAGAGGATCGAGCGGATTCGGTTTGCGGTAGTGCCCGATACGATTACAAGCGCACTGGAGTTACAAAAGGGATCGGCCGATCTGGCGAGCAATGTAGTAACGCTGGATATGGTGCATGAGCTGCAGAGCAGGCCGAACCTGAAGGTGGAATCGGGGGTGGGATCGCTGGTAGTTTATGTAACGTTCAATGTCACAGATCCGCTGTTGAAGGACAAACGAGTGCGGCAGGCGGTGGCTTGCGCGATCGATCGGCAGCCAATTGTAGATGCGATATGGCGTGGGCAGGCACAGCTGGCCAATACGCTGCTGCCAGCAGGGCATTGGGCAGCGGCGACAGATGCCGAACTGGCGGAGTATCCGCATGATGTGGCGCGAGCGCAGAGATTGTTGGAGGAGGCGGGCTTCCCTGCCGGCAAAGACGGCGTGCGAATGCGCTTGACATTAAAGACGAGCACGGATGAGACGACCCGGTTGATGGCCGCGGTGTTGCAGCAACAGTTGCGTGCCGCAGGGATTCAGCTCGAGATTCGGTCCGCGGAGTTTGGAACGTTCTATGCCGATGTTACGAAGGGTGCGTTTCAGATCTATGCGTTGCGATGGATTGGAAGCAATGAGGATCCGGACATCTTTCATTATGCGTTCGGATCGGACCGAATGCCGCCGAAGGGAGCGAATCGCGGACGATACTCAAACCCGCGAATGGATGCGCTGCTGGCGGAAGCTTCGGCTTCATCGGATCGAGCGTTGAGAAAGAAAGATTATCTGGAGGTGCAGCAGATTCTGGCGGAGGATTTGCCGGGGATACCGCTGTGGTTTCCGAATAATGAGGTGGTACATACGCGGCGAATTGTTAATCTGCGGCCGCGAGCAGCCGGCAACTTCGACTTTTTAAGGGAAGCCGAAGTTACCGGGGATGCTACGCGATAATTCGTGGCTATGCTTTCTTCGCTTGCCAGAGGGCTAGGGCAGCACCGGTTGGATCGCTGATGACGGTCATGTGACCATGGCCCATGACCTCCTGAGGCCCCATCATGATCTTCGCGCCGAGAGATTTGGCTTTGGCAGTGGCGGCGTTGATGTCATCGACGCCGACGTAAGCAAGCCAGGAGGAGGGTGCTCCTGGGACGGGATGCTTCAAGATTCCGCCGCCGGCGCCTTCGCCGACTTTGATGAATGTATAGTCCGCGCCGGGCATGTCTTCGAGCTTCCAGTCGAAGAGTTTGGAGTAGAAAGTTTTTGAGGCGTTGACGTCGGTGGTGTTGAGTTCTACGTACACAAATGGGTTTGCCATGATTTCTCCTTGGTGCGGTTTTGGGTTTGAACGCGGGGAGACGGATTGCTGAGCGTTGATTACATGGATGGCGCAAAGAGTCGCGGAAGGCGACTGAGGCATCCGTTCCAGCCTTCGGCATGCTTGTCGCGTTCCTCCGTGCTGGTGAACTGCTCGTGGGTGATGGTGACTTTGGTGGCGTCGCCCTCGCGAATGAAGTCAACAGTGACAAGAGTGTCGGCCGTGGGACCTCCTTCCCATCGCCAGGTGTAGACGAGTTTGCGGGGCGGTTCAATGAGACGATAGGTGCCGAGGATAGTGTGGGCATTCCCGCCTTTGTGGGTAATGGTGATGCGGTACTCATGGTCCACGCGAAGGTCGACGATGGCTTTTGTGGTGTAGTCGTCGGTGGGGGCGAACCACTGGCCGAGCTGATTGGCATCGGTCCACGCCTTGAAGACGCGTTCGACCGAGGCTGGATAGGTGCGGGAGATTACGAGCGAAGTGGGGGATGCGACGGCGGCTTGCGACATGCTTTGTTCTCCTGTTTTTTAGTTTTTTGCGGATCGATTTGTTCGAGAAATTTTCCGAGGTTGTCGAGCTGCTTCTCCCAGAAGACGCGATAGAGGGAGAGCCAATCAGCGGCCTGTTGCATAGGGGCGACGGTAAGGCGGCACGTGCGGACGCGGCCAGTCTTTTTCTGCTGGATGAGGCCGGCATTCTCGAGCACGTGGAGATGTTTGAGAATGGCGGGCATGGAGATGTCGTGCGGACGGGCAAGTTCGGTGACGGAGGCGGTCCCTCGCTGCAGGGTGAGGAGGATGGTTCGACGCGTGGGGTCGCTGAGCGCGGAGAAGGTGGCGTCGAGACTGGCTGAATACTTAACCATATGGTTATGTAATAGTCCAGATTATGGTGTGTGTCAAGCAATCGCGCTTTATTGATCGTTCGCAATGGCTGAGCAAAGCGTTGGTTCGCTAAATAAATGTCTTGTTCTGCCGATAGAGAACCCAGCCGCTACCTGGAGTCTTACGATCGGAATACGCCCATGAAACTATCGATACTCGCACTCAATGCCCTGCTGGCCATCACGCTTGCACCTTCTTGTGCGCTTGCGCAGCGTTCAACCGTCGAGACCAGTGCGCTGAATAGTGTTGCGGCGCTGCCTGCTGAGGGCCTTACTCACTCTGCCTCGCCCGTTATAGCTCCGCGTCTTCTCGGTGCTACTCGAACCTTTCGCCCATTGGCAGGACTGGGATTCGCTACGCATGGGGGTGTCGGCGGGGCGGGTTTCGACATAGCCACGCCGCTGGCGAGAAAATTCAACCTGCGTGCAGGTACAGACTTTTTCAATTATGACACCAGCTTTCAGGAGGAAGGGGCGAACCTGAAGATCAATCTTCACCTGCATTCCGGGCATGTGGCTATGGATTGGTTTCCTTTTGGGGGGCGCCTTCGGTTGAGCCCTCAACTTGTGTTCGGAAACAACAATCGCGTCATTGCGGCGGCTGTCATCCCCTCAGGAGGTACGATCACGCTCAACGGGCAGGACTATATCAGCAGTTATTCGGATCCGCTTCACGGCTCTGGACGGATTGACTTTCGAAAAATATCTCCGGGTTTCAGCTTTGGCTTTGGGAATGTCATCCCTCGCGACCGCCGCCACGTGAGCGTCCCAGTCGATATGGGCTTCTACTACGCCGGTCAGCCCAGCCTTCAGCTGGAATTTGCGGGCAGCGCTTGCGATCCTAACTATCCTCCTTCGGTTGGTTGCGAGTCCGTGGATCAGGATGCAGCCTTTCAGCAAAACCTTGCCGCCTTCAAATTGCGTAACGATCACAACCTGAGTTATGCGAGCTTCTTTCCCATCTTGTCTGTGGGCGTTGGTTACCGTTTCTGGTAGATGAGAGTCACACGACACTTCCTTCAGAACTGCGCGAGGCCAAGAGGAGCCGCAAGGGAGATTCGATAGAAGACGACCGTTACCGCACCGCGAGCCAGATTCTCTGCATCTCACCTCTCAGAAAGACGAGGAGGGTGTGCATCATGGACGGCGATCAGGAAAACACAACCCGGAAAGTCAGCGAGAAAACACTGCCCGAATCAGGTCCAACCAATATAGACCGCAATGCGCCGGCAGGAAGCGAAAATTCCCTTGGTGCCGAGAGTGTGCGCGATGGCCGTCCTTCGACCGATGACAGTGTGGCCGAAGCGAAGGACGAAGTTGGTCCAGACGTCACAGTTCCGTGAATTACCCGGAGCGGGAGGGCATTGCTGCCATGCGAGGATTTTCAGATTTGTCTTGTGCGGAGATGTTTGCCGGGATTGTGGCGCTTTGGGCATCGCCAGGATGGGTCTGATTCTCATCTATACCCTGTTATGAAGTAGCAAACGCTCTGTCTGTGCAGTTGCGTCGCCTCAGATGGTCGATCAACTCGTCGTTCATCTATGCACTGCAATCTTGACATTTCACTTCGTTGCCTCCGCCCCTACCAGATCTCTTCTGCTCAATCAGGTCCGACTCATTTATTCCGATGTGGTCCGCTCACTTATTTTGTCGAGGTCAAGGTTCAATTCAAGAACGTTCACCCGCGGTTCACCCAAAAAGCCGAATTGCCGCAGGGTCGTATGCTTTGCCACGAGCTCTTTGATTTTTTCTTTTGATACGCCACGGGCTTTGGCGACCCTCGGAACCTGAAAGTACGCCGCCGCAGGAGTAACGTCCGGATCGAGCCCTGAGCCGGACGTCGTCACGAGGTCGATTGGCACAGGCGCGGCGGGGTTCTCTTTTTGCAGAGCAGCAACGTCGCTCTTAACCCGGTCGATATATTTCCTGTTTGTGGGGCCATAATTGGAGCCCCCGGAAGCCGTAGGATCATACCCATTCGCACCAGCAGCCGAGGGACGACCATGAAAATATTGAATCCCTGTGAATTGCTGGCCGATAATCCGTGAACCGACGACGACGCCGTCCCTAACTATCGACTGGCCATTTGCCTGATTGCGAAAGAATGCTTGCGCCAAGCCGGTCATGAGCAGAGGGTAAACAATCCCTAACAAAATCCCAGTAACGACTGTATAGAGAACAGAAATAAAAACGTTTTTGCGCATCGTCTTACCTACCTCCTATACCAAATGAATCGCAATGATGACGACGTCGATGATTTTGATTCCGATAAAGGGCGCGATAATGCCGCCAAGGCCATAGAGCCACAGATTGCGCCGCAGCAATGTAGCCGCTCCGAGTGCCCGATATTTCACCCCCCGGAGCGCAAGCGGGATCAGGGCGACGATGATCAGGGCATTGAATATGACGGCGGATAGAATAGCCGACTGAGGAGTCCGCAGATGCATGATGTTCAGCGCATTCAGGACAGGAAAAGTCCCTGCAAACATCGCCGGAATGATGGCAAAATACTTGGCCACGTCATTGGCGATGGAAAATGTGGTTAGCGCTCCTCGCGTCATCAAGAGTTGCTTGCCGATTTCGACAATTTCAATCAGCTTGGTTGGATTGGAATCGAGATCCACCATGTTCCCAGCTTCTTTCGCTGCCTGCGTGCCGGTATTCATGGCGACGCCTACATCGGCCTGAGCGAGAGCGGGAGCATCGTTCGTTCCATCGCCGGTCATAGCGACCAGCTTGCCCTGAGCCTGCTCCTGCCTGATGAGATCCATCTTATCTTTTGGCTTGGCCTCAGCAAGAAAATCATCCACTCCTGCTTCGCGCGCAATGGCCGCAGCCGTCAGTGGATTGTCGCCGGTAATCATAATGGTGCGAATGCCCATCGCCCGCAGTTGCGCAAACCGTTCTCTCATGCCGCCTTTGACGATGTCCTTGAGGTAGATAACGCCGACCACATGGTTATCCTTAGCAACCACTAGCGGAGTGCCGCCGGAGCGCGCAATAGTATCGACAGCATCGCGGATCTCTTTGGGAACACTTCCTCCGCGGTCTTCGACAAACTTCCGGATCGCATCCGCTGAGCCTTTGCGGATAGACGTGTTTCCAATGTTCACGCCCGACATTCGCGTGGTTGCGCTGAACGGCACGAACTCTGCGTTCAAATCCTCAAGGTCGCGGCCCCGCAGTCCATAGCGTTCCTTGGCGAGCACGACGATGGAGCGGCCTTCCGGAGTTTCATCGGGAAGTGAAGAGAGCTGGGCCGCGTCAGCCAACTGCTCGCTGCTGACACCGGGGGCAAGAATAAACTCCGCTGCCTGACGATTGCCGAACGTTATAGTTCCAGTCTTATCGAGCAGCAGAGTATTCACATCTCCCGCCGCTTCAACTGCGCGCCCGCTCATCGCCAGAACGTTATGCTGCACCAGCCGGTCCATGCCGGCAATCCCGATGGCCGATAATAGTCCTCCGATGGTGGTTGGGATGAGGCACACCAGCAGGGAGACAAGGACGAACACCGTCTGCGGAGCATGGGAATAAATCGCAAAGGGCTGTAATGTCACAACAGTCAGAAGAAATATCGCCGTCAGCCCCGCAAGCAAAATGTTGAGGGCGATCTCGTTCGGTGTCTTTTGACGCTCTGCGCCTTCCACAAGTGCAATCATTTTGTCGAGAAATGTCTCGCCGGGGTTGGATGTGATTTTGATTTTCAGGTGATCCGAAAGAACTCTCGTCCCTCCGGTCACGGCAGAACGGTCGCCTCCCGATTCACGAATAACGGGCGCAGATTCTCCGGTGATCGCCGATTCATCAACCGAAGCGACTCCATCAACAACCTCGCCATCTGCTGGAATCAGCTCGCCCGCGGTGACCACAACGACGTCGTTAGCGCGAAGCTGCGCACTGGGCATATCTTCGCTCTCTCCGTCGGGCAAGAGTCTGTGCGCCGTCGTCTCCGACTTGGCACGTCGCAGCGTATCGGCCTGGGCCTTGCCGCGGCCTTCCGCCATAGCTTCCGCGAAGTTCGCAAAGAAGACCGTAAACCAGAGCCAGAGAGTGATCTGAAGATCGAAGGTGAAGGCGCTCTGGTGTGTGCTGAGGTCGCGGAAGAGAAGAAGTGTTGTAACGGCACTGCCGATCTCGACAACAAACATCACCGGATTGCGCATCATCTTGTGCGGATAGAGCTTTCGAAAAGCATCGAGAAGAGCCTGACGAACGATCTTGCCATCCCAGAAAGACTTCGGGCGCCTGCTGAAATGACCAGCGACAGATGAATGGGTTGTAGAATCTGGAATTGCGGGGAAGGTTCTCATCTTAGCTCCCTTAAAACATCTTTCCGGCGCGAAGTAACAAGTGCTCAAGGACAGGGCCTAAGCTCAAAACAGGGAAAAAGGTCAACGCACCCACGATGAGAAGGACTCCGACCAGCAGAGTTGTGAAAAGCGGTGTGGTCACAGGAAATGTTCCCGAAGAAGGCGGAACAAGTTTCTTGGTCGCCAGATTTCCCGCGAGCGCCAACACAGGCACAATCATCAAAAAGCGTCCCACCAGCATCGCAAAGCCGATCGTTAGGTTATAGAACTGTGTGTTTGCATTGAGTCCGGCAAACGCCGAGCCGTTATTTCCTGTCGCGGAGGTGAAGGCGTAGAGCATCTCGGTGAGTCCATGAGGACCTGCGTTGTTGAGGCTGCTTAGGCCATAAATTGGTGACAACGAGGAGATGGCAGTAAACACGAGTATCGATAGTGGAAAGATGAGGACGTACAACATTGCCATCTTGACGTCATAGGATTCGATTTTCTTGCCTAGATATTCTGGAGTGCGGCCAACCATTAAGCCCGCAATGAACACCGTAAGCACAACCATAATCAGCATGCCGTACATGCCGGAGCCAACTCCGCCAAACACGACCTCTCCCAGCATTATGTTGACGAGCGGCACCATACCGCCGAGGGGCATGAACGAATCATGCATAGAGTTCACAGCGCCGCAGCTCGCGTCCGTGGTCACTGTGGCAAAAAGTGCGGAATTTGCAATCCCGAAGCGAACTTCTTTGCCCTCCATATTGCCGCCAGACTGCGTTGCCGTGACGTGCTGGTTGATCCCATGCAGCAATGGATTCGGCTGTGTCTCCCCCCAGTAGGCTATGGTGACCCCCGCGAAGAACAGGAGCGCCATCGCTGCGAATATTGCCCAGCCATGCTTCGGCGACCTGGTCATTCTGCCAAGAGTCACCGTAAGGCCCGCTGGAATCATAAAGATCGATAGCATTTCGAGAAAATTGGAGAGAGGCGTGGGATTCTCGAACGGATGGGCGCTGTTTGCATTGAAGAATCCGCCTCCGTTAGTGCCGAGCATTTTGATGGCCTCCTGCGATGCCACCGGCCCCTGAGCAATTGTCTGAGTCGTTATCGTCTGCGTAACCTGCCGGCCATCACTTCCGGTTGTCGTAATCGTCTGCGGATCGATTACCTTCACAATGTCATACGGTCTCAGGTTTTGGATTACCCCCTGCGACACCAAAACCAAACCATACACGATGCAGATTGGAAGCAAAATGCGCAGCGTAGCCCCTGTCAGATCAACCCAGAAATTCCCAAGGGTCTTGCTTTCCTTCCTTGAAATGCCACGAATCAGAGCAACTGCGACGGCGATGCCGAGCGCCGCCGACCAGAAATTGTGCGTGGCCAGTCCCAGCATCTGCGTGAAATAACTCATCGTCGACTCCGGGACATACGATTGCCAGTTCGTATTCGCCGTAAAAGAAGAAGCCGTATTGAAGGCCAGGTCGGGAGCTACAGCGCCCAAGTGCTGTGGGTTCCATGGCAGAAAGGCCTGAAGACGCTGTATGCCGTAGGTCAGCAGCATGGTAATGACACTGAATAACATCGCTGCGGTCGCATACTCGGTCCAGCTCATCTCATGAGAGTCATCCACGCGGGTGATGCGGTAGAGTAGTCGCTCAATCGGATGAAAAAACCGGTCTACGAAAGTGCGTTCTCCTTCGAACACGCGCGCCATGTAAATTCCGAAAGGTTTGGTGATCAGTAGCAGAACTCCGAAGAACACCGCTATCTGGAGCCAGCCGTTTGGCATCATCAGAACTGCTCCGGGCGCAGGAGCGCGTAGATCAGGTACACAAAAAGAAACAAAGTTACTATGAGCAGCAGAACCGTCTCGATTGTCATCGTTCTACCTCAACTTCTCGCATAAATGGATATAGCCAATTGCAATCGTAAAGAAAGCTATCGTCGAAACAATCAAAATAACGTCCCACATCTCTTCATCTCCTTACTCGATCAGCTTCGCAGCCGATATCGTTTCCGGAACGTAGCAACTCGTCTTGTCACGCTCTATTTCGACGATCGGGAAGAGCAGCCCTTTCCACTGAGACTTCACGCCGAGTGAGCGCAGCCTGCCTGCTCTTCCTCCATCGACATTCGGTTGTGTGTCTATTGCGTTGAAGGCCAAATGCGATGACGACGAAGCGCTCGCTTGCCGGACTTGCATGTGAACCCAGCTAGCCGAGGATGAACTGGCGTTTTGTGCATCGTCTTCAGGCAACGATTTCATTTCCGAATCGCTGGTTGGCTGACTGTCATCCGGCAAATATGAAGAGCGAGGAAGATCTGCTTTGACAATCACCTTGGTTTGTTTCGCTCTGCGCGAGGGGATGAAGCATCTGCCTATGCTGATGCGGCAATAAATCAGAAACAACATCGTGACGAAAATAATAGTTACAAAGCAAACGAGCGAAAGCATAAGGACGGTCCACAAAAACCCGTCTCTAGTTCACTCCATACAAAATAAAAAGTGCGTATGTAAAACGTTAAAAAGTTATATAGGAGTGTTTTCGGCCATTCGCCCAGGCTGAAACCGGTAGCCCACCCACGGGTCATTGATGATGTACTTTGGCTCTTCTTCGGGTTCAATTTTCCTGCGAAGTGTCGCCACCAGGACGCGCAGGGACTCCGGTTGCTCTACAGCGTGGAGCCCCCAGATTGCGGCAAGCAATTTGCGATGAGTCAGTACGCGCTCGGGTCGCTGTGCCATATAAAAGAGAAGATCAAATTCCTTGGGGGACAGATGGATTTCGCGCCCAGAGACCTCAACCCGGCGTTTATCAGGGTCTATACGGAAATCGCCAATTTCAACCGGGGCTGTCTCTATTTCTCCGGTAACGGTTCGCAGCCTTCGCATATGCGCCCGCACGCGGGCAAGTAGTTCCTGGATGCTGAAAGGTTTGATGACGTAATCATCTGCGCCGGCATCGAGCGCCTTCACCTTCGAACCTTCCTGATCTCTGACCGAGAGCACGAGAATGGGTATGTTGGAGTGGGCACGGATCTCCGAACACAAGGCAATTCCGTCCATGCGAGGCATGGATATGTCTGTGATAACCATGTCGGGAGACCAAATTGCCATCTTTTCCAATGCGGAAATTCCGTCGGACGCCGTCTCGACTAGATAGCCATTCGACACTAATGATGAACGCAATACGCGCGTAATCTGTGGCTCATCGTCTACGATCAGAATTTTTTCTAAGACATCACTCTGCACCTTACCGCCTCATTCCTGCGTGATGATGTGAACATCGATAAAAGGAGCATTTTGAAGAAAGCGTTGAATCTGCCAATAGTACAGATATTTGCCTAGCCCATGGACCGCAGACCTACCGAAGATCACCTGGGTGGCCCTCTTTTCACGAACAAACTCTGCCACCGCCAGAGGCACGCTCTTGCCTTTTAATTCGATGACTTCCGCCTTGACGTTCCGAGCGAATCGCTTGTTCCCCTCTAAAGTATGCTCCTGCTGCTCAGAGCGTGCGCGCTCCGTGTCGATATGCAGAACATAAAGATCTCCTCCTATGCCTTCGGCCATCCGTGCGCCTCGGGCAATGAGCTGCTGCGACGCCGGGTTTGAGCTGATACAAACAACCACCCGTTCATGCAGCGCCCACTGAGCGCCCAACCGTTTTTTCTTCACATACTCGCCCAGGGTGCGATCGACCGCCCGCGCAACGTGCTGAAGCGCCATTTCTCTGAGCGCGATCAAATTGCCGCGCCGGAAGAAGTTTGTCAGCGCCATCTCGGTGCGCTCAAGAGGATAGATGTCGCCTCGACGCATGCGGGTCTGGAGCGCCTCGGGGGTCAGATCGACCATGACGATTTCATCGGCTCGTTGCAAAACCCAGTCCGGAACCGTCTCCCGGATGGCTATTCCAACGAGGCTTTGCACAATTGGGGCGACACTCTCTAAGTGCTGGATGTTGACGGTGGACAGCACGTCGATATTCGATTCGAGAATGTCCATGACATCCTCATAGCGTTTCCGATGTTTGCTGCCGTCGACGTTCGTGTGCGCCAATTCATCGATCAGCACGACCTGGGGCGTGCGCGCGAGAATTGCCTCCCCATCCATCTCCTCGAAAGTAAGACCGCGAAATTCGATCCGGCGGCGAGGGACGGCTTCCAATTGTGCGATTAGCTCGGCCGTGGGAACACGGCCATGGGTTTCGACGACTCCGATAACGACGTCCTCGCCGCGTTCCTGGCGCCGAATGGCCTCGCTCAACATGCTGTAGGTCTTGCCGACTCCCGGAGCGTAGCCGAGAAATATCTTGAAAAGTCCCTTATGCTTCTCGGGGGCTACCTTTTCAAGCCACTGTTCCGGAGTTGCAGTGTGCGGAGTCGGGTTGTCAGTTTCTTGAGACATGTGCAGTTATAATGGCGCGGTGAACCTGCGATGGCTGCCGCATTTCCTGCGTTACTTACTCGTCACAGGCGTAGTCGGATGCATTGTTGCTGTCTATGCCAAGCTGATCCACGTCAATCCGACGACCGTCGCTCTCACATTCTTACTCGGAATCCTGTTTGTTGCCAATCGCCTTGGCCTTCGCTACTCGGTGTACATGTCGCTGCTCGCGGCACTCGCCTTTAACCTATTCTTCCTGCCCCCCGTTGGAACGTTGACGATTGCGGATTCCCAGAACTGGGTTGCATTGCTGGCCTTTTTGATAGCGGGTGTTCTGGCAAGTCATCTCTCTGAGAAGGCGAAGCGAGAAGCTTTTGACGCAGACCGTCGCCGCCGGGAGGTCGAACGGCTCTATGAATTCAGTCAAAAAATGATGACGTCTGATCGGACCGCGGACCTCCTGAACAACATACCTGGTTATATGAGTTCTACCTTTCGCAATGAAGCTGTCGCTATCTATCTACAGGAGAAAGACCAAATTTACCGATCTCTGTCCGACACACGAAGATTTAAGAAGGAAGAACTCTACAATGTAACTATTCGCGCGGAAATGCGTTGTGCCAGCGAACGAGATTCGTGTGTCGCCCCTCTTCTTTTGGGCCTGCAGGCGATAGGGGCGATTGGGATCGCGGGAAATCTTCCTTCGCGGGAAACGATCGATGCTCTTGGAAGCCTGATTGCAATCGCTATCGAGCGCAGTTTGACGGCGGAGCGTCTGGCCCGTACAGAAGCTGCGCAGGAAAACGAAAGGCTGCGAACCGCGCTTCTGGACTCCCTTACACACGAATTGCGTACTCCGTTGACTGCTATTACCGTGTCGGCTTCTGGACTACGGTCCGGGCTGATCCAGGATCCAGACATGAAGGAAGAAATGCTCGCCGTGATCGAAGAGGCGAGTGGCCGCCTTAACCGTCTTATCGGGCAAGCGGTCGAGATGGCGCAGTTGGACGCGCAACACGTGCAGCTGCAGTTGGAATCTGGACAGATGGAGAATTCAGTCCGAGAAGCGATTGCCGAATGTAAGACTCTGCTTGGAAAGCATCCGGTCGAAGTTCGCCATTCGCCGGGACTTCCAGCCGTGCGGATGGATGCAACCTGGATTCGCAAGGTGCTTCATCATCTACTAGAGAATGCCGCAAAGTATTCAGAAGAGGAAAAGCCAATCGTCGTCAGCATTGAGATGAAGGATTCGTCACTAATAACAAGCGTCGCGGACCGCGGGGTCGGCATCGACGATTTCGACAAAGCGATGATCTTCGACAAGTTCTATCGGGGGCAAAGCCAACGTTACCGTGTACAGGGCACCGGTATGGGACTTGCCATTGTGAGAGCAATCATCGAGGCTCATGGCGGTAAGGTTGACGTCAGCAGCCAGCGCGGAGTGGGATCTGTATTTTTCTTCTCTCTCCCCTTGCCTGAACTTCGGTCGGGTCATGTGATCTGATCCACATACTGCTGCAGTAGAAAAGAAAAGAGAGTTGGGCTGTTCTGCAAGATCGTCGCTCCGTGCCGGTCATACTCCGAGCCGCCGGCCCGATGCATTGGCCGGACTGAACGACTTGAATAGCCACCGTACAGGCAATGGCGAACCTGATCTTTTCGGATACGACCGAGAAGGGAAAGATTGACATCAGAACTTGTAGATCATGTCCATGCCGAAGAAGAGCTGGTTGCGGCTTTTCCCTGCGTTGTATCCACGTCGGTCCCAGGAGTGATCGAAGCGTAACTCTGGACGGAACAGCATGGTGCTTCCGATGTACTTGGTCGCATACAAGGTGTTCTCTGTGTACTTGCCTGCAAGCCCAGTACGCTGACCTTTCTTGTCGTTAAGCAGGTCGGAGCGAAAACCGACGAACAGCTTCGGATCGACCTCGCGGTTAAGATAGCTCACCGCGGCATACTCAGGCGCAGTGCAACGCAGGCTGCCAGCGTTGCAATACGCACCATTCGCGCCGGTCTCGATGGTTACAGGATTTGTCACATTCCCAGCGACATTGGGCACATCGCGCTCATACATATACCAAGCCTCGGTAGCCATGTGCCATTTGGCGTTGAACTTGTGGTACCAGGTGCCGTCATAGTCCTGAAGATTGTTATAAGCGTACTTACCGCTATTGATGCCGTTTGCGCAGGCGTAGAAGTTGTCATCATTGTCGGCAGTAGAGTAATCCAAACAGGCGATTGCCGAGGGTCGGCGGTCGTCAGACCAGGGTGCGATATCGTGACTGGCGGAGAGACCCAACTGCACAATCCACTGCTTCGCGATCTTTAGCGTGCCAAAGATCCCCGTGTCGGTAAATGGGTCAATGGTGTAGAGCAGGGAGTGCGTCATGTTGTAGTTGTTGGGGGCAAGCTGCGCTTCGATTCCAGGAACAGAGAGGAAGCGCCCGATCCGAATGTTCAGACCTTCCTTGACCGGGAAATACAGATCTAGATATTCGAGGACCGGATCGAACCCATACTGACGATTGAATTTCAGAAGCTGCTGGCTGAAGTAATCTTTGGCTGTCGTGAAACGATAATCTGTGCCGTAAAATGCGGTGAAATGATAGCCATAATCGAAGTGAGCCTTCTGTACAGTGTCGGGCAGACGCTCAACGTACACGACGGCCTGATTCAATTCGATCTTGTTGGGCAAGATGTCATATGACACGGGGAAATTACTTGTGCCTGATGTGCTGAAGTTGATGCTGGGCTCGATCCATCCATAGATTTTTGTGCGAGCGTTCTTCAGCTTCAGGGCCGTCATTAGAGGATAGACATTCCCATCGGAAGCACCGATATCAGGCGAACCCCCATAGCCCCAGTCCGCATTGGGGAATGGAAGAGAGTCCAAGGGAGCAGGCAACGCGTTCCGCGCCGTGGGGGTTGTGTTTTGCGGACTCTCGCTCCAATCCTGACGGTAAAACGTAGTCAGCCGCCCGAAGAAGTTACCACCTGTTGTCGAATTGCCCGCAGGAGCCTGCGCTGCCTCTAACTGCGCCACGGATGAAGACCTTTTGCCGTCGAGTAGAGATGCGTCCGCTGGAGATTCATGGCTGGTCGCTTGCCGCTGGATTACAGTCAGCATCATCGGCCGTGCCCGCACATTTTCGTGGTCAAGGTGTACCACAACTTGCGTTTGAGTCAATTGAACCTCCGTCGCGCGGAACTCTTGCAGCTGCGCGGCTGCGCCCGTGGAGATAACATTGCTCGTTACCCCCGATTTCGTTTTCAGTTGTACTGAAAGCCATTGAATGTGCGGCCGCATCGCTTCAGGCTTCCACAGCAAAGCCGCATTGGAATCGAATGATGAGCCGTTGCCATTGGAGGTATTCTTCTCCAAGACTGTGGCTTTATTCTCCTGCCCCTCCACGAAAAGCAATATTGGAATCACCAGAACGGAAATCAAATGTGCAATGCCTGAGTGTGGATAGTGTCGTCGCATGAATTCCTCTCAGTCGCTGGATAAAGATGCGCATCTGTTGTCGAACAGAGGACAATCAATTCGATCGGCGAGCCCAGCAAACCCGTTAAGGCTAGGACAATTGGCATAAAGAAATGGAAAGAAAGTCATTAATAAGTCATAAAGCCGGTAGTCAGCATCGTGTCACACATACTTACGGTTTTTATGCAATCTGATCTGATCTTTCCATGCGCATCCTGGACACAGCATTTGTTCCTCTATTGGCCAGCATTCCGATTGTTCTGTTGTAACCAGCAGCAACGTACTAACGCCGGTGCAAAATCATTCGCGCCGGCCTCATATTTCTGTTCTCAGTGATGTTCATTGCATTTCGATGGAGAATACTCCGAGCGACTAGCATCCGTGCCTGGCAGCGGAGCATTCATGACGATAAGATGAGAGACACTTCGGCGCCCAAGATGGCTACTGGTGAAATGGAGTGGGTATAAGAAATAAGGCGGCTCTCGACTCTTCCACTTTCGACATGAATGGATGTCTTGAATTTCACAGACGCGTCCGCAAGCATTCCTGCAGGTTTCGATCTTTCCAGATTCATTGACTCCCAATAGTTGCAAGTCAAATGGAGTTACTTATTTATTTCCTGCTTAGCTCGGGTTTAAAGCTGCACGACAAATCGGTGAGCGTGGTAGGCGCGATCTTGAGTTGCTGCAAGTTGTTCTTGGTGAGCACCGCATTGAGGTCCTTGATCTGTTGCCGCATACCATTCCATGCGGCCAGGGTGCGGTTGTAATGGGTGCAGTCGCTTTCCCATGTGGCGATCTGGGTCGGCGTGGGCGCCATGTCGAGGCCGACCTGAATCATACTGACCATGGTGTTGTAGGAGTTGTTCAAGTCTGCGAAGGATTGCATCGCGTTGGGATCGGGAGGACGGCGATTCCCGCCGCCACCGCCAGGCGGCGGTATTACGCCGCCAACCTTCGTCAGGTCAGCATCGAACGTCTTTGCCTGCTTGGCGACATCGTCGGGCAGGTTGCTCTGCAGCAGGGACGCAAGCTGGTTTTTGACAGCATTAACCTCGTCGTGGCCTGCGAAGCTTTGCTTCATTCCCTGAACGGATAACAACGTAAGCCTGTTCTGCATGCGCAGGGCTGCCATCAGTTCGGGGTTCTGGCCGACGCGCGGGTCGTTGATGACGGTGACTTTGCTGGTGTAGACCTGGCCGTCGATCGTCAGCTTCAGCATGTAGACGCCAGGGATCACCTGCGGTCCATGCGGACCGGGGGTGGTTGATCCGGGCGTCATATTCATCTGATTTTCGAGATCGTGGCGCAGGGCGGGTGGGTCGTCATAGTACAGGTTCCAGTTGATACGGTTAAGCCCGACATTGGTGCTGAGCGCGCGCGATTCGGGAGTAGCGAGCCAGTAGTGGGGATACTCGGCGTCTTCGATGGGCCGCGGCAACGTGCTGGACATCGTGCGCACCAGATTGTTGTGGTCGTCGAAGATCTGCAATTGAATGGGCCCGCTGGGTTCACGGCTGAGATAGTAGTCGACGATCGCGCCATAGGGCACATTTAGCGCGTGGGGCACTTCGATCGAGAAGGGCTGATCCCAGTTGCTATTGATGCGGGCACGGACCGCGTCTGCAGGGTTGAAGAGATAGGCGGAGGAAGAACTGATGGCCTGGGCGTTCGCGGCGATCTGGCGCAGCGGGCTGATGTCATCGAGAACCCAGAAGCCACGGCCGTAGGTGCCGATGACCAGGTCGTTCTGGTGGCGATCGGTGTGGACGTCGAGATCGCGGATGGAGGTGCTGGGAAGGTTTTGCCGCAGCGACTGCCAGTGATCGCCATTGTCGAAGCTGACGTAGACGGTGGTTTCGGTGCCGGCGAAGAGCAGGCCGGGTTGCTGAGAGTCAACGCGCAGGCTGTTGATCCAGCTTCCGATGCGCTCGTCTTTGGGCAGGCCGTTGACGATGCTGGCCCAGGTCTTGCCGCCGTCGGTGGTACGCCAGATGAGCGGCACGTTGGCGTCCTCGTCCGCGGGAAGTGTAGCGCCGCGCTCGGCGGCGATGCGGCCCGCGACATAGGCAGTATTGACGTCATGACCGGTATCGATGGTGTTGAAGTTGAAATGGGGCGGCACGTCCGCAATGTTGCTGACGTTGTTCCACAATTTGCCGTGATCCATCGTGTTATAGATCTGGCCGTTGCTGCTTGCGGTCCACATCACACCCGGCTTGACCCGGGATATGGAGAAATCGCTGATGGAAGGTGGGGGGGGCGGGGGCGGACCTCCGCGCGTGGGCTGCTCCGGTTGCGAGGGTTCCGGCTTCTTCGCACCGCAGGCTAGCGGCGGTGCTCCCTTGAGTGTCGTCAGATCGGGACTGGCGGCAGTAAAGGAATGGGCGCCGTTGCGGGTGACGAGCAGACACTGATAGGCGACGTAGAGAGCGGTGGGCTCGAAGGCGATGTCGAATTTCTTTTGGAAATCCCTGCCCGCTATGTACCTGGTGGAATCAACGCCGAAGTTAGGCGCGACGTTCTGCCACTGTCCGGTCGCCATATTGATTTTAATGAGGCCACTGCCGCCTCCGCCCGGGCCGTAGCCGACACCGTAGAGGATGTTTGGGTTTTTGGGATCGGGCCTGACGATGCCGAACTCCGAGGAAGGGACCGGGTTCCAGTCAGTGAAATTGACCTGGCCCCAGTTGCCGCGGCTGCTGATCATGACTGCGCCGGTGTCCTGCTGTGCGGCCATGATGTGGTAGGGATACTGGTCGTCCGTGGCAACGTGGTAGACCTGCGAGATGGTTTGGGTGTACCAGAGGCTCCACGTCTTGCCGTTGTCGAGAGTGACGCTTGCGCCCTGGTCCGAGCCGACGAGCATGCGTTTACCGTTGGTAGGATCGATCCAGAGCTTGTGGTAGTCCTCGCCGCCGGGCGCTCCTTTGAAGGGCTCAAAGGTGACGCCGCCGTCAGTGGAGCGGTACATGGCGGTGCTCATGGTGTAAAGGATGTCCGGATTCTGCGAGTCCACGAAGACACCGCTACTGTAAGCGCCCTGGCCGTTGCTGATGCGGGTATCCTTGCCCGCCATGTGCTTCCAGGTGGCGCCGCCATCGTCCGAGCGGTATAGCCCCGAGCCATTTTCGATGTTGTTGCCGACGATGTACATGCGCTGGCCTTTGGTGTGCATGGCGACTGCGACGGCAACGCGGCCTTCAAACGGGGGAATCTTGATCTGAGTCCAGGTCTTGCCTCCGTCGGTAGATTTGAAAGCCTGCGCCGGTTTCGTCTTCGGCCGGGAGCCGCGCTCGCCAGCAGCACCGCCGCCGCCGCGCTCGCCACCGGTGCCCTGCGTGGCGGCCAGCATTACGTTGGGCTCGTCGTAGGCGTACTGCAGATCGCGAATGCCGTCATAGCCGGCGGTCTTGAGGACATTGGTCCAGCTTTGACCCCCATCGGTCGAGCGGTAGACACCGCCGCCGTGGTGGGTGGTGTCACCGAGAGCAGAGACGATCACCAGATTAGGATCGGAGGGATCGACAAGGATGCTGTCGATCTTCACGGTGTCCTCAAGTCCGGTGTGCTGCCAGCTCTTGCCGGCGTCGGTGGACTTCCACATGCCGTTGCCAAGGCTGCCGCCGATGGGGTCGCCGGCACCGGCATAAATGATGTTGGAATCGGAGGGTGCGACCTGGATGGCGCCGACGCTATCAACGCTCGTCTCCTCATCAGAGACGGGGAACCAGGTTACGCCGGCGCTGGTGGTCTTCCAGATGCCGCCCAGTGGCGAGCCGAAGTAGAAGGTACCGGAATCGCCGATGGCACCGGTCACGGAGGAGATGCGCCCGCCATGGAAGGGTCCGACATTACGCCATTTGAGTCCCGCGTACAGATTAGGATTCACCTGCGCCGATGTGACCAAGGTTGATGCCAATAAACCGGAAAAAGCCAAAGCGCACCGTGTTGCCCACGACATTCGCGTCATGCTGTACCCTCACCAAAATATTGTCGATTCAAGGTTGTATACGTCTGTCATGCCTCCCAGGACGCACGGCCGGATTGAATCGCTGCGGGAGAATAGGCTCCTCATACGTTGACAAATCGCCACGATAAATATACCCGCAGTTGAACAGCAAGATTGGCACGACTCATTTCGGGCGACTAGTCAACCATCCATCAGAACACTGCCAATATCAGCAAATTGACGCCTTTTGGGGTACGGCTCGATAAGACCAGCCTCCGGGAGGTACAAACGTTGATATTCATTACATGGTCTTCAGCCGCTAAGGCAAATGCTTTGAGTCGCCGTTCAGTTTGTAACGAAACCCCTGCCCGCGCAGATGAACGCGAATTGCTGTCGCGATCACGCTGACTAACAGGGAAATCTCGATAAAGATTTTCCCTCCGTCCAGAAGATCGGGATGCCCGTCTTTCAGATTAGGATCTGTCAGGAGACTATGAAGGAACAGCAATACAGCGCATGGAAAGACCAGATAGTGCATCGCCCGCCATAAAGGTCGACCAATCTGTTTTCTCAGCAACGAAGAGATCACTACCAGCACGACGAGATAGAGTGCTCCCGCTCCGGCGAGGTTCAGCTTCGGCTGCAGATAGGAATGAGTAGGCCATAGAACATCCATCCACCCAAAGTGCGGAGCACGCAGGAAAAGCAAAACCGCTGGGTGGGAAAGCGTGAGGGCGACGGCGATGTAAGCAGTCCACTGATGCAACGCGAAAAGATTGATATGATGATGCGGCCAACGCCGCATGGGGCTATAGCGCAGCGAGATCAGCATGCCCAACAACAGGTTTATGGTTACCGCACCTACAGCCCCGAGTCCGAGATACGAACAAAGATCCAGCAAGGTCATTCGGCAGACTATCCTAGATGCAGTACATACTCGGAGATTTCATGGAGGGGTTCGGCGAAGAATTGAAGCAGCGTACAAATACCTACAAGCACCAATGCTGTCGCTCCCATTATTTGTCGCCACCTGGGTGCCGTTGCAGGCGCATAGGCTGAATGGTCGCACAGTAGGCGGTCTATTCTCCTGTCCAGTTCTTCTTCGTGTGGCCGCAGATCGAGAGCTAAAATAGATGTCCGCCGATCTGGAATGATTCGCGCTGCAATCAGCAACGTTTCTGCTAACAGAATCGCGCGTGAGGAATTACCCGCAGCGGCATCATCGTCCGCGGCAATTTCGGCTGCCTGACGCCACCGTCGCAGGAACACATCCTTTCCTGAGCAAAACGAAGACAGCATAAGGTGCTTCAGGTTGTCGTGATGGGATACATGCGCGCCTTCGTGAGCCAGCGCAATCTCCAGCTGTTCTTGTGAAAATGTCAAATGGTTGAGCAGATGTCGCGAAATCAGAATTCTGGGCGAGAGGATGCCCGTAACTGCCAACAACGGATGTGTAGCTTCGGAGATATGGGCCTGCACTCCACCTGTCAAAGCGACAGGAACGCCATTAAGGTTATATGTCTGATGTTCCTTTAAGAGCAGCAATGCGGCTCTAAGAAATCCATAGAAATAACGAACGGCTACGGCGCTTGCTCCGATTACACACGCGATACCAACGTGCTCCTGCAACGGGTTCGTCTCATTTCGAAAATATTGCGGCGCCATGATTAACAGTGCGAGCAGGAGCGCCACAACATGTGGCGTGGCCGGTATAGCAAAACGGATGCGCTCCTGGCAACGTGCGGTCATCTGCCCAATACTTCCGTCTACGAAAGGCATAGCACTTCGCAGCAGCAAGCCGAGTGCGATTTGAGTTACCCCCATGCTGAAGAGCAGAAGACAAAACAGGCGAGGCCAATAAGAGAGCAGCATATTACTAGACAGCTCCTTTTCTGCGAACGCCTGCAGCATGTTCCTTTGCAACACGTACCTTCTTTTCCAACCGGCTTAACAAATCCGTGTCGTAACTCTGCACAGCATCGACCAGGCAGCTCAACAGAGCATCTTCATTAATATTTGAATCAGAAAACAATCGATTGATCATTTCACTTGCTCGTCCTCGTTCCAAGTCGTTCTTCGAGAGCGCCGGCTTGTAGACGAATGCGCGATCTTGTTTACTTCTCTGCAGCAATCCCTTTTTGTAGAGCCGGTCGAGAGTAGTCATCACCGTCGTGTAGGCGAGTGCAACCCGCAGATTGCCCACCATCTGCTTCACCGTGGCGCTTCCCTCAGTCCATAAAATCTCCAGAACTTCGCGCTCCCTCTCACCCAGACGCGAGGTTGCCAGTAGATTGGCCTCGCTTGCGTGCTTCAGATGCGCCGCGTTTTGTTGGGGAATGGTTGTCATGTTGTATGGACACTATACGGCTTCCGCATGATGAAAGTTTCTTTGCCGCGTGGATGACATCCCCTTATACTTACAGCTTCGCGTGTGCATTCGCCTGTCTGCGGCAAGAGTTCCACATTCCGCTGCTGAGACCTTTGGGATGGCAAGTTCGTAATCACCCTATCCGCAGCCATTGGTTAAGTTTAAAAGCTAGCTATGCACCTGTCCTCAGAGGAAAATTATGATCTTACGTAACCGCGTCTTCCTTTTTGCAGCATTTGTTCTGTCAGTCGCCTTCGCTGTACAGGCTCAGGTCGATCCCAAGCTCTACTCGGATATGAGATGGCGCGAGATTGGCCCCATGCGAGCAGGTCGTACGCGTGCTCTCGCGGGCGTGCCCAGCGAGCCTGCCACCTTTTACCTCGGCGCGGTGAACGGCGGGGTATGGAAGACGACGGACGCCGGTGCAACCTGGCACAGTGTGTGGGACAGCGAACCAAGCGGCTCCATCGGCTCAATCGCTGTAGCGGAAAGTAATCCGAACACCGTATATGTCGCCAGTGGGGAGGGCCTGCAGCGACCGGATCTGTCCACCGGCGATGGAGTTTATAAGTCTGTCGACGCCGGCAAGACATGGACGCACCTCGAAGGATTGCGCGAAGGACAACAGATAGGCCAACTCGCTATCGACCCCAAGGACCCCAACCGCGTCTTTGTAGCGGTCACCGGTCACCCGTACGGCCCTAACGAAGAGCGTGGACTGTACCGCACGCTCGATGGCGGTAAGACATTTAAGCGCGTTCTGTTTACGAATAATCGCACTGGCGCATCCGAGGTGCAGATCGATCCGCAGCACCCCAACATTGTTTTCGCGGGCATGTGGCAGCGGCAGGAAGCTCCATGGGAGAATGGATCGTTCATTGGAGCAGAAGGTGGACTCTACAAGTCCACCGACGGCGGCGACAGCTGGACGAAGCTCACCGGCCACGGCCTGCCTGAAGACATTCTGCAGGTGCCGTTGACGATCTCACCCGCCGACTCGCGTCGTATTTATGCCGCAATCGCCACTACACATGGCGCAGTAGGCCTTTATCGGTCGGATGATGAAGGGGTGAGCTGGGTCCACGCGCCGGTCAACGACTCCCGGCCCGAAGCGCGCATCGGTGGAGGCGACGTTCCTGTTCCGGTTGCCGACCCCAAAGATCCTGACACCGTCTACGTGGCCAGCGTCGTCACCTGGAAATCCACCGACGCGGGCAAATCTTGGTACGGCCTTCGCGGCGCTCCCGGCGGAGATGATTACCAGAACGTCTTCGTCAACCCAAACAACACCAAGATCATCGCCCTGGCTAGCGACCAGGGAGTCATTATCTCGCAGAACGGCGGCGAGACCTGGACACAGTGGTTCAATCAGGCTACCGCGCAGGTCTATCACGTCACTACCGACAACGCCTTCCCCTACCGCGTCTGTGGCGGACAACAGGACTCCGGCTCAGCCTGCGTCAGCAGCCGCAGCAACGACGGCCGCATCACCTTCCACGACTGGCATCCTGCCGGCATCGAAGAATACGGCTACGCCGCCCCTGATCCACTCGACCCTGACATTGTTTACGGCGGCAAAGTCTCGCGTTACGACCGCCGCACCGGCCAAATTCAAAGCGTCGAGCCCAAACCGTTGCGCAGCTACCGTGTTCTACGCACGCAGCCACTGCAGTTCTCACCGGCCGATCCGCACAAACTCTACTTCGCAACCAACACCCTCTGGCTCACCGAAGACGGCGGCAAGCACTGGAAAGAAGTGAGCCCCGACCTCAGCCGCGAGACCTGGGATATCCCCTCCATAGTCGGAGACTATAAGGACGCACCCGCCGCCAAGCCAACTCGGCGCGGCGTAATCTACGCTCTCGGTCTTTCTGCGGTAGACGGCAATCGGCTGTGGGCAGGAACCGATGACGGTCTCATCTGGACGACCTCCGACGCCGGCGCACATTGGAACAACGTCACGCCGCCCGAGCTGAAGCCGTTCTGGAAGGTCTTCAACATGGATGCGGGCCAATTCGACTCGCAAACGGCCTACGCCGCTATCAACACCCTCCGGCTTGATGACATGCGGCCACATCTCTTCCGCACGCATGACGGTGGCAAGACCTGGAAGCAGATCAACAACGGCATCCCCGACGGCGCAGCCACCAGCACGATCCGCGAAGACTCGAAACGCAAAGGCCTCCTGTACGCCGGCACAGAGACTCAGGTCTACGTCTCCTTCGATGACGGGGATCACTGGCAATCGCTTCGCCTCAACATGCCTGCAAGCTCCGTCCGCGATCTGCAGATCAAAGACGACGACCTCATCGCCGGAACTCATGGCCGCGGCTTCCTCATCCTCGATGACGTCACGCCCCTCCGCCAGATCGCCGCGAACCTCGCCACCGAAAACGCGCACCTCTACACGCCGCAGACAGCCATCCGCATCCGCGGCGGCATGAATCCGCCCACGCCCTGGCCACCTGACATGGCAACAGGCGAAAACCCGCCCGACGGCGCCATCATTGACTACTATCTCGGCCCCAATGTCTCCGGAGTCATATCACTGGAGATCGCCGATAGCAAGGGCCAGCTCATCACTCGCATCAACAGCAACGACTCAGTCCCGCCGCTCGATCCGCGCTATCCCGACCCCCTACTCTGGGCTCGCCCTCCGCGCATTCTCTCAGCAGAGCACGGACATCACCGCTTCCTCTGGGACATGCAATATCCGCAGGTCCCCGGCATGTCCACCGGCCCCGATGCCGAGCAGGCCGTTCCTCACAACACGCCGTCCGTATCGACGGCTCCCTGGGTCATGCCCGGCGCCTACACCGTCCGCCTCATCGCCGGCGGCAAGACTATCTCCCAATCGTTCAAGGTCGTCATGGATCCGCGCGTCAAAACATCAGCCGCTGATCTCCAGGCACAGTTCGATGCCGCTAAATCCATCTACGACGACCTCCTGCGCGCCACCACCGCCATCCACGAGGTCGCTGTCCTCCGCGACCAGCTCAAGGCGCGCTCCGGACAGCCCGCCGTGGCTGCAGGCGGCAACGCGCTCGAACCCAAACTCGACGCAATCGCCGGCTCCGAGCGCGGCGGGCGCGGACGCGGAGGCCCAGCCGGACCGCCCAATCTCGGTAGCGTGCGTGTCACCCTCGCCCGCATCGAAAAGGAGATCGAAAACGCCGACGAGGCTCCCACCGCAGCGCAAATCGAAGCGTGGCACCTCAGCGCTCAGCCTCTCAACGGCCTTCTCGACCAATGGCGGCAGCTCAAGCAGACCGATCTGAAGGCGCTCAACAAGCAGCTTGTTGGAGATCATCTTGCCCTTCTTAAACTCCACACCGATGTAATCGATCACGGCGTCGAGGACCAGATCGAGCTCGGCGACGAATACTAAACTCGAACCACATACTCTCCAAAGGGCCTGTTACTACCGCTGGTAGTAGCAGGCTTTTTTCTTGAATACTGTCTCAAGTACAAGCTCTTCTCGCCCAACCAAATAAAAACACGCTAACTCCGGATGCAGCCCATGTCTCGATTTTGCGCAGCAGTGCTATCGATCGCCGCTCTTGTCTCCGTCTCTGTCGCGGCGCAAACCCCCGACACCGCGACGCTGCAGGGCACAGTGATCGACCCGTCCCATGCTGTCGTCGCCGGCTCGCACGTCACGGTCACTAATGAGAGCACCGGGCTCGCGCGTACAGTCGACAGCGATTCCACTGGCCGCTTCACTCTCGCCGGACTTCCTGTCGCAGGAGACTACACGGTCAGCATCACCAAAGAGGGATTCGCCTCTGCGCAAACCACACATGTCCAACTGGCGCCGGGTAGCACCGCTATCATCACGCCTACCCTGAAAATCGCAGGCGAAACCTCCGTACTCACTGTCGAGGGCACAGCCACCGGTCTCCGTGTCGACCAGCCCCAGCTCGGAATCAACCTCACCAGCGAACAGATGCAGCAGACGCCGCTGCTCAATCGACGCATCACCGGCCTGCCCCTGCTCAACTCCGCCAATCGCCCCGCAATCAATCAGGGCGACATCTTCATGAATGAATTTCTCATCACCACTAACGGCGCAGGCAGGCGGCAGGCCTGGTTCGAAGTCGATGGAGCCAACAGCATCGACATGTGGGGGCGCCAGACTATCTTCACCAATATCCCGCTCATGGCCGTCGACGAAATGTCTGTGCTCACCAACGCCTTCACGCCGGCGTACGGCGGAGGCACCGGCTCAGTGGTCAACATCGTCACGCGCAGCGGAGGTAGCAACTACCACGGACAGCTTCTCGAGCTCTGGCGTCCGGCGGCAACTGAGGCATCGCTCTCCGGTTTCACCACCGCCAATGCCGCCAGCGGCAATGACATTACCAGTGACATACTCGGCCAGACCGCTCTAGCGCTGTCCGGCCCGCTCCTCTCGCAGAAGACGCACTTCTTTCTTGCAGGCGAATGGAACCGTGAAGCTAAGGCTTCTCCTGTCACCTCGCCGCTCGCACCCGGAAGCTTCGTCGGCCACTATCGCGGTTGGCTCGGCCTACTGCGCTTCGACCACCAGATCAACGACACGAACAACACCTTTCTTCGCATCAACTTCGACAACTTCACCGACACCAACCCCAACGGGATTGTTGGCGGAGCAAGCCTCGCGAACGTGGCTCGCACCTTCCATCGCCGCACCTACTCTGGCGAACTCGGTGAGACGGCTATACTCAGCCCACGTCTCGCAAACAATCTGCGCATGCAGTTCCAACTGGCCACTCCCATCACAGAGTTCGATCCTGTCGTTTATAGCACGCAGTTCGTTGTGCCTATCTCATCTGGCGGAACCTTCACTTCGGGGACATCGCAGAACGCATTGCTCATGAACCGTCAGTATGAGTTATCCGAAACACTTTCGCTTACGTATGGTCGCCATCAAATTTCTGTCGGCGGCAGTGTCATCGACTCTCACAACGGAGGCAACAGCAAGGAATTCGGCGGACCCATCTTTCTCGGTAAATTCACTTACAACACCTGCACCCAAGCAGCCAACGTCTGCCAAAGCTCCGCTTACCTCAACAATATTAGTAACGTCGCCAACTATCAGCAGAGCTTCGGCAACCAGAACTACACCGTAGACGACCAGCTCGCCGGAATCTTCGCCCAGGATGATTACCGGGCCAGCCAGCGGCTTACCATCAACCTCGGCTTCCGTTATGAACGCCAAACCTTCACTGACGCTAAGCTCAACTTTGCCCCGCGCGTCGGGTTCGTCTACGACGTCCTCGGCACAAGCGACACTATCTTCCGCGCTGGCTACGGCATCTATCACTCGCAGATCGTCGACAACTCTTTCGCCAGCTATGCGCTCGGCGAGCCCAGCGGCGTCTTCACCTACACCGCCACACCAGGCCAGGTTGGCTTTCCAGCAAGCATCGCCGCAGGTCCGCTGCCCCAGTTCCCTGCGGGGGGCGCTGTGCCGGTGCGCAGCCTATATGTGCGGCCCGGGCAGTCGGCATATCTGTCGCAGTGGTTTCCCACAAGCGTACTCAACGGGTATCCGGCCGCGATGCTCAATCCATATTCGCAGCAATGGACAGCAAGCCTCGAACAGAAACTCGCGACCCGCTGGACCATGACGCTCGACTACGTAGGCGCGCACACACTTCGTATCGTCCGTCCTCTCGATGTCGACGGCCCATCACCCTTCGTACGAACCCTAACCGGCACTGGCCCTTTGAACATTCGCACCGCCCAGGCAGCCAATTGCACCCGTCCCTACTGGATCTATTTCTATTCACATAACGGAGGTGCTTGTGATCCAAGTAAGAATGCCGGTCCGGTTCCTGCTTATTCCGTCATCCAGACGGACGTGAACGATGGCTACCTGCACTACAACGCACTCGACCTCAACATCGCGCACAGCTTCGCCGACAGGTTCCAGATGCTCGCCAGTTACACATGGTCCCACACGCTCGACAACGTCGACCCCGATACCACCAGTCAGAACCCCAACGACACCAACTTCACCCAGCATCAGGAGTACGGTCCGGCCATCTACGACCAGCGACATCGCTTCGTCCTCAGCGGCGTCTACATCATCCCGATCGTCAATGTTCAGTTCGGCGGTCTTGGCACCTTCGGCAGCGGCTTGCCCTACAACTTTGTCACCGGCACCACCAACAGCGGCAACACAGGCGGCACCACCGATCGCCCCGTCATCAATGGAGCCGTCATCGGCCGCAATGCCGGACGTGGCAACGGCCAATACTCGGTCGATCCCTTTGTCTCCCGCGCCTTCGCACTCTATCGCGATCGAGTCGTTCTCGATCTCCGCGCCGAAGCGTTCAACATTCTCAATCATGCCAATTTTGTGGGCTACAGCGGAACCTACGGCAATGGCAACGCTCCCGGTGTCGGCTTCGGAGCACCACTCCCCGGAGTCACCTCTCAGTTGCCTGCACGTTCGATGCAGTTCTCCGCAAAGGTAAGCTTCTAGTCATGCCGCTTCGGGCCACAGTTGCAAAGACGCTGCTGCTCCTCACCGTGGCAACGCTCCTCGCGTTTCCTCATGCAACCAACGCACAGGCCGTTACCGGCTCCATTGAAGGCCGCGTCATTGATCCCTCGGGAGCACTCGTTCCCAACGCCGCCGTCACCATTCGCAACACCGATCTCGGCACCGCCCGCACCATCACCACATCCCATGACGGAGCCTTCCGCGTCAGCGGCCTCATCTCAGGCGCCTACACCGTCGACGCCAAAGCCGACAAATTCGCTCTCCTCCGCCCAGTCCGAATCACCCTCACTCTCGGTAGCAGCACTGAAATCGCTCTCAAGCTCGAAATCCCACGCGCTCGCGAATCCACTACCGTCCGCGCCCGCGCCGCCACAGTCGAAGGCAACACCGTAGCGCCGCCCTCCAACACAACCGAAGCCGCCGTCACCACCTTTCTTCCTGGACTCACCATCACCTATCTCCCAAACCGCGACCGCGACTTCACTCAATTCACCAATCAGACGGCAGGCGCCGAAGAGGACCCCGAAGGAACCGGGATCATTATGGCGGGCCAGCGGGCTAACGCCATCGCCACGCAAGTCGATGGCACCAGCTTCAACGACGCTCTCCTCGGCGGCCGTCGCGCAGCCGAAGACGGCGGCGTTTACCTTCCCATCGGCGTCGTCCGTGAATTTCAGTTAGTCCGTAGCGGCGTCGACTCCACAGTCGGTCTCACCAACGCTGGTCTTATCAATGTGGCCACCAAAAGCGGAGCGAACCGCGGCCGAGGCGACGCCTTCTACACCGGCCGTCCCAGCGCCTTCACCTCCGCCGATGCTTTCGACCGCTCCCTCGACGCCTGGCTCAATGCCTTCGGCATCGCCGAGAGCGGCCCCATCCGCAAAAATCTCCTCTTCTACTCCGTCGGCTTCGAGCAGGACTTCATTCACGCTCCTTATTACGCCGCCTTCGCTCCACAATCCACCGCCGTTTCAACCTCACTCCAAAGCCTCCAGGGCCAGATCATCGAAAAGCAATCGCCCACCTCAGGTTTCGGACGCCTCGACTGGGTCATCAATTCAACCAACACCCTCACCGTCGAAATCATGCTAGATCGCATTCGCTCTACCAATGCCGGAAACGGCCTCACCCGCTCTCTCGCTACACCCACCCACACCTCGAACTTCGGCGGCCAAAGTACCACCGCCCGTCTTGGTATCACCACCGTACTCAACGCCCGCGCTTTCAACCAGGCCGTCCTCGCCTACTCCAACGATCACCGCCAACGCATTCCGCTCTCTACCGCGCCCGAAATCTTTATCGACGGCTTCGGCATCCTCGGCGGCGACAGCTCCGGCCCGCACCGCTATACCTCGCAGCAATACCAGTTCCTCGACGATGTCATGCTCACCCGTGGCCGCAACGAGTTCACCTTCGGCGTCCGCTTCGCCTCTTCGCCCGCATACGAGTCCCGCGAGCCCAATCTCAACGCTCGCTTCGACTACACCTCACTGGCCGACTATCTCAACAACGACCCGCGCCGCTTCCAGCAAACCATTCCCATCACCATCAACCCGCAGTACCAGGCCACCGTCACCGATCTGGGCCTCTACGCCAACCTCCGCATCGCCCTCCGCCCTACGCTCTTCCTGACGGCGGGCATCCGCTGGGCAGGCCAGTGGAACCCGCAACCACCACCAGCCTCCTCGCCCTCGCTCATCATTCATCCCTCCTTAAACACCAGCGTTCCCACACAAGCTATTCCCAGCGACCCCAAGCAGTGGCAACCCCGCCTCGGCATCGCCTGGAGTCCCGCGCCCAAAACCACGCTCCGCCTCTCCACCGGACTCTACACCGCACCCACGCCCGCGACGTTCTTCCATCGCATCTTCACTGACAACGGCAGCGAGACCTATACCCTCGACAGCTACTTCGATCCCACGCTCCTCGCGATCACCGGCGGCTTCACACCTTTCCCGCATGCACTCGCCTCCGCTCCTACAGGTCTCAGCACCTACAACGCGCAGATCATCGGCATGGCTTTGAACTTCCGCAACCCAACCTCCTTCCAGGCCGCCGCCAGCATCGAGCAGCAACTCAATGCCAAACTGGATTTTACCGCCGGCTATCTCCGCAACAGCACCTGGCACCTTGAGCGCCAACTCGATCAAAACCTCAACCCACCTACCGCTACCCTCAACGGCAACCCCGTCTTTCCCTCCACACGACCCATCGCCGGCATCGGCCGTTTCTTAGTCGAGCAATCCACCGCACACTCCACCTATGACGGTGGTTTCCTCACCATCAAAGCCCCTCTCTCCGCGCGCTCCACAATCATGGCGAACTACACCATCTCGCGGACTGAGGACGACGGCTCCAGCACCAATCCCTACAGCCCAGTCACTGCAGTCAATCCCTTCTCACTCCGCCAGGAGCGTGCCGACTCGCTCGTCGATGCGCGTCAGATCTTCAACCTCAACGCTATCTTCAATCTTCCCGCAGGCTTCAAAGCCAACCCACTCTTCGTCACACGTTCCGGCATGCCATACACACCCATCATCGGCTTCGATACGCAGAACGACGCCAACGATCTCAACGATCGCGCCATCGTCAATGGCGCAGTCGCCGCTCGCAACTCCGGGCGCCAACCCGCTTTTTCTTCACTCGACTTCCGCTTAGTCAAGGACTTCACCCTCAAGGGCGAAGGGCACCATCTCGATCTCTTCATGGACGTCTTCAATATTGTCGGAGCAAAAAACCTCCGTTTCGACTCCGCCGGCTTCAGTTACTTTGGCGATGCCGCGCATCCAATTTTCTCCGCCGGAGAACCGCTTTTCGCCCCTGGAATAGCGCGCCTGGGCGGCCCCCGCACCATCCAGTTCACCGCACGTCTCGTCGGTTTCTAACTTCCGCGCAGAACGCAAAACCCTCACACTCTCATCCACAGAGCGAAACACCACTCCGTGCGCTCCAATTCTATTTCCTTTACAATCCCATACATCCAACGCAACACTGCAAAACTTCCGAGAGCCATCTTCTAAACCATTGGAGTTTCCCCGCATGGCCGCCGCATGCCGTCTCGTCGTCGCGTCTCTTTCGTTAGCCTTCGCTCTCCCCCTCGCAGCCCAGCAATATCCCGCAGAGATGCTCTCCGGCCTTCATTGGCGTGACGTCGGCCCTATGCGTGCAGGCCGCACCTATGCCGTCTCCGGCAACGCCACACAGCCCGACACCTTCTACATGGGCTCTGTCGGCGGCGGTCTCTGGAAGACCGAAAACGCAGGCCGCACCTGGTTCCCCATCGCCGACGATCCCATTACCGGCATCCCCATCGGCTCCATCGGGGCCATCGCCGTCGCGCCCTCCGATCCGAACATTATCTACGTCGGCACTGGCGAACCCGACATCCGCAGCCAGCACTCCTACGGTATCGGGGTCTTCAAATCCACCGACGCGGGCAAAACCTGGCATCACATTGGCCTCACCGAAACCCGACAGATCGGCAAAATCCTCGTCGATCCTGCCGACCCCGACCGCGTCTATGTCGCCGCTCTTGGCCATGTCTACAAACCCAACCCCGAGCGCGGCGTCTATCGCTCACTCGACGGCGGCAAGACCTGGAAGAAAGTTCTTGCCCACGCCAAAGATCCCGACAATGTAGGCGCAGTCGATCTCGCGCTCGATCCCCAACATCCCAAGACCATCTATGCCTCGCTCTGGTCCACACGCCGTCCGCCGTGGTCCGTCTATGCTCCGTCGAACATGCCCGGCGGCGGTCTCTACAAATCCACAAACGGCGGCGACACCTGGCAGCCACTCACCAACGGTCTTCCCATCGATGAATTCGTCGGCAAAATCGGCATCGCTGTCGCACCGAGCAACTCCAACCGTCTCTACGCTGTAGTCGATAATCTCGGTACCGGCGTTGCCCGCCCCATTCGCGGTGGCGGTGAGGGAGCCAACGCACCTAAACCCTCAGGCGGCATCTATCTCTCCGACGACGCAGGAGCCACCTGGCATCTTGTCAACAGCGAGCAGCGGCTCTGGGGACGCGGCTGGTACTTCGGTCAGATGTCAGTCGATCCCACTAATCCTGACCGCGCCTACGACATCAACACCGCAACCTACATGACGCTCGACGCCGG
Source organism: Edaphobacter sp. (assembly GCA_036267495.1). GTDB lineage: Bacteria > Acidobacteriota > Terriglobia > Terriglobales > Acidobacteriaceae > Edaphobacter. The sequence continues at coordinate 38,193 of DATAVY010000097.1, forward strand.
CAAAACCTGGGTCCCCGTCAAAGGCGCTCCCGGCGGAGATGACTATCATCAGCTCTGGATCAATCCCAAAGACGGCAACCGCATGGTGCTCTCCAGCGATCAGGGCACGGTCGTCTCCGTCGACGGCGCAAAATCCTGGAGCACCTGGTACAACCAGCCCACCGCGCAGATCTATCACGTCGCCGCCGACAATCGCTTCCCCTACTGGCTCTACGGCGCGCAGCAAGACTCCGGCGGTGTCGGCGTCAGCACATGGTCACGTATGGGCACACTCAGCTTCCGCAACTGGGAGCCAACCTGCCTCGCCGGCGAGAGCAACACCGTCGTTCCCGACCCGAAAGACGGCAATCTCCTCTACGGCAGTGGCGATCAGCGTTGCGATCAGGCCCTGAACTTATCCGCGCCCACAGGCGGCGAACTCCCTCCACCCGACCCCAACGATCCCAATCGTAAAACCTGGACGCTCCCGCAGGTCTTCTCCCTCGCCGACGAAGCCCTCTACTACTCCAACCAGTTCGTCTTCCGCACGCGCGATCGCGGCCGCACCTGGCAGAAGATCAGTCCTGACCTCACCCGCCTTCACCCCGACGTTCCGAAGACGCTCGACCCGGTCACCGCAAAGGACATCGACGAACCGATGACTGACCGCTTCGGCGTCGTCTACACCATCGGTCCCTCCCCGCTCGACGGGAAAACCGTGTGGGCCGGCACCGACGACGGCCTCATCCACGTCACACGCGACGACGGCGCCAATTGGAAAGATGTTACTCCGCCCGCAATGACCGCATGGAGCAAGGTCTCGCAGATCGAAGCCGGCCACTTCGACGCCGAAACCGCATACGTCTCCGTCGACCGTCACCGAATCGCCGATAATCATCCCTACATCTATCGCACGCACGACGGCGGTAAGACATGGACCAACGCAGTCAAAGGTATTCCCGAAGGAGCTTTCGTCAACTCCGTCAAAGAAGATACCAAACAAAAAGGCCTGCTTTACGCCGCAACAGAGCTGCGCGCCTACGTCTCCTTCGACGACGGCGATCAGTGGCAATCCCTCGGCCTCAACATGCCCGTCACCTCGGTGCGTGATATCGTCGTCCACGGTGACGACCTCGCCGTCGCAACCTATGGTCGTGGCTTCTGGGTTCTCGATCAAATGACCGCTCTTCGTCAGATCGCCGCGAAAGGCAAAGAGATCGAATCGGCGAAAGTCTATCTCTTCGCGCCCGGAGAGACCTACGCCATCCGCAACGGCGGTCAGAACGGCACGCCGCTCCCGCACGAAGAGCCACAGGAGCTCAACCCGCCCGCCGGTGTTCTCGCCTATTACTGGCTCAAATCCGCCCCCGGCAGTCCACTCAAAATCGAGCTCATCGACGCAGGCGGAAAAGTGACCGTTTGCCAGGCCAGCGACACTGTGGTCAAGCCTGTCGATACCGAAGCCATCAACGTCCAGGCGATTTGGGAGCAGCCCGCGCTGCCGCCGTCTGCCGCGGCCGGTATGCATCGCATCGCCCTCAGTGTTGTGCCGCAACGAGGTTTCGGCGGAGGAGGACGCCGTGCAAACCCTGTCCCGCCGCCCGTGGACGCATGTCATCCAGCCGGAACTCCAGTATCCGCACCGCAGGCAGGCGCCGAACGCCGCGGGCGGCAAACCGCCGGTGTTCAACCCGGCGAATACACCATCAAGCTGACGGTGGACGGCCAGACCTACACGCAACCAGTCACCATCAAACCTGACCCGCGCCACCTGAGCGGCGGGGCCGACGCGCTGCCGGACGGCGATGATGACAGCATGTAGTAGAAGGATGTGCTCCAGGTTTTCCGCCGCCATTGTGAAAATGGCAGCCATTACACCGATGTTCTACTAAACCGTTTCTGCTTCAGAGAGCCTGGAGAAAGAATGTTAGATCAATTCGTCCCGAAGAGCTTTGTTAGCCGCCTCCAGTTTTCACCCTTTCTCCTGTTGCTGGTTTTAATTCTCTGCGGCCTTCCACTGATTGCGCAAGAGACACCGAAGAACAAATCGGATTCCCCGTTTAGCGGGATTCAATTTCGCCAGATTGGTCCTTTTCGCGGGGGACGTTCGGGAGCGGTGACGGGAGTGCAGTCCGAGCCGCTTACCTTCTATATGGGCGCCACAGGCGGGGGCATCTTTAAGACCGTAGATGGCGGCAACCGCTGGACTCCAATTGCTGACGATCAGCTGAAACTGGGTTCTGTTGGAGCCATTGCGGTAGCCGACTCCGATCCGAACGTTGTTTACGCGGGTATGGGCGAGGGAGATATACGCGGAAACGCTTCGCATGGCGACGGCGTCTACAAATCGACTGACGCGGGTCACACGTGGACGCATGTTGGGCTGACAGACACGCAGCAGATCGGTGCGCTGCGCATCGATCCAAAGAATCCTGATGTTGTGTACGTTGCTGCCCTGGGGCACATGGCTGGACCGAATGAAGAGCGTGGTGTGTTTCGTACCAGAGATGGCGGCAAGACGTGGCAGAAGGTGTTGTATAAGAGCAATCTTGCTGGGGCGATCGATGTTGCCATTGATCCGACCAACTCGCGCGTGCTTTATGCCAGCATCTGGCAGGTGATTCGCAAGCCCTGGACCTTCGAGAGTGGAGGGCCCGACAGCGGATTCTACAAATCGACCGACGGCGGCGACACTTGGAAGGAGATCACCCGCAACTCCGGTTTGCCCAAAGGAGTCATCGGCAGAATTGGGATTGCGGTTTCGCCGGTCAAGCCGGGTAGCCTGTGGGCGCTTGTGGAAGCGGATGAGGGCGGCATCTTTCATTCTGACGATGGCGGTGCGACCTGGACGAAGGTGAACGATCAGCGCGATGTGAAGCAGCGTGCGTGGTATTACTCGCGTATCTTTGCTGATCCCAAAAATGCGGATACGGTATATGCGCTGAATACGAGCTTCTATCGCTCGATCGACGGCGGGCACACTTTCAAATCGATTCCTACTCCGCATGGAGACAATCACGATCTGTGGATTGCGAACGATGATCCCAACCGGATGATCGAGTCGAATGATGGGGGAGCCAATATTTCCTTTGACGGTGGCAAGAGCTTCAGCACCGTCATGAATCAGCCAACGGCTCAGTTCTATCGCGTGGTCACCGATCAGGACTTTCCGTATCACATTTATGGAGCTCAGCAGGACAACACTACGGTCGAAATCTCGAGCCGGTCCAACAACGGTTCTATCACCGAGTCGGACTGGCATGAGGTGGGAGGCGGGGAGAGCGGATGGATCGCGCCTGATCCCACCGACTCGCGCTATGTCTACGCGGGCTCGTACGACGGCTTGCTAACCCGCTATGACGACAAGACTGGCGCGCTTCGCAACGTGACAGTCTGGCCTGACAATCCGATGGGCTCGGGTGTCGAGGCGATGAAATATCGCTTCCAATGGAGCTATCCGCTCCTGTTTTCTCCGTGGAATCCAAAACTCCTCTATGCAGGTGCGAACGTTCTGATGGCCACGGAGGATGAGGGACAGCATTGGAAGGCGATCAGTCCTGATTTGACAAGGGACGACAAGTCGAAACAGGGGCCTGTCGGCGGTCCGATCACTAAGGACAATACGGCGGTTGAGTATTACGACACGATCTTCACGATCGATGAGTCGACGGTGGAGAAGGGTGTGATCTGGGTTGGTTCGGACGATGGATTGATTCACCTGACACGGGATGGCGGCAAGAATTGGAGCAACGTCACTCCGAAGGACTTTCCCGACTTTATCCGGGTCAACTGCATTGCGGCTTCGCCACTCGATGCGGGTACAGCTTATGTCGCCGCGACGATGTATCTGTCGGATGATTTCCGGCCGTTTCTTTATAAGACGAAGGACTATGGCAAGACATGGGCGAAGATCATTAGTGGAATTCCCGCAGATGACTTTACGCGAACCATACGCGCCGACACCAAGGTCAAAGGGCTTCTGTTTGCCGGAACGGAGGCGCATCTGTATGTCTCGTACAATGACGGCGACAACTGGATTCCTTTTCAACTCAATCTTCCCAATGTGCCGATGACAGATCTTACGATTCAGAAGCGGGAAGACGATCTGATTGTGGCGACGCAGGGCCGCGGCTTCTACGTTCTCGACGATCTGCAGCTGGTTCGCGCAATGGCTCCGGGGAAACTGCCTGAGGCCACCCATCTCTTCGAACCGAAGGCGGCTTATCGGTATGCGGGTGGCGGAGGCTTCGAGCGAGCACACCCGGGAACTGGGAAAAACCCTCCGAGTGGTGTGGTTGTGTATTACTACCTCAAAGGCAAGCCGGCGTCGGATGTCGTGCTGAAGTTCACGGATTCGTCGGGCAAGCTGGTACGCGAGATATCTTCGAAGCCTGAGCCAAAGGAGCCTGCAGGCCTTGAAGAAGATGAAAGACCAGCGGCCCAGAAACCTTCGACCAAGCCCGGATTGAATCGGTTCGTCTGGGATCTTCGTTACGCAGATGCAACCCGTTTTCCGGGAATGATCTTCTGGGCCGGCGGTGTGCGTGGACCGCAGGCCGTGCCGGGAACTTATACAGTTGCACTGACAGTGGATGGCCACACGGAGACGCAGAAATTGGTGGTGAAGAAAGATCCCAGAACACCGACGACTCCCGAGGACTTCAACAAGCAGCTTGAGCTTGCGCTGCAAATACGAGACAGGCTGTCAGCTGCCAATCAGGCGGTAATTGACATTCGTGCCGCGCGACGCCCACTCGAAGAGTATGGGAAGAGCAGCGATGCGAAGGTTGCGTCCGCGGCTAAGGCGATTCTCAGCAAGCTGGACTCGATTGAGAACTCGATCTATCAGACCAAACTTCGGGCGAGCGAAGATGCGCTCAACTTTCCAATCAAGCTGAACAATAAGCTGGGTGCTCTTCTCTCTACCGTTATAGCGACGGACATTGCTCCAACCTCACAGAGCTACGAGGTCTTCAAGGAACTGTCCGCGCAACTCCAGATTCAGCTTGACCAGCTAAACCAGATTGAAACGAAAGACGTGGGAGAGTTCAACAAGATAGTGCGTGATCAGAACATACCTGCGCTGCCCCTGAAATCCTCCGAGTAGAGGAACTAAATCACACTGCCTCGATGATTTTGGGTAAAAGAATGAATAAACATTAATTTTTTCAATGCGTATTCCGAATGGTTGCCCCCCAGGGATTCGAACCCCGATCGAGCGAGTCAGAGTCGCTAGTCCTACCATTGAACGAGGGGGCAACAGGTTGAAAGGAGCCGCGGATGATGATTGCTGGCTGCCTCTTCGAGTGTACGGGGCGGGGGAGATAAGGTCAACGTGTGAGCGGGTTTCGCCATGGTTGTGCGCGGACTAGAATGCGTGGATAGATCATTGGGAGAACACGCATGTTCGAACGTTATACGGAGAAGGCGCGGAGGGTGATTTTTTTTGCCCGTTACGAAGCGAGTACCTTTGGGTCGCCCTATATCGAAACCGAGCATGTGCTGCTCGGTATTTTGCGCGAAGACAAAGCGTTGGGACGATTTTTCCAGGCGGACGGAGCGGCTGAATCGATACGCAAGCAGGTTGAAAGCCGGACGACGGTGAGGGAGAAGATATCGACCTCAGTTGATCTGCCGCTGTCGAATGAGTGTAAGCGGGTGCTGGCCTATGCTGCGGAAGAGGCGGGGCTATTTTCGCATCCACATATTGGGACGGAACATCTGCTGCTTGGTCTTCTGCGCGAAGAAAAATGCTTTGCGGCGGAGATGCTGCATGGGCGAGGGCTACAGCTGCCAAAGCTTCGTGAGGAGTTGAAGCAGATGATTGGCGAGAATGCTCAGCGGCGCGAACGGATCCTGCGGTCAGAGTATTCGCGCGAGCTTGCAACTCTGGCGACCGAGCAGCGGATCACTGCGATTTTTTTGGACGTTTCGTGCCGAAGACTTGGGGAGATGACGAAGTATCTGGTGGAGTGCGTTAAGAAATTATCGGATGAACAAGTATGGCGAAGGCAGGGCGCTTATGAAAATGCGGTGGGAAATTTGATCTTGCATCTCTGCGGGAATGCGCGGCAGTGGATTGTGCATGGGGTGGGTGGGGCGGAGGATGTGCGGGTTCGGGATAAGGAGTTCAGCGCGGACCGGGGAATGACCGGGACGGAGTTGATAAGCCTGTTCGAGTCGACGATGGATGAGGCGAAGCGCGTGATTGCCATGGTGCCGGAAGAACGGATGACGGAGAGAATTCATCCGCAAGGACGTGATGCGAGTGTGCTCGAAGCGATCTACCAGGTTGTTGGGCACGTGCAACAACACACGGGGCAGATTATTTTGCTGACGAAGCAGATGCTGGCGACAGATCTGGATCTGACGATGCCTCGACCTCGTTGAGTTTTGTTTTGTTGAGCTGGATGAGGTGGGGGTGGGGTGGGTGGAGGTCGGGGTGGGTGGCGGCGGCTATGCAGGCGAGGCCCTGGAGCAGGGATTGGGCGGGGGTGTTGAGGTATTGGTCGGGGATGCAGAAGACCTGGGCCGAGCGGACGGCTTTGAGGTGATGCCAGTTGCGCTGGGCGATGACGCGCTCGAGGGGGACGCGGTTCCCTGCTCCGCACCAGCTGAAGAGGAGGACGTCGGGGCCGGCTTCGGCGATGGCTTCTGCGGTGGTGTGAGCGCCGGGTGTGCCGAGGTATTTGCCGCCGGCGGCTTCGACTAGTTCGGCGACCCAGGATTGGGAGTGGATGAGGGGATTGCCCCACTCTTCGCAGTAGACTACCGGGGTTTGAGTGCGGTTGCGGGCACGCTCGCGGGTAGAGGCGATGGAGGATTGCATCCGGGTGATGAGGGATTCGGCTTCGGCTTGGGCGTCGACGTGGGCGGCGATCAGGCGGATGTCTTTATAGATGTCGGCTATTGAGTGCGGGGCCAGAGTCAGGGTGGGAAGGCCTGATTTGAGGATTGCGGCGAGGGATTCCATTCGGTAAGGAACGCTGGCGATGACTAAGTCAGGTTGCGCGGCGAGGATTTCGGCGGTGTTGGCGGTCCAGCTGTCGTGGAGGATGGGGAGATTGCGCGCGGCTAATTCGGGGAGCGCTTCGAGGCAGTATTTCGTGCAGGCGCAGAGGTGATCGAGTTTTTTGAGATCGGCGAGGGTGATCGTGATGGAGGGCTGTAGGGAGGCGATACGCATGGAGTTTGAGTATCGCAGATTGGGCTTTCGGGGGTACCCCCCTCCCCCGTACTTAAGTACCCAAAGCCTTGCAAGGAGAGACTTTAGGTCTGGACTTCGGGTTATGGTAAGGTGCGGTGCTTTCGGAAGTGGGGGGTGTTTTGAAGGAGGCGTTTGTCAAGTGAGGGTACGACAAGACAAACGCAGATTCCCTTCGGGAATGACAAAAAGAAAAGCGAAGGCTTTTGCACGATGCTGGTCGTTTGGTTGTTATTAGCGGACGGTGACGTCCCAGATTTTGGACATGCGGGATTTTCCGGCGGGACCTTCGATGTAGAGGGCGACGACGTACTGTCCGGCTTGTTTGTAGGTGTGGAGGGGCTCTTGTTCGGTGGAGGTGGCGCCATCGCCGAAGTCCCATCGCCAGCTGGTGATCTTGCCGACGGATTCGTCCTGGAAGGCTACGAGGCGGCGGTCCATGTCTAGGACCTTGAAGCTCCATTTGGCTTCGATGGGTTTCTGAAGCTGGGGTTCGAGGGGCATGAGGCGGAATTCGCGGAGGAGCGTGGCGTTGCCGTACATGGTGTGTTCGGTGCCGAGATTCCAGAAGCCGTTGTTTTTGGTGTCGCCGTCGTAGTCGATAACGGCCCAAGAAAGGCCGATGATTTTGTTTTCGTAGAGTTTCGATTCGACGACGCGGGGAGGGCCTTCGCAGCCGGCGTAATCGAATGGGGTGATATAGAACTCGAGAATATATTTGCCGCTCTCGCCGTGCTTGAAGTGGTAGCTCTGGGCGTGATTGGCCCAGGGGAGTTCCTTGTCCCAAGGCTGGCAGCCCCATGCGAGCGCCCAGTCCTTGCCTTCTGACGGGGTGAAGATGTGGTAGTTCTGCGCGTGGACGCCGTGCATGGAGAAGTGGGCGTCGTACTCGTCCTGGTCGGCGTTGTTGCGGAACTGCGGGATGAGC
>DATAVY010000098.1:0-27107 GCA_036267495.1 Edaphobacter sp.
GGACGACGGACGAAAGGCGGACGGGCGTGGGCGGAAAGGGGCGAGGCTACAATCGTGAGGTCTTCTGCTGAGGATGGGGGCTGGATGATGCGTTACGCGATGGGATGTGTGCTGGTGTTTCTTCTTGGTATGGCAGCGCGGCCTGCGGTGGCGGCGCGGGATGTTCCCGTGCCTGCGCGTTGCACGGCCCAGGTGAACCAGGGGATCGCCGATCTGATTTCTTCAGGGACGCGGCGCGATGTGGACAACATCATGGTGTGCGGTGTGGCGATCGAGGCGACGCGGGTGCATCGCGGCGGTCCGCATGGGAGCCATCACATTACGACGATCGCGGCGCCGTTGCCAAATGGGCAGACGGTGAACGTGCAGGTGGTGGTGAACGATGATCTTGATGGCGTGGTGACGGCGCAGGCGAACGATCCCGTGCTCGCGTATGGGCAGGGGTATGTCTCGCATGGATTCTGGGCGGCGGGGATTCACGACGTGCATTGTTCGACGCATCCCGGCGCGGACAATGGATGGGTAGTGGTGGCAGGCGTGAAGACGCCGCAGAGCTGCGCGGGGAGATGAAGGGGCTAAGAACGGGACTCGGGACTAAGGACCAGGTGCTAGAGACCCGGACGACAGGGTGGTGGATGGACGAGGGCTCGTTGCTTTCCCACCCTTGCGCAGGAGACGCGCGAAGGATGGGGCACCCAGGCATCGTTCACGGGTGCTCGCTGCGGTGTGGGTTCTCAGGATGACATGGCAATGCCTTCATGAATCGAAGGCCCCACGCGCTGCGGGTTGATTCAACGCTGCGCGAGCAAGGCGGCCGTGGGAACGGTGACCGAGCCGATGCGTCCGGAATTGACGTCGACGACGATGACGCGGAGGGAGCCGCCGGCTTGTTTCGCGTCGAGACGTTCGTCGAAGGTGAGCCCTTCTTTGAGGGCGCGCTGATAGGTGACGGGTTTGAGACGGAGGCCGACGGTGAGACCGGTGACCCTGGCGCGCAGAGCTTCCTGATCGCGCGTGACGAGGAAGATGTCGAGTTTGCCGGCCCAGAGGTTGCTCTGCTGCGCGAGGTCGAGGTCCGATCCGGCGACGGACACGCGGAGGGCGCTTCCGGAAGCGTCGGTAACAAGCTTTGTGCTGACGGTGATTTCGCTGGCGTCGGTGGGTTGCCAGACGGTCTGGGCGAAGCGGTCTTTAAGCGATGTGGCCTCTTTGTCGTATTGATAGCCGCTGCGGAAGCGGAGGGTCGCGTCGCGATGGCCTACGAGCTTGACGGACAGAAGGTGATATTTTCCATCGGCGGGCTGGGTTGGTGAGAAGCCGAGGAGGTAGGTGGCATGGCCGTCGGCGACGACGTCATTGAGTTCGGCGGTGATGTTGCTGGAGCGGCGGAAGGTGCGGCCCCCGGTGGCGTCGGCCACTTCGCGAAAGACGCCGGAGATCGGATGCATGTCCTGCTGCAAGGCTGAATAGAGCCGGCTCTGGGTGCCGATATCGCGCTGTTCATCGTAGGTGTTGACAGTTTGCGCTGCCGACGCCTCGGGACCCTCGATTGCCGCTTGAAGCCGGGCCGGCATCTGGTAGGTGGGTGTGAGCTCCACATTGCGCCGGTCGATGTCGGCACCGGTGACGGCGGCCTCGAGCCTTGAGGCATCGAGGGGATAGATGCTGGCGTGCGCGTGATTCAACGCTTCTTGCGCGCGCAGCGCGATCGGCTCGATGTTCTTGCTGCCTTTGTCGAGGTTGAAGGACAGTTTGTTCCAGTCGGCGAGCGCATTGTCGCTCGTAATCCAGACCAGATTTTTGTGGCCGGGCATGGCATTGAGATGGTGCGCGACATCGACGAGGATGTTGAGAGCGTTTGGCCCCGGCATGCCGCCCAGCTCGCGGAGTTTTGGATCGAGAGCCTGGCCGAGGGTGCCCGTATCCAGGACCGAACTGCCATTGACGCTGAGCAGATCTTCGGGATCATGGACGGTTTCGATCTGCTGGCGATTGCGCTGTTCTTCGTCCTGTGCATTGGCGAGGTCCTGCGGGGCGGGCATCCACCTGGCCAGGCGCGCGGCGATGGCGTCGTGGTCGGTGGAAGCTTCGTGAAGGACCTGATAGCCGTGGTATTTCATGGCGTAGAGGGCGACGCGTTCGTTGCCGGGAAGCGCGCGCAGGAAGTGCACCATCTGCTGGCGCGCGTCGACCAGATCGTTGAAGGCGAGATTGCTGCCATCGATGAGGAGGATGACTGTGGTGCCTTCAGCACCGGCAGGTTTGGGATCTTTCTGCGAGCGATTGGAGAATTCGAGCGGAGTGGTGGCGGGAACTGGCGGAGCGGCCGGGGCGGCGTCGGTGTCGGCGTCGGTGGGGGCGAAGGAACGGACATCCTGCTTGACGCCATTGTCGTAGACCTCAAAGTCGGTGGGCTTGAGGTTGGTGATGGGGTGTCCTTTTTTGTCGAGAGCGACGACATTGACGTCGACGAGGCGGGCATTGATGCGGAGGGTCATGCCTGCGGATGGATTCCCCTCAGCCGGAGCGGGCGCCTGTCCGGAGGGCTGATCGAGGGGGTGGGCGGGCTCGTCAGGAAGTCCAGTGGCCGCGGTTGCGCTGATTTCGGGGGCTTCGGCGTCCGCTGCGGGAGCGACTTCGGCGGATTCGCTGATTGATGTGGCGGCGGCTGCAGGATTCGCGGGAGGGGCGTCGGCGAGGTTCTCTTCAGCGGGCAGCAGATCCACGGGCTGGGATTGGGGAAGGGTGGCATCGGGTGTGACGCCGGCAGCCCGTTCTTCGTCGCCGGAGAGCACGCGCGCATCGGCGCGGAACAGATGGTACTGGCTGAAGTCGGCGTGGTTGACGAGCATCTGGTTCGGACCCATGGCGACCCAGGAGTGACCGCTGGAATCCTGCTGGTTGCGCAGGGTTTTGGCGACGGAGACGGCGATGCTCCGCACGGGACAGATATAGGTGGCGCCGCCGAGCTCGACGGGGCCATATTCAACGGCGGTGGCGGCGCGCACGATGGGATCGTCGGGGCCGAGTTCGGCTTCGATGGTGAGGCGCGTGATGACGCCGCTGGTGGGATCGATGGAGATTTCGCCGTGATAGGCGCTCATCTGGCGGAACATGTGGCTTTCGAGTCCATAGGATTCGGCCACGCAGCAGTAGCGAACTTCGTAGTGGGAGCGGGCCTGAGAGACCTGATAGTGGAAGACGGCGGCGGGTCCACTGGTCCCTTGTTCCCAACGCGCCCAGTCGAGCTTGTTTTGTGCGGCGTCGAGCAGAACCAGGCTCAGGATGGGCCCGAATGCACCCCAGGACTTCAATCCCTGGTCGGTGTCGCGGCCCTTCGAAACTTTGACGGTGGCTGCTTCGACCATCTCCTGGCCATCGCGATAGAGGACAGTGGCACGCGAGATGCGGGTGGCGTGGAGGGTGTCACTCTCGTCGAGAGCTGCAGCGCGGACGGTGCCGGGAAGATCTTCGAAATGAGTCACGGTGCGCGAGGCATAGAAGCGCGGCAGCTGGGGGATGGCATTGCCGACGTAGGTGGCGGCGAGACCCACGATGCGGCGTTCTTCTGCGATGTCGGGTGCCGGGTTGGCGGGCAGTTCGGAGGCGGGAGGCGCGAGGAAGGCGGACCGATCGGCGAGTCCGAGAAGAGCGCGCTGGGAGCGTGCGCCGGGCAGAGTGGACTGCCAGTGGGTGAGGTGCGCGGTGGAGAGGCGTTCGGTGAGTTGCAGGGTCGAGAGCTGCATGGCGAGGTCGGCGTCGGACGCGGCCTGCGCCTTGGTGAGAATGTCTTCGAGTTGCGCGACAGAAACGGGTTGCACGGCGAGAGCGGGCAGAGAGATGCCCAGGGACAGCGCCAGGACGGCGAGGATGCGGATCACGTTCTGCCTCCGAAGTTCTGTTGCGGGGAGTGCGTGGCTGCGGCGGGTTCGGTGCGTATCTCGCCGCCTGCGCGCACGATCTTTTGATGGCCGCCATTCTACGGCGATTGGGGGGGTGTTTTCACATGGAAAGATGGCGAAGCGGACGGAGGGGCAGTTGAGCCGGTGCGAGAAGCGCGAAAGAAAGGGGTTGGAATGGGGCGTCTGTTGCGGGATGACAAAGAGATGACAATCGGGAGGGGCTAGGGGCTAGGGGCTAGGGACTGGGGACTGGGGACTGGGGAACGAGGGGACGAGGGACTAGGGAACTAGGGAAGGGCCGGGGCTCAAGCCCCTGTTTTTTTGATGCGGAGTTTCAGGAGCCTGCAACACCCCATGGACGAAGACCTGTCCACGGGGACCCCGGACCGGCCCGTGCTCGCTCCTGTCGGATGCTTCTTCTATCGATGGGGGTATAGAGGACGAAAAGCAACAGCAGATCCTTCGACCCGCTTACCCCACGTCGACTTTGTCGTCGCGGGGTCCCAGGCGCGCGGGTTCTCAGGATGACACGGCAGTGGGTGGATGGAGTGAAGAGGACGACAGGAGTGATAACGGGCGGTCTTTTGACTCGCTCTGCGTCCTTGAGGGTGTGTGCGAATACGGACGGCGCTGGGCGGGGGCGGACGGAGCGCGTGTGATGTGGGACACGTGCGAAGTGTGCGGGGTACGGCAATGAAGGGCTTGCGGCATGTGCGCTTTGGCACGGCGCGTGCACGTTTTGAGGGCGTACAACGCAATCGAAAATCGCAACGATCTTTTATGTGAGTGGAGCGTTGCGGGGAGGCGCCCTATGGCGGGACTGTTCCGCGATGTTCGATCTGCACTGCGGCAGCTTCGCAGGAGCCCGGGGTTCGCGGGCGCCGCGGTGTTGATGCTGGCGTTAGCGATCTGCGCCAACAGCACGGTGTTCAGTTGGATCGATGGCACGATGCTGCATCCGATTCCCGGCGCGCTGAAGACGGGCGACCTGGTGAGCGTGCTGCGCGGCGAGTGGAATATCTCGCCGGCTCCGCCGCTGTCGTATCTCGATTATCGCGATCTGCGCGAACGGAATCGCAGTTTCGAAGGGATTCTCGCGTATCACCACGATTGGATTACGCTGACGGGCGGTGGAGCGGTGCCGCAGCGGATCTACATTGCGAACGTGTCGGCGAATTATTTTGGCCTGCTGGGCGTGCAGCCTGTGCTGGGGCGGTTCTTTCTGCCGGAAGAAGAGACGCGCCCCGATGCGGTGCCGTACGTGGTGCTGAGTTATTCGCTGTGGCAGACGCGCTATGCAGGTGACCCGGCGATCGTGGGCAAGTCGATTGAGATTGCGCGGCATCCTGTGACGGTGATTGGCGTGGCGCCGGAAGGATTCATGGGCGCGATGCCGGGGATCCGGCAGGATGTGTGGGCGACGCTGAATCCTATTGGGACGAGCGAGTGGCAGCTGACGCATCGCAGCGCGAACTGGCTGAACGTGCTGGGAAGGCTGCGGCCGGGGGTGAGCCGCGAGAAAGCGACGCAGGATCTGGAGACGATTATGCGGCAGATTGTGACGGCTTACCCGAACGATCATCTGGGGGTGAACACGATCGCGCTCGATCCATTGTGGCGATCGCCGTTTGGCGCGAACGGGTACATGGCGCAGACGCTGCCGATTCTGCTGGCGATTGCCGGCGTGGTGCTGTTGCTGACGTGCGCCAACGTGGCGACGTTGACGCTGGTGCGGTTTGTTTCGCGTCGACGCGAGATTGCGATCCGGCAGTCGCTGGGTGCGGGGCGGATCCAGCTGGTGCGGCAGATGGTGATCGAAGGAGTCCTGGTTGCAGCGGGGGCAGGGGCATTGGCTTTGCTGCTGACCTTGTGGACGGCGAAGTCGTTCGCGCGTTTCATTCCGCCGAACTCGAATCCCATCGTGCTGAACGGCAGCGTGGACCCGTACGTGGTGCTGGCGATCGGTGTGCTGACGTTGCTGGCAGGCGTGCTGTGCGGGGCGTTTCCCGCGTGGCGCTCGTCGCATGTGCCGGCGGCAGAAGCGTTGAAGGAGGAGGCGGCCAGCGTTGCGGGCGGTGCGCACAATCAGCATCTGTTGAACGGGCTGGTGGTGGCGCAGATTGCGTTGTCGCTTGCGCTGCTGATGTGCTCGGCCCTGTTTCTGCGCACGCTGCGCAATATCGCGCATGCGAATCCTGGATTCGAGCAGGATCATGTGGTGACTGCGTCAGTGGGTCTGACGATCGCGGGCTATTCGAACAGCGAAGCGCAGATGATTCAGCACAAGATTCTGGAACAGGTGGGGGCGTTGCAGGGTGTGACGGCGGCATCGCTCACGGATTGGGTTCCGATGAGCTTCAGCCGGAAGACGGTGGAAGCGTATCCGGAGGGATATGCGCCGCGTCCTCATGAAGCGCTTGAGGTGAGAAGAGCGGATGTGACGCCGCGGTACTTCGAGACGCTGGGAATGCCGCTGGTGGAAGGCCGCGACTTTACGGTGGATGACACCGACAAGACGCCGCTGGTGCTGATCGTGGACCAGACGGCTGCAAGCCGCTACTGGAGGGGACAGGACCCGCTGGGAAAACGGCTCTCGATCTGGGGACGCCTGTTTACGGTGGTGGGCGTTGCGCGGAACACCAAGCACGCATTTATGAGTGAGCGACCCGAGGCCATGATCTTTATGAACTTTTTTCAGCTGGCGGACAGCGAGACGATTGTGCAGGTGAAGACGCAAGGAAATCCTGCAGACATGGCGCCGGCGGTGGAGCACGCGATTCATGCAATTGATGGGCAGCTGCCGGTGTTCGACGTGCGCACAATGCGGGAGACGACGCAGATGGCGAATCTGTTTGTCGTTATGCAGAGCACGCTTGCAGGGATGTTTGCGGTAGTGGCGTTGATTCTAGCGGCGACTGGGATCTATGGCGTGGTGGCGTATCGGACCGCGCTGCGCACGCACGAGATCGGGATTCGCGTAGCGCTAGGTGCGAGCCGTGCCGATGTCTTGCGGCTGGTGCTGCTGCAGGGGATGCGCCTGACGGCGCTGGGACTTTTTCTTGGACTTGGATTTGCTTTTGTGCTGGTGCGCTTCATGCGGGGACTTCTGTATGGCGTGTCGGCGACCGATCCATGGACCGCGCTGTGGGTGACGGTGTTGCTGGCGGGGATCTCGCTTCTTGCTTGTTGTCTGCCGGCGCGGAGGGCAGTGCGGGTTGATCCGGTGACAGCGATTCGGGCGCAGTGAGGGAAGGAACAGTGCGCGGTGAGACAGTGAAACCAGTGAGACAGTGAACAGGGAGCGGATGTCAGGGCCGGACCGTTGTGGCTAGGCCGGGCCCTGACGGATGGGCGCGGTGCGGTTACATGCCGCCGCGGCTGGCAGGGGGGACGATGCTGTTCATGCGGAGGTACTCGACCATCTGGCCGTAGTGGTCCATGAAGTGGGCGATGCCGAAGGAGGCCATACCGCCGCGGGTGCCCTTCGCGGTCTGGGTGAATGCGTTTTCAGCGGTGATGCCATCGACGTAGGTGTGGGCCTGGGTGAAGGAGTCTTTGAGAGCCTGCACGATTTCAGCCTTGGTCTTGAGCTTGGCGATGGCGTCGCTTTTGGCCTTGGCGTCGGCCTCGCTGGTGGCGGGATCGCCGAAGAAGTAGTAGTTGGCGTCGGCGACGTGTTTGACTTCTTCTCCGAAGGTGCGGACGCCTTTGTATTCGCCCATGGTGGCGGGAGGCGCGAAGTCGTATTTGTCTTCAGGCATGGCTTCGGCAGCGCCCACGAATTCCTTCTCGAGCATGCCGAGGAGCCTGCCGTAGATTTGTGCGGGTGGAACGGCGGCACCGACGGCGGGCTTGGGCGGCGCGGGTGCCTGAGCCGGTGCGAGCGCAGAGGTTGCAGCGAGCAAACAACACGAAACAAAGATACGTGCGAAACGGGACATACTTTCTCCTTGGGCGTCCGCGCGTTCCATGCCGGGAATCGACAAAAGGATTGCGAGGGGGCCGCGTGAAGCGAATCTAGCAGACGATGCGGAAGGGCTGATAGCGATGCGGTGTGAATCTGTTGCGGAGCGCGGTCGAAAGGGCACGAAGCGGTTGATTTGTGACGAAGGGGAGGTAAAGACAGGGACTAGGGACCAAGGGACCGAGCGCCGGCCGGGGCTAAAGCCCTCTTCTTTCCTGATGCGGGGTTTCAGCGGCTTGAAGGCTGCTGCTCCCTCCGTACGAGGGAACGAGGGAACGAGGGAACGAGGGGACGAAAGGACGAGAGGCGAGGGATCAGGGATGGGGGACTAGGGGTTGTTGCATTTGTGGAGGACGCCGTTGCGGACGGTGAAGCGTTCGCCGCGCCACACGATGATGTTGGAGGCGAAGCCGGCGGTCCAAAGTGCGAGGGCGACGAGATCGCGCAGCGGCAGCAGCCAGAGGTTGGGCAGGACGTCGTGATCGCCGAGCACGGTGGCGCCGGTGGTCATGGCGAGGGTGAGGCGCAGGAAGAAGCTCATGGCCAGCAGCCACAGGCTGAGAGGGCTGAGGCCGCCGGCAAGAAGGTTGAGAAGAGCCCACGCGAATCCATGGGTGAAGATGAGGCCGGTGTAGCCCCAGGGGCGCGCATCGCGGACGGTGCGGAGCCAGCGGAGTTGATGGTCGATGAATCCGCGCCAGCGATAGGGCGGCGTGCTGGTCTCAACGACTTCGCTGCTGAGGGCGATGGTGTAGCCGGCCTGTGCGATGCGCGCGCCGAGTTCGTAGTCGTCGGCGAGGTGGTCGACGAGCGCAGCGAATCCTCCGATGCGGTCGAGAGCTTCGCGGCGGACGGCGAGCGTGGATCCGAGGCCATAGCGGATGCCGCCTTCGATCCATTTGGAAAGCAGGACGCCGGCCTGAAAGTCGGTAGCGATGCCGAGGGATTCGAGTTTGGAGGGCAGGGTTTGGTGGGCGCGTCCGCGATAGAGTGCGGTGACGAGGCCGATGAGGGGGGCGTCGGTGGCCAGGGGTGGATGGGAGAACGCGATCATGATGCGCTCAAGATAGTGCGGCGCGACGGAGATGTCGGAATCGCTGATGAGAAGGAATTCGTGCTGCGCGTGGGGAACGAGCTGGGCGAGGGTGCTGACTTTGCCGTTGGCGCCGAGGCGCTGCGGGCATTCGATGAGACGGATGGAGTGCTGCGGGAATTCGCGCTGGAGCTGCTCGACGATGGCTGCGGCGGGGTCGGAGAGGGTCGAGACGCCGAAGAGAAGTTCGTAGGCGCCGGCGTACTTCTGAAGACAATGCGAGCGGAAGGCATCGAGCATGCCGGGGTCGACGCCCTTGAGCGATTTGAGAATGCTGACGCTGGGGCTGAAAGGCACGAGGGGCTTGCGGCGCTGGGTGATGAAGATGCGTGTGGCGAGAAGGGCGGCGAGAAAGTAGCCCATGCCGGCCACGGTCAGGGCCGAGGTCGCGATCTCCACGGCTAAGGCCAGGGCGTGCGGCATGCGTACCAAGTTTACAGTTCTGTGTGGGCCGGGTTGGGGATGGATGAAGTTGAAACAGCGGATCACTCGATCGATGGGGGAATGGAGGGGTAAAGGCAACAGCAGATCCTTCGG
Organism: Edaphobacter sp.; assembly: GCA_036267495.1. Classification (GTDB taxonomy): domain Bacteria; phylum Acidobacteriota; class Terriglobia; order Terriglobales; family Acidobacteriaceae; genus Edaphobacter. The sequence continues at coordinate 9,497 of DATAVY010000098.1, forward strand.
TCGGCTTACCCCACAAACGCTTGCATCGTTTGCGCCCCACGCACGCCAGCGACGAGGACCTGTCGCCGGGGACCTCGACGGCACGCCGATGCTCAGGATGACACGGCCGTGGAGGATGGAGAGAAGAGGACGGCTAGCCGCTAGCTTTTCCCACCCTTGCGCGATGAGACTGCACAAGGATGGGGCACCCAGCAAGGGATGAGGGAATGGCCGGGGCTAAAGCCCCTTTTTTTTCGATGCGGAGTTTCAGGGGCCTGAAGGCCTCTGCTCCCTCCGTAGAAGCGAACGAGGCCGTAGAAGCAAACGAGGGGACGAGACAAGAGATGGAAATCAGCTTCCAGCTGCCAGCTTCCAACCCTGAGAGGCCAAGGCAATAGAAGATCCTTCGGGCGGCTGAGCTAAGAGCTAAGAGCTAAGAAGTAAGAAGTGAGAGCTGCGGATAGGGAGCCGCACTATTCGTAGCGGAGGGCTTCGATGGGGTCGAGGGAGGCGGCTTTCCAGGCGGGGTAGATGCCGAAGACGAGGCCGATGATGCAGGAGACGGCGAACGAGATGAGGACCCATGTGCCGGAGAGCGCCGCGTGGAGGAACGAGACGGCGTAGTGGAGGATGAGCGTGAAGAGGGAGCCGGCGAAGATGCCGAGCAGTCCGCCGACGGCGCAGAGGGTGATGGCTTCGAGCGTGAACTGGAGAAGGATGTTGCGTCGTGTTGCGCCGATGGCCTTGCGGATGCCGATTTCGCGTGTGCGTTCGGTGACGGACACGAGCATGATGTTCATGACGCCGACGCCGCCGACCATGAGGCCGACGCTGGAGACGGCGATCATGAAGAGGAAGAGGCCGCCGGTGAGGGAGTTCCAGAGGCGGGTGAGGGTATCGGGGCCGAAGATGGCGAAGTTATCGTCCTGTTCGACGCGCACGTTGCGGCGGCGGCGGAGCAGTTCGCGAATCTCATCGATGACGAGCGCCTTGTGGGCGGGGTCGTCGTATTTGACGACGATCCAGAAATCTTTCTGTTCGGGATGAATCTTGCGGAAGGTCTCGAGCGGGAAGTAGGCGGAGTTGTCCTGGGTATTGCGGCCGCTGCCGAATGGTTGGGGCTGGCGATCGAGGACTCCGATGACGGTAAAGATGGTTCCTTCGCAATCGATGTCCTGGCCAATGGGAGAGGAGTTGGGGAAAAGATCTTCTGCGGCATCGTGGCCGAGGACGGTGACGTTGGCAGAGCGGTTTTCTTCGGAGTCGGTCCACATGCGGCCTTCGGTGAGCTCGATGTCCTGGGTTTCTCTGACCTGTGTGGTGTCGCCGTTGAGGATGGTGTTGGAGATCTTGTGCGTGCCGGCCTTGATGGAGACGGAGCCCAATCCGGTTTGGAAGTTCTGGTAGGTGAGTTCGGGATCGACGGCGGTGACGTAGGGCAGGGCGCGCATGGCGAGGCCGTCTTCGTAGGTCATCTGCTTGCGATTGAGTTCGGCGGTGGTGGGGCGATGGCCGAAGGGCTCGAAGCGGAAGATCCAGAGGTCATTGGTGCCGAGGGAGCGCACGAAGCTGGAGATATTGGTATTGAGGCCGTTGATGGCCGATGAGATGAGGATGACGGTAGAGATGCCGATGGAGATGCCGAGGACGGTGAGGCCGGAGCGCAGCTTGTTTTTGCGCAGCGTTTCGAGAGCCAACTTGACGGATTCGCTTGTCTGGCCTTGGATCATGGGGTCAGTTCACAGTTCACAGTTGTTTCGTGCCGGGTGGTGAGGGCTTCAACGAATTCAGAATGCCGAAGAGCATTTTGCGTACCTGATTTGACAGCTCTTGTGCTTCATTGAGGTTTGCCGAAGCCGAGACGGCGTGCGATTTCCAACTGGGTCTCGATCTCGCATGACGATCCTCGTGCGAACAGCAGGAACTGGCGGAATTCTCCATGGCCACCTCTTCCCTGTCCTTCGGCAATATTACTCGGGATGGAGACCGCCGCGCGACGGATCTGGCTGGTCAGGCCGTAGAGCTCGTCTCGCGGAAAATCGTGTGTGAGCAGGTAGATCGCCTCAGTCAATTGCGTGGCGCGTTGCCACAATAACAAGTCTCGAAATGATTGGCCCATGTCTTGCCTCCTGGAGGCGTAATCCAAGGAATCGCACACGATCGTACCGTTGCATGGGCTCTGCGGGTTGTGATTGATGAACCATGATTTCAGGTCGAAACGCGATGAAATGAGAGCTGATGATTGGCCACTGACCACTGAGAACTGTGTTTCTCACAGTTCTGCGCGGAGTGCGGTGATGGGGTCGAGTTGGGAGGCTTTGTGTGCCGGGTAGACGCCGAAGAAGAGTCCGACGGCGGTGGCGACGAAGAGGCTGACGAGGACGGACCAGATTTGGACGGCCGAGGGGAACGCGATGATGAGGGTGATGGTTTTGGCCAGGCCGACGCCCGCGATGACGCCGATGATGCCGCCGACGAGGGACATGGTGGCGGACTCGATGAGGAATTGCAGAAGGATGTCGCGGCGGCGCGCGCCGAGGGCTTTACGCACGCCGATCTCGCGGGTGCGTTCAGTGACGGCGACGAGCATGATGTTCATGATGACGATGCCGCCGACGACGAGGGAGATGCCGGCGATGGCGGCGACGACGGCGCCGAAGCTGTTGAGGATGTTGCCCAGCATGTTCTGGAAAGTGGCGCTGGTATCGATGGTGAAGGTGTCGGGGGTGCCGGGCGCGAGGTGGCGGCGTGTGCGCATGATGGTGCGCAGCTGGTCCATCGTATTGTCGACGACTTCGCCGCCGCCGCCGGCATTGATGTAGATATCGAGGCTGGCGTGCGAGCCGTACTGTTCAAGGAAAGCGGTGAGGGGGACGGCGACCCAGTTGTCCATGCTCTGGCCGAACATTTTGCCTTGGCGTTCGCCCACGCCGATGATGGAGTACGGCGCGCCCCCGACGCGAATCTCTTTGCCCAGCGGGTCGCCGGGGCCGAGCAGGTTGTCGACCACGTCGGAGCCGACGATGGCGACGCGTGCGCTGTGGGTGTCTTCGATTTCGGTGAAGGAGCGGCCCAGGTCGATGTTGAGGTTGGAGAGCGCGGGCATGGACCATGTCCAGCCGCGGATATCGGTATCTGTGCTGGAGTGATTGCCGTAGACGATGCTTCCGGTCGTCTCGCGGCGAGCGCCCACGGAGAGGCACAGGTGGCACTCGTCAAGGACGGCCCTGTAATCGTCGAAGGTGATGTCGCGGCGCTTCTGGAAGGCGAGGTATTCGTCGAGGGTGATGAAGGTCTGCGGCATTTTGCTGATGGTGATGACGCCGGCGCCGTAGGTATTGATCTTGGTGGTGACGAAGTCTTTTGCGCCATTGGTCAGGGTAACGACCATGATGACAGAGGCGACGCCGATGACGACGCCGAGCAGGGTGAGAATGCTGCGCATCTTGTTTGCCCAGAGCGATTGCAGGGCCAGTTGAACGGCTTCTGTCATTTCCATGAATGAGCCTCCTCAAGCCGGGCGAGGGACTGCCGGCGATTCAGCGCGGGACGGGAAAAGAAGGTGGTGCAGCGACGCAATGCGCGGAAGCGGCACCGTTTATGAAGAGCAACTGAACATGCACTGGCAATCTGCGGTGGGCAGATCCAGATTTGGGCTTCGGCCATGGCGCGCTTTCCGGTTCATCTATTCATACCGCAAAGCTTCGATGGGGTCCAGATTGGCGGCTTTCCATGCGGGATAGATGCCGAAGACGAGGCCGATGGCGCAGGAGACGCCAAAGCCGGTGATGACCCAGACGGTGGACACGGTGGCGGGCAAGCCGATGGGCAAGAAGTAGATGATCCAGGTGAGGACTGCGCCGAGGACGATGCCGATGACGCCGCCGACGGCGCAGAGGGTGACGGCTTCAGTGGTGAACTGGGTGAGCAGGGTGCGCTTGGTGGCGCCGATGGCTTTGCGGACGCCGATCTCGCGGGTGCGCTCGGTGACGGAGACGAGCATGATGTTCATGACGCCGACGCCGCCGACCATGAGGCCGACGGAGGAGACGGCGATCATGAAGAGCACGAGGCCGCCGGTGAGCTGGCCCCAGAGCTTGGAGAGCGAATCGGGTCCGAAGATCTCGAAGTCGTCGGGGGCTTCGACGCGGACGTGGCGGCGGATGCGCAGGAGCTCGCGAATTTCTTCCTGGACGAGCGCCTTGTTTTTGGGGTCATCGTATTTCACGCTGACCCACATGTCTTTATCTTCAGGATGGAGATTGTGGAAGGTACCGAAGGGGAAGATGGCGACGTTGTCGTTGGGGTTCTTGCCGCCGCCGAAGGGCTGTTTCCGTTTATCGAGGACGCCGATGACGGTGTAGACGCCGCTTTCGACGCTGACTTCTTTGCCGACGGCGGACTGGTCGCCGAAGAGCTGCTCCCAGGTATCGTGGCCGAGGATGACGATGTGGGCAGCGCGGCGGTCTTCATCGTCGGTGTAGAGGCGGCCTTCTTGAAGAGTGAGGTCGGTGACGAGGGAGACTTGCGCGGTGGAGCCTTGCAGGATGGTTCCGGCGACCTTCTTGTTTTGATATTTGACGCTGACTGCACCCACGCGGAACTGGCCCACGTGCTGATAGCCGCCGTCGGCAGCGGCGACATGCGGAAGGGTGCGCAGAGCGATGACGTCTTCGGGTGTGAGCCGTTTGCGGGCGAGCATCTCGGCGGTGGGACGGACGCCGATGACGGGCATGTGGAAGACCCAGATCACGTTGGTGCCCAGGGAGCTGACCCAGTCGGAGACGCGGTTGTTAAGTCCATTGATGACAGAAGAGATGGTGATGACAGTGGTGACGCCGATGACGATGCCGAGGACGGTGAGGCCGGAGCGCAGCTTGTTGGTGCGCAGCGTGTCGAGCGCCATTTTGATGGATTCGCGGGTTTGTCCTTGAGACATGGGAGCTCCAGTTGTAAGTAAGCCAGTAGCCAGTCGCCAGTGGTCATGTGGATGACCCTTATGCTAGCGATCCGATCAATCCGTGCAACATTCTTCCAATTTCTTCTGCGAGCGCCATTGCCTCACCCACCTGAGCCTTGGCGCGCAGTCCAAGTTCACAAGCGATTTCGAGCTGAGTTTGCAACTCGCAGTTCGATCCGTGTGCGCTCCCGGCGAATTGTCTGAACTCGCGGGGATTGAGTCTCCCTTGCCCTTCAGCGATATTGCTCAGAATGGACACTGCAGCTCGACGCATTTGACTACTCAGACCCTACAGTTCTTCTCGGGGAAATTGCTGGGTGATCCGATAGGCCACGACAGAAAGGTGCATCGCCTTCTGCCAAACCAACAAGTCCCTGAATCCTTTCGCCACTGCTCTCTCACTTTCGAGTCGCAAGGCGAAGCTACTGGTAGCTGGCGACTGTCTACTTGCAGCTTTCTCACATTTCGGCGCGCAGGGCCACGATGGGGTCGAGACGCGCAGCTTTGCTGGCCGGATAGACGCCGAAGAAGATGCCGACGGCGCCCGCCAGGATAAGTCCTAAAAAGATGGCCCAGATGGGAACGGCAGTGGGGAAGCCGACCACGAGGGTAATGATTTTGCCGACGAGGATGCCGCCCAAGACGCCGATGGCGCCGCCGACCATGGCGAGGGACGCGCTTTCGATGAGGAACTGTGCGAGGACGTCGCGTTGCTTGGCGCCGAGGGCTTTGCGCACGCCGATTTCGCGGGTGCGCTCGGTGACGGAGACGAGCATGATGTTCATGATGACCACGCCGCCGACAACGAGGGCGATGGAGGCGAGTCCGAGGACGACCCAGGCGAAGAGCGAGCTGATCTGTTTCCAGATGTCGAGGAAGGTGTCGTTGGTTTCGAGGTCGAAGTCGTCGGGAGTGCCGGGCGCGTTGTGACGCCGGGTGCGCATGAGGACGCGGGCTTCGTCTTCAGCCCTTTCCATGGTTTGCGCGTCGCCGCCGCTGCGGGCGTAGATATCGACCGAGTCATTGAGTCCGTAAACCTGCTGATAGGTGGTGATGGGGACTGCGACCCAGTTGTCCTGGGACTGGCCGAGGGTTTTGCCCTGGCGATCGCCGACGCCGATGATGGTGTAGGGGATGCCGTCGACGCGAATCTCTTTGCCGATAGGGTCGCCGTCGCCGAGCAGGTTGTCGACGATGTCGTAGCCAACGATGACGTTCTTGGTGCCGTGTTCCTCATCGGAAGGCGTAAAGCCGCGGCCGATGGCGATATCGATGTTGTTGAGCGAGAGCATGGTCCACGTATAGCCGCGGACGCTGGTGTTGTTGCTGGAGTGTCCATTGGCCGAGATGTTGGTGGACTTCTGGAGGAGGGCGCCGACTTCAGTGCACTGGGCGCAGGCATCCTTGATGGCCTGGTAGTCCTCGATGCGAACGATTTTGCGTTTCTGGTATTTCAGGTACTCTTCGGCGGAGAAGATGACGCTGGGCATGCGGGTGATGGTGAAGACGTCTGCGCCGTAGCCGGAGAGCTTGGTGCTGACATATTTGTTGGCGCCGTTGACAAGCGTGATGACCATGATGACCGAGGCAACGCCCATGACGACGCCGATGAGCGTGAGGATGGAGCGGAGTTTGTTGCCCCACAGAGACTGGAGCGCGAGCTTAAAGGCCTCAATGAGTTTCATGGTGCGGCTGTTCTCTCGACTTCAAGTGTACGGAAAAACCGGGTACTCGGGGTTTCGGGCCCGGGAAGCGTGCGGGGAACGCAAGGCGGGCGCGGAACGGCCTCAGGCTTTGTACTACGCAAACGGACGCGTGCTGGTTCCCGGGGATCGGGCGGCGGGGCACGGGGCGCTGCCTGCAGGCTGCGGCAATGAAGGTGGTTAGGGATTGGGCCTGGAAAAGAGCCGGGGCTGAAGCCCCTTTTTCTGATGCGGGATTTCAGGGGCCTGAAGGCTGCTGCTCCCTTCTGGAGGGGCGAAGGGCGGGGTTGCTTTCCCAGGTCTGAGAATCCAGACCTGGGGCACCCATGATTGAGTCTGAGAAGGAAAGATGGGCACACGGTGCGAGGCGCTAACGGGGTGAGCGGCCAACTGGTGGGCCTGGGGGGGCTTAGAAGGTGGTGGTGAGGCGCATCATTGCGCTGCGGCCGGGGCCGATGGCGTTGCCGGAAAAGAGTCCCCCAAAGTCGATGACATCGAGAACGTTGGTGAGGTTCTGGCCGTCGATCTGGAGGCGGGTGCGGACGCGGTCGGACCGGTAGAGGTCGGCGCCGGCGGTGGCATTGACCTGGAAGGTGGGGAGGATGCGTCCGCGGTCGAAGTTGATGCGGTCGAGGACCTGCTGTCCATATTGAGCGAGGACGGTGGAGGGGTCGCCGTCGAATTCAAAAGGAAGGCCGGTATCGTATTGAATTCCGGCTGCCATCCAGAAGCGCGGATGGGCCTGGTAGCGTAGTCGTCCGCGCACGGTGTTGCGCTGATCCTGCGAATCAGGGAAGTGGCCGCTGAGCTGTTGTTCGGCTTGGGTGGCGTCATCGCCGAGAAAGAGGCCGCCGGTGACGGGGTTCCAGGCGTTGCCAACCTCATAGGAGTAGCTGGCGAAGCCGGAGAAGCGTTTCCACTCGGGGATTTCGATTTTGCCTTCTGCTCCATAGATGATGGCTTTACGAAAGGCGATGGGGAAGCTGATGGTGGTGTTTTCGATCTGGTCGTCGTCGGCGTAGTTGTTGACGTCGCGGCGGAAGTAATTGAGATCGAGTTTCACTTTCTCGCGAAAGACCTTGGTCAAGCCGCCCTCGAAATAGTCGCCCTGGGAGGGTTGCACGGGGAGGCGAAGGAAGACGGTGGGGTCGAGTCCGACGATCTGCGCGGAGTTGGAGAGCAGGATGTTCTCAGAGGATGGAGTTTGGAAGACGCGATCGTAGGAGAAGTGCAGGACGAGGTTTTTTGAGGGCAGATAGCGGGCGATGGAGAAGCGCGGCTCGAGCGCCTGCTTGTTGATCAAGAGCTGGTAGTGGTCCCAGCGCAAGCCGGCGCTGATGGTCCAACGACCGAGATGCACGAGATCCTGCAGGAATGCAGCCTGCTCGAGGTCGGCGCGCTCGCCCTGGAATGCGAAGGTGAGCGGCGTGTCGTCGTCGTACTGGGTTGGATCGGTGATGACGTAGCTGAGATTTTCGTGGAGCGCGGTGTTATCGCTCTCGACTCCGAACTTCAACTCGTTGTGTCCGCGATCGGCCGTGATGCTGGCTTTGAGATAGCCTTCGCGGGACTGGTTGTGCTGGAAGACCTGGATGGGCGTGGACTGCGGGTTGGAGTTGAAGTCGGGCGTGTTGTCGCGGACCATGCCGCGGATGCTGCCGAGGGTACGAGCGGAGAAGGTGTGCTCGTACCACGCGATGCCCATGGTTTCGATGTTGTCGGCGGTTTGGCGCTGACGGGCGGCTTGCTGCACCTGCTCGTTGGGCAGATCGTAGCGCGCGGTTTCGTGACGCACGCTGAGGCCCATGCGATCTTGCGCGGTGAAGTCACGATCGTAGTGGAGGGAGAAGTCGCCGAGGGTGCCGGTATTGGAGTAGTTCTGAGGAACGACGGGATTGAGATAGTGGTCGGTCCGGCCGCCGCTGGCGCTGCCGCCCAGGTTATTCCGGCCCCAGCGATATTGACTGCTGGCGAATCCCGATGTGGTGTCGTAGGAGCCTCCGGCGAGGGCGAGATCTCCGTGGAAGCCGGCCTGTTGTTCCTCAAGCGTGTTGAGCTCGACGACGCCGCCCATTTTGCGGCCATATTCGGCGGGAATGCCCGCGGTGTAGATGCTTACGGACTCGACGTCGTCGGCTTCAATCTCCGGCCCGAAACTGGGCGAGCGGTTATCCGTGAGGGGAATGCCATCGACGACGAACTGCGTCTGGTATTCGGAGCCGCGGGGATGGAGCACGGCGTTGCCCTCGTAGAGCCAGCCGGGCTGGGAGTTGACGAGATCTTGCAGGGAGCGGCCGGGGACGGAGCTCAGGCGATCGCGAATCATGCTGGTTCCGATTTGGCTGACGGAGCCGGCCTGGTCGGGATCGATCAAGGTGTTGTTGCCGGTGACGGCGATGGCCTGCGCGACGGTGGCCAGCTTGAGCTGCAACGAGAAGCGGGTGGGGAGGATGGAGCGGATTTCTACGGTTCCATCGGCGGGCGAAAAGCCGGGCTGGGTGACCTCAATTTTGTAGAGTCCGAAGGGGAGGCGATGGAGGTCGAGGGCGCCCTGGGCGTCGGTGCTGAGCAAGGAGCGATATTGATTGGCATCGCTGGTGATGCGAACGACGGTTTTGATTCCGCGCCCCGTGGGATCGGTGACGTGCATCTGCATCTCGCCGTTGTTGCTTTGCGCCGCGAGCGGCAACGCGCAAAGGAAGAGGATGGCATGGAGCGGATTCATCAAACGAAGCGGCCTCAGGTTCGGAGGGGAAAGTGCAGCTAGCGCAGGCCCTGTTGGAAGGATAAGCCAAGATGCGATTGTTTGCGGGCGCCGGGAGGTTACTATGCGGGGAGTCAAGCGCCGAAGGCACAGGAGGCCGTGTGGACCGTACAATGGCAGCATCGCCCCGAGGCGCATCTGCTGGTTGTGTTCGATGAAGAGCTTTCTGCGAGCAATTTCTTATCTCTGTGACCGGCCGGCACGCGCTGATTCCATGCAAACAGGCAATCCCCATGCTGGGTCCGCACGTGCGCGCCGGATGCTGCGTTGCGCCTGGATGGCGGTTCTATGGATGCTGAGCGGCTGGCTGCTGTCGGCGCAGGGCGTTGCGGTCCGGGGCAAGGTTGTGGACGCGCGCGGGATGGCCGTTGCGGGAGCCGAGGTGCGGTTGGAGCGGGGAGACAACAGCCGCGCGGGCGCCGCGCAGAGCGCAACGGATGGAGGATTCGGGTTCCCGGATGTGATGGCCGGGACCTACTCTCTGTTGGCTGAAAAAGGCGGCGTGCGCAGCACTGCGGTGCAGGTGGTGGTGACCGATCGGGGCGCTCCGGAGAGTGTGGTGGTTGCGCTCGGCGGAGCCGGGGCGAAGGCGGGGCCGGCGATGGAGTTTGCCGACAGCCCGAATTTCACGATTGCGGGCGTGACGGACTGGACGGCGGCGGGCGGGCACGGCTCGGATGTGAGCCTGCGGACGAGTGAGGCTTTGAATCGGGAGACGCTGGCGTTGCGCCCTGATGAGCACGCCGGGAGAGCACTGCCGGGAGATGCCGCGCAGGAGGCGAGGCTGCGCAAGGCAGTGGAGGCGGAGCCGTCGAGCTTTGATGCGCATCGGGAGCTGGGGGCGTTGTATCTGCGCGAGGGGAGATCGCGGGAGGCTGTTCCTCTGCTGCAGAAGGCGTACGCGATGCGGCCGGCAGAGGATGCCAACGAGTGCGACCTGGCACTGGCGCTGGAAGAGGCCGGCGACCTGGCAGGGGCGCGGCAGCATGTCGAGCATGCGCTGAGCCGTACGGATTCTGCGATGGCGCATCGCGTGGCCGGTGCGCTTGACGAAGCGAGCGGCGATCCCCTGCGCGCGGTGCATGAATTTGCGCTGGCGGTGCAGCGGGACCCCAGCGAGCAGAATACGTTTGCGTGGGGCGAAGAGCTGTTGCAGCATCGGGCGGTGTTGCAGGCGAAGGAAGTTTTTGAGCAGGGCGTGACGCGGTATCCGAAATCGGTGCGGATGCGGACGGCGCTTGGTGCGGCCCTATTTGCGGGGGCACTCTACGATCAGTCGGCGCGCCGGTTGTGCGAGGCGTCGGATCTTGATCCGGGCGATGTGGAGCCGTATCGATTTATGGGGAAGATCGAAATTGTGGCGCCGCATTTTGATTCGTGCATGGATGCGCGGCTGGCGCGGTATGCGGAGATGTATCCGCAGGATTCTCTGGCCAACTACTTTTATGCGATGGACCTGTGGAAGCAGCAAGGTCCGATGCCGGACGGCGCGGTGGGGCAGAAGGTGGAAGCCCTGCTGAGGAAGGCGGTGAGCCTGGACGCGCAGTGCAGCGATGGATTTTTGCAGCTGGGGAATTTGAAGTCGTCCGAGAAGGATTATCGGACGGCGATTGATTTGTATGCGAAGGCGATCGGCGCCGATCCGCAGTCGAGTGAGGCGCATTACCGGCTTGGTGTTGCGTATGATCGCGTGGGCGAACGGGAGAAGGCGAAGCAGGAGTTTGCGGCGCATGATGCGATCAATCAGCAGCAGGCTGCGGAGACGGAGCGTCAGCGGAAAGAGATCAAGCAGTTTGTGGTGGAAGCGCAGAAGACGCCTGCGCAGTGAGAAGGGGCAGATCGCGTTTTGCGTGCGGCTTTGCAGGGGCTGAAGCCCCGTGTCTAATCTGCTGGTTTCGGCACGACTGAAGTCGTGCCCTGTTACAAGGCGCCTGCTCCGCCGCAGGTCTCTGGGTGGCTCATCGATGCGGCGCCGAGTTGGCTGATGGTTCTAGGCGGGTTTGGGCTTGAAGGTGGCGATGATGCCTTCGCCTTCGCGGATGGTGAGAATCTGGTTGGGCTTGACCTGGGTGAAGCGCTCGACCTTCTGCGTGGTGGGCCATTTGACTTCGATGGCGTCGATGGGTTCTGTGCTGCCCACGCCGAAGTGAAGGCGCAGATCGCTCTGCGACATGACGCTGGTGCCGCTGTGCACCTCATCCATTTGAATATGCTTGCCGGTGAGGACGCGGACGCGCGCGCCGATGGCGGTGCGGTTGCAGATTTTGCCGACCAGCTTGATCTTGATCCAGTTCTGCTTGTTGCCGCCCACGTTGTGGAGCAGGGACGGCAGTTCGTTCATGTTGAGGATGAGCATGTCCATGGCGCCATCGTTGTCGTAGTCGCCGATGGCTGCGCCGCGGCTTGAGTAGCGCGCTGTAATGCCGGGCCCCATCTGTCCCGATACGTCCTTAAAGTGCCCGTTGCCCAGGTTCCTGTAGATGAGGCGCGGATTTTTGAACGTCTCGCCGAAGTTGTAGTGATCGATCTCCGGATAGACGTGGCCGTTGACCTGGACGATGTCGGCCCAGCCGTCGTTGTCGTAGTCGATGAAGCCGCAGCCCCAGGCGACGTAGTTGGTGTTGATGCCGATGCCGGAGTTGAAGGAGAGATCGCTGAAGGTGCCGTCGCCGTTGTTGTGATAGAGGTCGGAGGTATCGTCGGCGAAGTTGGTTTTGAAGATGTCGAACCAGCCGTCGCAGTCGTAGTCGGCGACACCGAGGCCCATGCCGGCTTGTTCGTGGCCGTCGCTGTTGTAGGCGCAGCCGGCGATGACGGCATTGTCGGTGAAGGTGCCGTCGTGGTTGTTCTGGAAGAAGATGCTGGGCATGGAGTCGACGGCGACGTAGATGTCGGGCCATCCATCGTTGTCAAAGTCGTAGGAGACGGAGGTGATGGAGTAGCGCGGCCCGGGCTTGAGGATGCCGGCTTTCTGGCTGACGTCGGTGAAGGTGCCGTCGCCGTTGTTGTGGTAGAGGAGGTTGGTGTCGCCGGGAAGGCCGCGCGGGCCGCACATGGTGGGAACGCCCTTCCACTGGCAATAGGCCATGTCGTTGAGATCGATGGGTGCGTCGGGATCGAGCTTGACGAAGTTGCAGACGAACAGATCGAGGTGACCGTCGCGATCGTAGTCGAGGAAGGAGCAGCCGGTGCCCCACCGCCCCTTTTCCTGATAGAGGCCGGCTTTTTTGGTGACGTCGGAGAATGTTCCGTTGCCGTTGTTGTGGAAGAGAATGTTGCGGCCCCAGAAGGTGCAGAAGAGATCGTCCCAGCCATCGTTGTCGTAGTCGCCGACGCAGACGCCGGTCTGCCAGCCGCTGCGGCCGATGCCGGATTTCTGCGTGACGTCGGTGAAGGTGCCGTCGCGGTTGTTTTTGTAGAGGTGGGTGGTGGGCTCCTGGCCAGCGGGCCAGTGCTCATTGATGCGGTTGCCGTTGGTGAGGTAGATGTCGAGCCAGCCGTCGTTGTCGTAATCGAAGAAGGCGATGCCGCTGCCCTTGGTTTCGATGATGACGCGCTTGTGTTCGACGCCGCCCCAGACGTTGGGGGTGGTAAGGCCGGCGGCCTGTGCGACGTCGATGAATTGCACGGGGGAGGCGGGATCGGAGGGTGCAGCGAGGACGAGGCGTTGATTCTTCGCGCGCCAGAGAGGCGTGGTGAGAACGTCGAGCAGCGAGCTGCCGAGAACGAAGAGGGAGGACGAGAGAAAGCGACGGCGCGGAAGGATCATGGGCTGAGGCGATTATAGGGAGCGACTGCGCGAGGTGAAAAGTTGAGGAGGTCGCGTCAGAAACGAGCGAGGCCTCATCGAGGGGCGACGCGGGGGAAAGAATGCGGGACGATGCCCTGCCCTTCTTTGACGGCGATGATCTGATCGGTGGGGACGTTGGTGAGTTTGTCGACTTGTCCGCTGGGCCAGGTGATGACGAGGGAGTCGATCTTGTTGTGTTTGCCGAGTCCGAAGTGAATGCGGGGATCGCTTGCGGACATGTAGCTGGTTCCGCCCTTGGATTGCTCGATGCGGACGAAGTCTTGTGCGGTTAGTTTGAGTTCGGCGCCGATGCCGTCGCGATTTGATTTGGTACCGATGAGCAGAACTTCGAGCCAGTGGTTTCCGTTGTTGACGTTGTTGCGCAGGAGCTCGGGGAAGTCGCCGCGTGCGACGACAGCGACGCCGAGGGCGCCATCGTTGAAGAAGTCGGCGGTAGCGAGGCCGCGGCCGGCGATGGGATGGATGAAGTCGGGGCCGAGGGAGTCAGAGACTTTTTCGAAGTGGCCGCCGCCGGTGTTGCGGAACATGAGCAGAGGCTCTTTGTAGTTGACCTCGCTGTGATAGAGGGCGACGTTGTCGACCATGGCGCCGTTGGCCTGCACGATGTCGGTCCAGCCATCGTTGTCGTAGTCGATGAATTTGGCGGCGACTCCGCTGAGGGTCATTGCCTTGTTGCCGATGCCGGAGCTGTAAGTAATGTCGGTGAAGGTGCCGTCGCCGTTGTTGTGGTAGAGGCGATTGAGTTCGAAGTCGAGGTGGGTGATGTAGACATCGAGCAAGCCGTCGCCGTCGATGTCGGCAGCGTCGATGCCCATGCCGGCTTCGTAGCGCCCGTCTTCGCTGGCGGCGAGGCCGGAGATGAGCGAGACGTCGGAGAAGGTGCCGTCGTGGCTGTTCTGCAGGAGGAAGTTGGGCCAGGTGTCGTTGGCCACGGCGATGTCGGTCCAGCCGTCGCGATTGAAGTCGGCGAGGACGACGCCCATGCCCTTGGATTCGGGCAGGCCCACGCCGGATTTGTCGCTGACGTCAGTGAATGTGCCGTTGTGGTTGTTGTGGTAGAGCCTGGTCTTCTGGCCGCGGTAGTTGTTGGGATTGCAGTAGGAGCGATAGCCGGGCGCTTTTTCTCCGCACCAGAGATTATTTTGCGGCGACCAATCGAGGTAGTTGGTGACGACGAGATCGAGCCATCCATCTTTATCGAAGTCGAACCAGCCGGCGCTGGTGGACCATCGGCCCGAGTCGGCGACGCCAGCTTTGGCAGTGACGTCGGTGAAGGTGCCGTCGCCATTGTTGTGATAGAGGATGGCGCTGCCGTAGCCGGTGACGTAGAGGTCGGGCGATCCATCGTTGTCGTAATCGCCGACAGCAACGCCTTGTCCGTAGTGCCCTTCTCCGCCGAGATGCGCCTTTTCGGTGACGTCAGTGAATGTGCCGTCGCCATTGTTGTGGTAGAGCGCGGAGTGCAGCGGGTGCGCGGGTTTGTAGGCATCGGTGGCGCCGGCCTGCACGAAGTAGAGGTCGAGGAGTCCGTCCTGGTCGTAGTCGATGAAGGCGACGCCGGTGCCCATGGTTTCGAGGTAGTACTTCTCGTCGGATTCGGTGGAGTCCTGTACGAAGGTGATGCCGGCGGATTTGCGGATGTCGGTAAACCAGGGCGAGGAGGAGGGTGCGGGTGTTGCGGTGCTGGACTGAGCGGGAGCGGGAACGGGCTTGGATTGAGAGCTGTTGTCGGTGCGCGGACTGGCTGCGCCCAAGGCGAGCGCACAGGCACACGCAAGGCCGCAACTGCGGACGAGAAAGTTCCAGTCGCGAGGGTTGATGGCTCTCATAGGGTTCGGTCGGCGAGCGAGAGGGCGAGTTGGAGGAACTGGGCTTTGCCGTCTTGCGTGAGCGGCTTGGCATCGGCGGTTGAAGAGGACGCCTGGTTCAGGACCTGTTCGATGCGGTCGATGTCGAGGCTGCTGCGCGCTGAACTATTTTTGAAACGCGAGAGGACTTCGCGCGCCTTGTCGACCTGGCCGGTTTGGAAGTAGAAGACGCCGAGTGTGGAGTAGCCGCCGGACCATTGCGGAAGGAGATCGACGGCGAGTTCGAGCTGGTCGGCAGCCTGGGCCGGGTTGTCGTCGAGTGCCGAGGTGAGTCCGAGTCCCCAATCGAGTTTGCCCGAGTCGGGAATGCGCGCGTGCCCCTTTTCGAGCGTTTGTTTGGCGGCGGCGACATCGCCCTGGCGCAGGTTGAGCAGAGCGAGAGAGAGATAGCCCTGGTCGTTGTCGGGATTGCGGCTGATGGACTGCTGGAAGATGGAGCGGGCCGCGTCGTAGCTGCCGGTATGGGCGTCGATGTCTCCGAGAAGAGATTGGAAGGTTTCATCCTTCTTGCCTTCTTCAGAGATTTGCTGGGCGGTGTCGAGGGCTTGCGCGTAGAGACGCTTGTGGAAGTAAGCGTTGGCGAGATTGAATTTGACGTCGTCGGAATCTGGATTGGCGGCGATGGCCTGCTGAAAGTGGGCGATGGCCTCGTCATAGAGGCGATAGCGGGCAAGGAGGACGCCGGTTCCGGTGAGAGAGCGGAAGTCGCCTGAGCTGAGGGCGTCGAGCTGCGCGATGGTGGCCTTGGCGTTGTCGATGTCGCCGGATTTGAGATAGGCCTCGGCGAGGAGGTAGAGATTCTGCGGCTGATCGGGATGTCGTTTGACTTCAGCGGCGAGCTCGGTGAGGTCGAGCTTCTCGCGCGCGGTGTCGTTGAGGGCGGAGCGATTGTCGAGGTATTCGAAGAGATGTTCGTAGGGCAAAGGGCCGGCGGAGGTATTTTTTGACAGCGTCTGAAACGATTTGAGGTCGCGCTCGGCGGCGGCGGTTTCGTGGAGTGCGCGCTCGACCATGGCGAGCTTGTAGTAACCCGTGGCGGGATCGTGGCTGGAGGTTACGAAGCGGCGCAGGGGACCTTCGGCTTCGGCATACTGTTTTGCGGCGATGCGCATGCTGGCCAATTCGAGGAGCGCATCGGGGAAGTCGGGATTGGCGGCGAGAACTTTTTGGAAATAGCTTTCGGCGAGTGCGGTCTGGCCCTGGCGTTCGGCGATGAAGCCGAGGTTGAAGAGGCACGATGTGCTGTGGGGATCGAGTGCGAGACCTTTCTCAAAGTAGGTCTTGGCTTCGTCGAGCCGGCCGAGATTGCGGTAGGAGAGGCCGAGGAAAGAGTAGGAGCGCGCGGAGTGTTCGAGGTCGATGAGCTTGTTGAACTGGACGATGGACTTATCGACTTGTCCGGCCATGAAGTAGCTTTCGCCCAGGGCGGCGAGCAAATCGGTGCGGCGCGGAGCGAGCTGCAGGCCGGACTCGAGAAGCGGAATCGCGTCTTCGTAATAGTTCTGCGACATGCTGATGCGAGCCATGAGGAAGATGACGTCGATATTTTCAGGTGCGGCCTTGTGCGCACGGACGAGCAGGTCGAGCGCATCGAGGGGCCGTGACTCCTCGCTGTAAGTCTGGGCGAGCAGGTACATGGCGTCGACGGAGTCGGGGAGCAAGGCGAGTGCGCGATTCAGCGTCAGCTCCGCCTTGGCATATTGGTGATCGCGGGCCAGGGCCTGGCCGAGGTTGTAGATGATTTCGAAGGTGTTGGGCGAGAGGGCGTCGGCTTTGGCCAATTCGTCTTCGGCCATTTTGTATTGGCGTTGGGAGGCGAGGAAGACGCCGAGGGAGAAGTGCACCTGCACGCTGCTTTCGTTTTGCGCGGAGAGGGTTGCGGCGAAGTGTTCGGCTTCAGCGTCGCGCCTGGCTGCGTAGTACGCGCGAATGAGATTGAATTGGGTGGCGGTGTTCTGCGGATGGATGCGCTCGAAGTGGGCGATGGCTTCAGTGGGCGCGCCCTTGGCGAGAAGCAATACGCCGAGGTTGTAGTTCCCTTCTGGATCTGCGGGCGCGAGGCGCAGGACGGTGCGAAACTCCTTCTCTGCTTCGGCTCCATGATTCACGGTGAGATAGAGGTCGCCGAGGTTGTTGTGGGTCTTGACGGAGCCGGGTTGAAGGATGAGAGCCCTGCTGAAGGCATCGAGGGCAGCGGGATAGTCCTTAATACTGCTTTCGATGATGCCGAGCAGGTTGTAGCCTTCAACGCTTTTGGGATGGCGTTTGAGGGCTTCGATGGCGGAGGTACGGGCCTCGTAGAACTGATGTTGCGCGACGAGCTTTTGTGCTTCGTTGAAGTCCGCGGCAGAACCGGAGGGGCTTTGTGCGGCGAGAGAAGAAGCACAGACAAGCAGGAGCGTGAGGAGGCTGCTCTGCCTGCGGGATTGCGCGTTGTGGCCAGGGATGGTCATCGAAGAATCTTGCCGTTCCTTTGCATTTTTGACGCGCGACAAGCGTAAACGAAGTGCTCATCGTAGCATTTCC
>DATAVY010000099.1:0-20766 GCA_036267495.1 Edaphobacter sp.
TGGCGCACCTTCAGCAATGGCATTCCGCTGTTTACCGAGGCGATGCCTACGCTGGTCAGCCAGATGAGCAAGCAGCCGCATTGGGAAGAGTCGAAGGTGGCGCATCTGTCCAACTCCGACCGCTGGGACACAGGACCGCAGGTTGCTGCGCTGCACGGATGGCAGGACTTTGTCGAGTTCGACGCTCATCTGCGTGCGATCGGCAAGGCTCCGCTCGCGGGCCGGACGCGCCAGGAGATCAGCGACGAGATCCACGGCCAACATGAAGATGATTGGCAGGCGTGGCAATTGAACCAATATCTGCACAACCTGCGCACGCTGCGGGAGGGCTTTGCCGCTCGGGGAAAACGTCTGCTGATTACCGCGCAAGGATGTCCGGTGATCGCCGGGCCCGCGGGAGCTGAAGTCGCGGAGACGGTGCAAGGGATGAGCGACGATTGCAGCTGGGGCATGGCGGAGGCGTCGACCAGTCTGACCATGGGACGGCAACTGGCCGAGAGCACACACAATCCGGTGTGGAAGATGACCACGCTTCTGCAATACGGCTTTAATACTCCGATCTTGAATAGTCCAGAGTGGCATAGCCCGGTTGGAACCCTGGAACCCAGCCGGCGGCAGTACTACAGCCGCGCGTGGCGGTCGACGATCTGGAACGATGGATCGTACAGCTCGGTTTATTTTGGTGGATACGCCGAGAATGTGGGTGTCAGCTACCAGATGACGGAGAACGACTGGGCGCAGTGGTGGCGGCTGGAAGAACGGCACAGCCTGATCAGCGCACAAGCCCCTCTCGGCGCTGGATTGGTTATGAGTACGATCCGGTTCGCCGATCCGAATCACATCCGATTCACTGCCGGTAGCATCTTCGACGCAAGCACGGACGGGGTGGCGCTGGCGCGAGTGTTTCAGCGGCTGCACGATGCGGGGCTGAGCATTCCGTTCTCGGCAAATGCGACGGCATTAGCCAAGTGGAAGGGTTCGGCTCCGCTGATTGTCCTCATTCCAGAGGTTTATAGCGACGACGAGATCGCGACACTGGAGGCTCTGCAGGCACGGGGCATCAAGATGGTTGCGTTTTCGGCGGCGTCATCCTTGCAGCCGCGGACAGCAGCTCTGTTTCGGAAGCCGGGAACGCTGATCAAAATTGCTCCGGCGGAACTAGGCATATTCGATGCGGAGCAACTGGTTCCAAAGCTGACGGAGATGTTGGATCTTCCCTTGAGGTTTGGGGAGGGCGTGAGCGGCTATGGCTTTACGATGTCGGGCACGCAGTTTGTCGTGGTGGAGGAGAACCGGAACGCGGGGCGGAGGACAGAGGTGCGACTGCGTGCGACTGAAGGCAAGCAATCGGCGCAGGCGTGCGAGGTGAACGACCATCATGCGCTGAAGGTGCGGCGAGATGGCTCGGAGTGGGTGATCGATGTGCGGTTGCGGCCGGGCGACGCGCAGCTGGTGGCGCTGCGCGAGACATAGCGGCAGCCGCACGCTGGTGGTGCCGAGCTTAGCCAATCACTCTCGAAGAGGTATCCAGCCGCTTTTACTGAGGGACGCTGTAAAGCGTTACCGAGACGGCCTTCACTACGTCCGGTGCCAAGAGGATGCGGCTTGCCCCAAAGGTTTCGTCGCCGTTGAGTCTTCGCCCGGGCAGCCAGTGACCGTTCTCCAGTCGGCCCTCGTCGACCATGCCGAGATGAGCGACCCTGTCGGGCCGCCTGCTCGACACGCTGAGCGCCAGCCCCTCACCGATCAGATAAAAGCTGTCTGGGCCGTTAGGAATGATCATGCCCGTAGCCACCCGGCCATCGTCAAAGGGGCGCAGGTATCCGTTGCCCTTTGCTACGGTGTTTGCAACTGCGGGAACTCTGCTGGAAGATTGGACTGCTTCTCCAGGAGCGGGAGGAAGACTCTGAGCGTTCTCCCTTTCGAAGTTTTTGGGTCTGGGCGGATTGCCGTGAGCTCCACGCTCGATGTGAAGAGTAAATTCGCCCAGGTCCAGATCCACTTCGCCGCCCGCAGCAGCCGGTATCAATTGGACCTCGCCCTTCGCTATCGCTGTGGTGAGCGGTCCCATGAGGCTCCCCAGAGTCTCGTAGGCGGAACTGAGGGTGTCATCCTCGATCCCATCGATTCCAAAAGGCGAGTAGCCGATGCCGTTGAACTTCGCGATTGTCACAAAGAGTTTCGCGACTGAAGGTCCGGCCTCGGGGACGAAAAGGGTATTCTCGTCGCGTGTATAGCTTGCACAGACGCCCTCGTAGTCTCCCAGATAGATATCCGGCGCCTGTAAGGCAAGTCTGGGGCCGGCCAGCTTCCAGATATCCATCATGCGCGAGACCGGACCGCCGCTGGGGTAGCCGCCTGGGATCTGGCCGGGATACTGCACGATCCAAGCATTCACATACATAGGCAAGGGAAGCTTGCGGCTGCCGGCTTCGGCGACGGTGTTGATGTATCTGGCCGTGTACCAGGCCATGAAGGCCTCGTCGCCGACGGGGTTGGCGCCGAAGACCTCGGGCCAGGTGCCTTGTGTGCGCGCACCCGCCGCCGTCCAGACGGCGCGGAGCTCGGGGAGCATGGTGTCGCGATGGGAGTTCATCCAGCTCAGGAGCTCTTGCGGAACGGGCGCGTTATAGGCGGCTTCAGCGAGAGGGGAGCGGTCGCGAGAGTCGCCGCGCAGGCCGGTCTCGTTCTCGACCTGAATCATGACAACGGTGTGGAAGCTGTCCGTGTTGCGGAGGTGCGCCATGAGGGCGGCGAAGGCGTGGGCATCGGCCCGCTCACTGGCGGAGCCGAAGACGCTGAGGGTGTTCGCGGTGCGAAGGGCCGCGCCTGGAGCCCTGGGCTCCGTCTGGGCGAGAGGGAAGCGCCGCGGGTCGCGCTTGACCCACATCGGCGTGTAGGTATAGCTGGCGTTCTTGAAGCTGCCGAACCAGATCAGAACGAGATGCATGTGGTGGGCGTGCGCCTGGCGGACTTCGTCGTCGACAGCGGTGAAGTCGAAGTGTCCTTCCTGGGGCTCGACGAGCTCCCACGAGGCAGCGCCGATGACAGCGTTAAGGTGCATGGCCTCGAGCCTGTCCCAGATGGGACGCATATAGGCGGGGCTGGACGGGCTGGAGTTATGCAACTCGCCGGCAAGCAGGATGAGGGGGCTGCCGTCCACGATGAGCTGCGTTACCGCGCCAACTTTGGCGAGATGGGGTAGAGGCGCTGGATGCTGCGCCTGGGCCGCGAGAGAGGCCGTAGCCGCAAGGATTAGCGCCAGGCTTCGCGAGGCTTTGGCAGGTGCTCCAGCAATCGAGTTTTTCGATGCGACCATGAAGATATCCTTCGGTGACGTTCAGCGCGGTTCCTGGGCATGCGTGGGAGCAAGTCCGGCTCGGAGCGCGATCTGTGCGGGTGCTCCGTTGGAGGTGAGGTACGAGAGAGTCTTTCCGTCTTGCGTGATGAGGACGCGCAGGCCATGAGGCGAGCGCATGACCTGGATGTCGAAGATCTGGCCGAAGGCGCCGATGTTGCGTAGGGACATGGTTTCCCAGCCGGAGGGCAGATGAGGTGCGAGCGTGAAGGAGTTCAGGCCTGTGGGGCGGATGCCGAAGAGACCTTCGGTGTAGATGCGGCAGTAGAGAGCGCTCTCTCCGGCGAGCTGGCGCTGATAAGCGTGCTCGATGCCGACGGCGTCGGGGCCGGTCTCAACGGAGTAGGGGACGTGGTTCCCGAGCAGACGGCGGCGCGTATAGAACTGCAGATGCGTGAGGGCTTCACCGGTGTCGTTGGCAGCGAACGCGCCGCGCAGAGCATAGAGGGTTTGGCGATCCCAGAAGACAGGGTTGCCGCTGACGGTCACTACGCCATCGGAACCCCAAAGCGCGGGAGAGAAGAGGGCCTGGAGGGTTCCGGCCTCGCGAGCGAAAAGATCCATGGTGAGAGGGGTTGCGATCCAGCCACGCAGATTCTCGTCGTGCTCAGAATAGCGATACGTGTTGAATCCATCGATGGTGGCGGCGAAGAAGGTGTTGATGGCGTGCGAGAGAGCATCGGCCTGGCGGGAGTAGACGTCCAGTTGAGCTTGCGGCTTGCCGAGCGATCTGCCCAGGAAAACCGCGGAACGCAGGGCATCGTAGTAAAGAGAGGATGTGTTGAGATTGGTCTTGCCGCTGGGGACGCGGCCTTCCAGCTCATCGCTATCGGAGATGACAACGCCTTGAGGGCTGAGATGGCGGCGGCAGTATTCGAGCGACCAGGTGATGAGCGGCCAGAGCCGCTCGGCGGCATTCCGGTCTCCGTAGGCGAGGGCGAAGCGGCCAGCACCGTAGGCGAGCATGGCCATATCGCCGCGATCGCCTGCGCCGCTCCAGGTGCTAATGCCCTCGGAGATGATGGAGCTTGGGATGGGCCTATAGGCCGGGTTCATGTAGCGGCTGAACATGTGGAAGGCATTGATCATGGCGTCGTCGCCGAGCCGATAGCCGAGGAAAGGAAAGAAGGGGCTGCTGTATTCGCTCTCATCGTTGGCCCAGATGGCGGCGTAGTAACTGCCACCGCCGGGACTGTGCATGAGGCCGCCGCGGGTCTGATAGATGCTCTCAGCCGTGCGGAGCTTGGCGAAGGCGAAGGCGGTATTCAGTGCCGGGTCGGGAGTCTGGAGCTGCAGCCTGGCGAAGAGCTTGGTGACGAGATTGCGCCGTGCGGTCTCTTCA
Organism: Edaphobacter sp.; assembly: GCA_036267495.1. Lineage (GTDB taxonomy): Bacteria > Acidobacteriota > Terriglobia > Terriglobales > Acidobacteriaceae > Edaphobacter. The sequence goes on from DATAVY010000099.1 coordinate 4,701, forward strand.
CTGATGGGATCGAGAGGAGGTAAGGGAGTGTCGACGCGGGATGCGGTGAAGACCCTGGAGAAGTGCATCTCCTCGCCGGGCTTCAGCGTCCGTGCGCCCGCCTCGTCAAGGCGCGACTCGATCCGGTAAGCGCCGTAGACTCCGAGGGCGGCGGGTGTCAGGACCGTTTTGGCGCCGCCCTCGAGATCTACGCTGATGCTGGAGGAAGAGTGGTTGATGATGAGGTCATTCTCGAAGACCGCAGGCCGGGTGACGGAAGGAAAGATGATGCGGCGCAGGGTAACGGTGCCTGCGTTGTCGAGATTGCTATCGATGGTGACGAGGCCGCGAATGCCGATGTGGGTGACCGGGCCGTCGTCGGCGATGGGCTTGCCGTCGATGAGGATGATAGGCGTGTCGCCTGCAAAGGTGTAGTGGAGCGTATCGCCGGTGAGGTTAGGCTTGTTACGTAGCGCGGGAAAGGCGAGGTTGTAATGAAGGCTGAGAGTGCGGTCGGCTGCGAGAGTGTAGCCCAGAGTGACCGAGACTCTCTGTCCGCTCATCTCGATCTCGTCGTGGTGTAAATCACCTTTGGTAACGTCCCACCCGATGCCGCCGGTGCTGGTCAGGTGCCATCGTGTCTGAGATACGGCAGGAGTGGAGCCCAGCACAAGGAGAAGAATGGCGAGGAGCAATCTGCGATGGCGGTAAACACATTGATCTGGCTGCATGAACGATCATCTGCCTTAGGATGTTGTGTCAACCGATGTGTGTGCGCTCGAGGATGGCAAGCTGAAGCGGAGCCAGATTGAGGCGTTTGCCTGTGCGGGAGTTGGTCAGCAGCTCTCGTATCGATTGCGGGAGATCAATCACGACCGGTTGCTGAGTGTTGTTCATGAGGAAGATGTATTCAGATTGGCCGGCTGTCCGGCTGACCACATCCACTCCGTTGGGTGCGGCGACCAGCGGGGCAATGGAAAATCTCCGCGCGAGTGAGGCAAAGAGTGCGTCGAAGAAGGCGTCCTGCCGGCAGGTAAACGAGACGTACACAACGAATCCGCGGCCGGCCGCATGGAGGGTAATCGCGGGGCGGCCGTCCAGGTTTTCGCCATGATACCGGGCCAGGACTTCGCCTCCCGTCAGGAGAACTACCTCGTCGTCCGCGACGGCAAAATGGCGATCGTCTTCGGGGAACGAGACGGTGTGCGGCGTTCCGCGTTCAGCCAGGGTGCCCGGCACTCGTATTCCTGAGAGAGCGGCGAAGACGCCGGGCTCCACCAGCGGACGAAGTCTGCCGTCGGGGCTGCGCATGCCCGCCTTGTGATCGAGCACCAGAATGCCGCCGGCGCGGACCCATTGGTTCAGCGTGGCTGCATCTTCATCGGAGATGATGCGCAGGCCGGGAGCGACGACCACTTTATAGGGAGTGAAATCGCGCGTCACGGGAACCACGTCCACGTTACGCTTCAGCGATTTGATGCCGGTGTAATAACGTTCAGCCACGTCGTCGTAGCCGGTGCCGACGCGGCTGCCTTCGCGGATGCGGAAGCCCTGATCCCAGGAATTTTCATAGCTGTAGATCAGCGCGATATCCGCGATAGTGCGAGCCGGGGCGAGTTGGGGTTGCAGCCGCGTGATCTCGGCAAAGGTCTGACGCAACACCGGTGCGGAGCCGCCGAAGGAGCCGTCCGGCTCGAGCATAGAGATGTAGCCCATCTCCGAGCCTTCGAGCGGAGAACGGAACTCAAAGAAGATGGTGGCGCGTGAGCCGTAGGCGGCATCGGTCCAGGTGCTGAGGCGGATGGATTGCGCATCCGTGACGGGGGGCGGCTGGGTTGGTTGTTCGGAGACGAAGAAACATTGATCGGGCCGCGAGGCGCGACAGAGATCGTGATTGAAGGCAGTGCGCAGCACGTCATACGGCGAGGCTGTTCCGGGCATTGCACCGTAGTTGTCCCAGGCGGTGGCGTTAAGAAACGCCACTGTCTTGAAGATGTCGACCGACCAGGCGACCTCAGGCCAGTTGGTGTAGACAAACTGATTGCGAGCGTGCCGGCGAACCAGGCCGGCTTCAAAGCGAAGCCAACGCAGAAAGGAGTCCGAGAAGAAGCGGCGGTAGTCGAGGTGAACGCCGGGATTCTGGCCGCCTTCGGCGGAGTTGGTGGGAAAGTAAATCTCGTCCCAGGAATCGTATTGGTTGCTCCAGAAAGAACCACTCCAGGAGTCGTTCAGTTTTTGGATGGTGCCATAGCGCTGCTTGAGCCAGAGCCGAAACGCTCGCAGGGAATTGGGGTCGAAGTTGACCATGGGGTAGCCGGGCTCGTTGCTGAGCTGCCAGCCGACGACTGCGGAGTTGTTGCCGTAGCGCGCGGCTAATCGCGTGATGATCTCCGAGGCAGCATCGCGCATAGCGGGGCTGTCGAGTGCGAAGCCTTTGCGTCCACCGTAGGTATACGGTCCCTTCTCGTTGCCGCTGAGCACATCGGGATGCAGCCGGTAGAGCCAGGGTGGAACCGAAGCCGTGGGTGTGCCGAGGATGACGGCGATACCGTTCTTCGACGCCAGGGAGACGGCCTGGTCGAGCCATTCGAAGTGGAAGAGAGTGGGAGCAGGCTGTATGGAGGACCAGGCGAATTCACCCATGCGAACGAGATTGATGCCGAGGTCGCGCATCTTCGCGAAGTCGTCGGGAACCTGCGCCGCAGGCCACTGTTCGGGATAGTAGGAGACGCCGAACTTATAGGAGGCGAGGGCCGGTTCCGCAGCGTGGGTTTGCGGCGCTGAGGCCTGCGCCCACAGCATGGAAGGCGCGAGGCGGAGGCCCGCAGCAGCGGTGACCAGCCGCTGCAGGATCTGTCGACGGTTCACGATTTTGTGCTCTCCCTTTTTTCTATGGAAAGGATTCCACGAAACAGATGATCAGTTGCGAAATGCTAATGCCGCAATGGGACACATGTCAAAGAGAAATCTCTAAAAGGTGGGGCAATCCTAAAAGATTATCTCCAGGGAAGCGTATCTGGAAATGTTTCCAATATTTTGCATTGGTCGGTTATATTGGACTGCGCATTACGCTTCCAGCGCGGAGCGGACGCCTGATCGTTTTGGAAAGGAAGCACGCATGGCACAAAGGATAGAAGAGTCAGGAGAGGCAAGACGCAGCGCGGGGAGCAGCTTGGATCGCAGGCAGTTCTGCTCGATCTCCGCTGCGGCCCTGGCGTCTTTTCACTCGCGTACGGCCTTCGGCATGTTAGCCAAAGGACAGAGTTCGCCGCGCGTCGCCCAGAGCGGTGATGTGTTCGTGCTGCAGGCGCCGCTGGGTAATCCATTCTATGTGTGGCCGCGTACGTTGCTGTCGTATGGGATGGAAGGTGGTGAGGAGTTCTCCGCCACGAGCCATACGCTCCGCTGCCTGGAGACAGGGATGGCGACACCGTTTCAGATAAGCAAGGCGAAAACTGATGGTGCAGCCCAGGATGCACGGAGTTCGCTGCTGTTCTTCTCCGATCTTCCTGCAGGTGCGACACGCACCTATCGCATGGAGCCACAGGCTTCGTCCACACCTGGAGCCGGTGAAAAGACTGTCAGTGTCACAAGTGAAGGGCGCCGATTGACCATCGATACCGGCGCGATACGTATTCGCATTCCTGCTTCACAGGAGGTGAATGGAGAAGCTCCTGGTCCGATCCTGGAAGTATCTCGAGGTGGAAGTTGGAGCGGATCGTCTACCTTCGCGATTCCGGGTAGCCGCGTCACGCGAATCGAGACGGTGCAGATAGAAGGTGGGCCGCTGCGTTCAGCACATCGCATTACCTATACGATCGACGCGAGTGCGAAGTATGTGGCGACGGTGGAGTGCGTGGCGGGCATGGACTTCGTTCGGCTGCATGAGGATATGGAGGGTGTTCCGGGCGACGCAATGGGGGCGTTCGACTTTGCATGGACGGGGTGCGAGTTTTCGCATCGCGAGGGGCCTAATCATCCGTATAACTTTCCACGCCGGCCGTTGGCCGATTACACAGACTATCCCTGGGAGGAGATGGCGCCGGCGCATATGGATACGCAGTTCGGCGTCTCGGCGGGTGTGGGGCAGGCGGGCAAGTTGCCGTTTTCGCTGCGTCTGTTTGATCCATGGTCCGATGCTGTGGCTGCGTGTTTTGCGAACTTCTGGAGTGACAACTCTTCCGACGCGGCGGGTATCTTCATCGACCACATGGAGCAGTGGGAAGACCATGAGTATGCCATATGGCACTCCTCGCCGCATCTCGCAGTCGAATTCGTTTATAAGAAGCCGACACTTCACTTCGTTTGGAAGATAGCGCGAGGGACGCGCTCCAGCTGCATCAGCTTCTACGATCACGCGAAAGATATAGAGGCCATGAAGGCACTGGAGCATGCATTCAAAGGCGTAGAAAGCGATGGCGCGCTCTATCGGACAGGGCTGTTTCCGGCCTCCCACGGCCTTCGGATGCAGAACTGGTACGGCACGCTCAATCTCAATAAGACAAAGGAATGGGCCCTATCGTATGACAGCGCTCCCGCGAGAGAGGTCTTTGTCAACGCGCCTTTCAGGAATGCGGATGAGTTTTACCGAACGCTTGTACACAATGAGTTTGTCAACCAGTTGGCGCTCTCCGGGGTACGTCAGAATAGTGGATTTGGCCCAACGTCGAGTCGTCAGATCCTGGAGAGCTGGGTACCCGGATATCAGGTTTTCGGGTCGCAGCTAAGCCCGATCCAACGTCAACGCGTCGACGCGGTACTGTTGCTGATGGCCTATGTCCATGCCGGCGAGGATTACATGCCGATGCAGCGCATGCTGGCGGGACATCCCAATTTTCTTTCAGATGTGAAGTCAACGCCGTGTGGCATGGCATTCCTGTTTCCCGAGCACCCGGCGGCCCAGACCTGGTCCGATGAGTATGAGGCGTACCTGCGGATGAACACGCGCTATCACACGCGCCCAACCGTGGAGGCGTGGGGTGCGCGTGGCGGACGATGGACGGAGAACCTCGGGACCTATGTGTGGGCCTTTCTGCGCCCGGCGAGCCGGGGGGCCTTTGCGCTTCGTTTGCGGGATGGTCAGGAGCGTCTGTGTGGACCACAGCTTGCGCAGCTTGGCGACTGGCTGGTGAATGCGTTGAGCGCTCCCTTTGCGGGAGAGTCGGCAGCTACGATGAAACGGATCGAAGCCGAAATGGCGCGCAATGAAGGAGCCAGACGACATTACTGGGGAGTTGTGACTCCTGCGCTGGGTCCGCGCCGCGTTCATCCCCCGTTCGGCGCGCATTCGGAAAGGCGAAAGACGCCACGCACGATGTGGTATTTAGGCGCGGCATTGCGAAACTATAGCCCGCTGACTGCCGAGCATGTGATGTGGGCGGCGCGACCGACCGACCAGGACATGGAGGCGACCGTCGATCCGGACGATGCATATAACGTGATGTTCGCCGGGCCGGACAGTCATGGGACCAATCCGCATCTTGTGTCGACCAAGTACACAGGCTACGGGGTCACGTTGAGGGCCGCGGTCGATACGCCGCGAGAGATTTCCATCCACCTCATGCAGATCGACGACGGGCCGAACTATCGCTGGGGTGTAGCAGCTGAAGGCGGCTGCGGCATGGTGTACTTCTACGCGAACGGCAAAGGTTACAGCCACAACGGTGGGGAGGACGCGGGAGACCGGATCGATCAGGACACAGACTTCTGTACGAACTTCGGTGTGTGGAAGGGAGGGACCTTTCGGGCGATCGGGCAAAATGTATTGACGGAACCGCTTTATGATCTGTCGGTCGCGCAGTTCGCGCAGATCGTTTCCCGTAAGGGGCCGGAGGCTTATTCCTGGCCCGAGTATGTCGGGCGATGCATCCTGTTGGCCGGCGATGATTACTTCATCATTCACGATCAGGTCTTCAACCCCGAGATCGCCCATCGCTTCTCGTGGTTTGTGCGTAAAGGGGACGACTTCCCTCACATCACAATATTGACAAGCAATCCAAGAGAAGAATCGAGCCTGTTCACTTCGGTCGAAACCCAGAGCACATCGGGCATTTGGACGGAGGGCGCCGGAGATTCCCTGGCGCTGGTCACGCATAAGGAAGGTATACGAGGGGAGCGCGCGGATTTCGGCGGACGTGTCTATTCGCCCGATGGAAACGACCTGATATTCGCCTCTCAGAAGGCGATCGAATTTCAAGATGGCAAAAATGCGTTCGCAGGAACCTCCGGAATCATTCGCGAGCGCAAAGACGAGACACAACTCGCGTTATTTCACGGGACTCACATTGAAGCAGCCGGTGTGAGCTTCACGACCAGCGATACCAACCTCGGGATCTCCGCAACAGTTTCCAAAGACGGGCAGATTCGTGGTTTCTATTTTGCGCCGACGGCTTCTGCGGTCACGATCGGTCTGCCTGCTCATTCGGAGCAGTTGGTTTTCTATGTCAATGGCGAAAAGATTTTGGGAAGCCTGTCTGCGAAGGGGTTTGATGCGAAGCTTTCGGCAGGCGGGCACCCATGGGAGTTGACTGCAGGCATGCCTGTGCCGCCGGCTCCCACAGTGGAACGGACCGAATACACCAGGGGCGGAGCCATAGTTCATGGAGGACCTGTTGCCTCGGGTTCCAGCTACACGGTGCAGGTGAGCGCGGATGATGCGCAGACGTGGACAGACAGCGGCACCGCCTCGGAGCCGGTGTTCACGTTGACCAAGCTGACACCGGGCAAGAAGTATCATGTGCGTCTGCTGGCGCGGAACGCAGCGCATATGAGTGCGCCCGGTCCAGAGTACCCGCTTTACATCACGCAGGATGCTCCTCCTCCTCCGGACGGTATTCATATCGAGCTCTCTGACGGCGCCGCGGATATTAGCTGGGGCGAAGTGCTCGGCGTAAGAGAGTATCGACTCTATCGCAGAGCCGCGGCGGAGGGTCGGTTTGTGACTGCCTACATGGGGCGAGCGACGCACTGGAAAGATGTTGATTCAGCAATCGTCGGTTCCGCGGAGTCGCCTGTAAGCGGAGCGGGCGCGAAGACAGCATTTGCATGCGAGTACTACGTTACGACCGTCAATGCTCTCGGAGAGAGCCGTCCTTCGAGAAAGGCGAACACCGATCCAACGTCTTGGAGAAATTGGAATCCAACCGATGGTGAGCCGTTTCGGCGAACGGTGGAACTCACAGAAGGTCCTTTGCCGAATGACGGCGGAGGTCGTCATTACCCGAAATAGGAGAGGGTAAAGGGTCAACACAACGATGAAACTGAGGGGCTCCTGGAAATGATCGATTTCTTAGCGGGATAGTGCTGCCGCAGCATCGTTAACTAATGGTGGTCGATCTATCCGTAGCGCCGTCGGCGTACTGTACAGGCCGCTGTCCAGAAGCGAGCGAATTTCCGAAGAGGGCTATATCCGCGGATTGGACTCCACGAACCTGTACGAATGTCTTAGCGGCAGCAGGTGTCCGGATTCCGGTAACGGACACCCGGCGGCTGTTGTGGAGATCAAACAGGGGAGCATCCCCAACAGGTGAAGATACGTCAAGATTGCGAAGAATCACATCTTCGACGTCATCGCAAACAATTGCCGGCCGCTCGTCCGGATGGTCAGCGATAAATTCAATATCGCGCAGGCGAACACGATCCGCGTGTCGGACATAGAAGCCGTATGCAGGCAATCGACCGAACATCCGCGATTCTGGATACGACTGGATGAGTTCAGGGATATCGCGGTGCGCCCACTCAGTCTTTCCTTCTGTAACGCTGCGGATGCGGCAATTGCTTACCGTAATGTCATGGGGGCGCAGCCCGGGCACGCCTGTGATCGAACTGGTGACCACCGCGCCGCACGCATCGACGGCATCAATCAAGACGTTGCGCACGAAGGTTTCTGCCGCTTTTGTTCGTTGTCCTAATCGAACAAATATGGGAGTTCGTACGTTCTGCATGCGAATGTTTGACACGAGGACCCCGTCCACGCTCCCGCCATCCACCATTTCCACATTGATGCCGCCGATGACCCGCGCATTCAACGGGGTGCTGTCATCGCTGTAGATTACCGAATTGCTGAAGACGATATTCTCGAAGGCTCCGTGTGTTGCCGTGCCCAATTTGAAACCATTGCAAGTCGTGGTGATCACACAGTTCGTGACGGTAATGTTTTTGGTCGGGAGCAGGTCGCCGTAAGGATTTTCACTTTTGATACAGATCACGTCGTCACCAGCAGAGATGTCGCAGTTGGAGACAAGAACGTTTCGGGAAGCCGTAATATCAATGCCATCAGAGTTGGGTCCGATGGGCGGGTTCCTGATGCGGATGCCATCGATGATTACGGTTTCACAGGCAATCGGACGCAGGGTCCAACCGGGGGCGTTCTTGATGGTGATCCCGCTGATGCGCACGTTGCGGCACATGGCAAATTCAATCAGTGGGGAAGGCCGGTGATTGTTGATCGGCGCATAGTCGTATGTGACAACGTCTTTCCAGTAGTCTTGGGGTGGGACTGTCGGGCGGTGGATGTTCTTCCAATAAGCTTGTCCCTGTCCGTCGATGGTGCCGAGGCCGCACAGTGCTATGTCGTCGGCGTTGCGCGCAAAAATCAGGTGATGTCCGTTGGCGTCGCCCCACATCGCTGGCCCGGGGCGATAGTCGAAGTCAGCGATCGAAGTGCTGCCAAGCAAGACGCAGCCAGCTTCGAGATAGAGAGTCACGCGGCTCTTCAACTCCAGCCCTCCGACCAGGAAGTTGCCGGGTGGCGCATAAACTAAACCGCCGCCGGCATGGGAGGCCTCGTCGATTGCACGTTGGATTTGTTTGGTGCAGAGCGCTTTTCCATCAGGCCGGGCACCGTAATCGAGGATGCTCTTCACCGATGGAATGTCGCGGGCGGACCCCAGGCCGGGGACGGTTATACCCAGGGAAAGTGTTGAAGCGGATAGGAACTCTCGACGTAGCATCGCGCACCTCTGGTGATACAAGCAATATGAGTTAGAGGCGCTTATGGGGAGAGGCGCTCTCCAGATTTGCATTTTTCATTACGACTGATTACGTGAGTTCCTCCGCGGATCAAAAGCTCTTCAATTCCATCGGCTAAGGGCGTACGTTCGCCGTTCTCGAGTGACCAGGCGCCAAGGCCGTTATGACGGAACCTGCTTGACTGATGGAAGTTCGTACCAGAGTGACAGGGCCAAATCGATCCTGCGTCGATACCCAACCGGTCTTACTCGAGTCCTGGAACGCAGACATGGACGGGAACCGGTACAGATCTCTCCGGCCGCTCCTGACCGATACGGCGCCGCGGTGGATGCGGAACAGATAACTCGGAATGGTGCTGGCATAGCTTCCGTCGGCGGAAGCGAGCGTTACTGTGGTGACGTTGCCGTGCTGTACAGCCGCGATCCGTTGCCGGAAGTAAGCACCGTGCTCGTAGGCATAAGTATGACCGTCATCGTCGTAGACCGTGAACTCCGCGGTCCGTGCCGCCGAAGCAAATACATCCAGCACCAGCGGCACCTTGCGGTCCACGTCGTTGTTTGGTTGGGAAGGCTGGGTCGCAACGATCGATCCATTGCGGACGTAGATGGGGATGTCCTGCCAATGGATGGAGTCAGCCGGGATCTGAAGTTCGCGTCCACCGCTGACGCATCTTCCATTGGCGTAGTCAAACCATCTTCCGGCGGGCAGGTAAAACGTGTGTGTGGTCTCGCCGTGCGCAACAATGGGTGAGACCAGCAGGGCATCGCCGAACATCCACGAGCGTGTATCGTCCGCGGTTTTCGGGTCATCGGGGAAGATCCAGAACAAAGGCCGCACGATGCCGATGCCGGTTTCGGTTGCGAGGCGCTCATTGGAGTAGATGTAAGGCATCAGATCGTAGCGCAGGAGTATGGCGCGTTTGGCGGCCGCCTCCGCGACTGGACCGTAGATCCAGGGCTGGCGTTTCTCGTTATAGCCACCGTGAACACGGTCGATCGGCACAAAGGCGGCAAACTCCATCCAGCGTGCATAGTTCTCGGGCGTGGGGTGGCCGCTGAAACCGCCGGTGTCCATGCTCCAGTGCGGCAGGCCGAGGTCGAGGGCGGCGATCATGCGCGTTCGCTGGTACGCCATGCTCTGAAATCCGGTGGAAATGTCCCCGGACCATTCCGCGTACCCGTAGCGTGTCGCGCCCAGATAGTAGGCGCGGTTGATGGACCACACTCTTTCGTCGGCGTCCACTCGCTGTCCGTCCCACAACATGCGGCCCATATTCAGGAACTGGAAGTTATTGAATACCGTGGTGGCAGAGTAATCGGCCTCATCATTCCACCATGCGGTCATGCCGGCTCGAAACGCAGGCAGGAGATGCTCCCAGTACCAACCCCTTGCTGCGGCGTTGTTGAAGTCAATGTTGCCGGCGAGCCGATGCGTGAAGTAGTCTTCCGTGCGGCTTTCGTGGGGATACCAGAAGTTGTGCGCGGTCGCATAGGCAGAGGCTTCTGTGGGCGTGCCGTCAGGGCGGTCGATGAGGATGCGCGGTTTAAGAATTCCCGCCAAATGAATTCTTTGCTCCAGCAGGTCAGCGGCAAACTTGCCAGAGGCCCCGTCGGGAAATTTGTCGGGGAAGGGATTACCCGCGCCTGAGGTGCTGTTCCACCGCCACTCACCATAGTTGTCCTCGCCCCATGCTTTCCAGTCAAAGTCCAGAATGAAGGCGCTGACAGGAATCTGTTTCCGCTGGTAGGTTTTGGCTATGGCTAGCCATTCATCCTCGGTTGAACCCCACTGGGAGTTAAGAAAGCCAAGCGTCCATCGCGGCGGCATGGGTGGCCGGCCGGTAAGAAGCGCGAGCCCTTCCATGGTCTGCATCGGCCTGCCGACGATAACGAAAAACTCTATATCCGGCCGTGAGTCGTGGCGAAATCTTAACGTCTGATCGAGCGGTTCGAAGCTGCCCCCATCGGAATCCACCAGCACACCGTAGCTCTTCGTGAAGAAGAAGGGAGCACCTCCGTTACCCTGAACGCCCGCTGCAATCACCGCTCCGCCATTGCGAAGAATTCCAGCGCCAGAGTCACGCCGATCGAGCCCCGTCATCCCGTAGAGGTCTTCGTTCTCATTGTGAATCATCGTGATCCCATCAGACTTTGCCTGCGAGAGGAGATCATGGAATGTCAACAGCACGCGACCCGCGCTGTCTTCTACGCCGACATCGACGGTCGGCTCCTCCTTGATCGTAATGGACATCTGCGGGGAGGTTAGGGTGGCGGGATTCTCTGCCTCCTGCAGGATGGCGGATAATCCCTGGGCCTTAAATGCAGGATCCATCACCAGTGTGCGGGGAGTTGATCTGCCACCCAACTCGACGTGCACCCGTACGATGTTGGGGGTCACGGCTTCAACTTCAACGATATCGTTGCCGTGAGTAATACGGATTCGAGACTGACCCCACAAAACTGTGGACAACAGCAACAGACCAGTCAGCAGGCTTGCGCTCGAATACCTCATCAAACACCCTTCTTGATAGAAATCCCGCAAACGAGTCTGCAATCTCACGCCCCCTCATAGTTCTATCAGTGGAAACGTTCCCAACATAATAATATCTGGGCGCTAGCGATCCTTAGCTCCACACTTCGAGTGCAGGTCCAATCGTCGTTCCCTGTCACAACTATTATCCCTGCTTTCCCCTCAAGAGGCACTATCTTCAATCGTCAACGACTGAACCTTGACACTCTTCCGGATGAGTCTATATTTTGGCTTGGGTGGAAATGTTTCCATCAATAAGCAAATGCGGCCGGGTGCGCGGTGCGCTTGCGGGGTCGGTGCAGACCGCAGTTGGCGCGTTTCTGCGGCAGCTCTTTGCGAATGGAGTAACTGCGTCTATAGGATGGATCAGACCGACACGGTCTCTCCGAGCAGTTGCGCGGCATGGACGCGCCGCCCTAGCTGTCTTCGCGATTACGGCGATGTCGTGCGGAACTAAATCGTCGGCACAGAGACCGTTTCAGTCGGTCAATTTACTTCTTGGGACCTCCCATGATGGGCAAACAACACCCAATGTAGGCATGCCGTTTGCAATGACGGCATGGACTCCTGAGACCCGGGCGACGGAGCAAAAGTGCATAGCTCCGTATTATTTCAAAGATCGGGAGATCAGCGGCTTTCGTGGAAGCCATTGGCTGTCCGGCAGTTGTGTGCAGGATTACGGAAGCGTCACGCTGATGCCGGTGACAGGAGCGATCAAAGTTGCGCCGGAGGATCGTGCGTCCTTTTTCCGTCATCAGACGGAGACGATGAACCCCGCCTACTATTCCGTCCTACTTGACCGTTATCACGAGCGCGTAGAAATGACGGGCGCCGTCCGCTCCGGTATGCTTCGCATCCATGTTCCTTCGGGAGCGGTCCCCAGCATCCTCGTCGAGCCCAATGCACGGTCCGGTGAGGGTTTCGTTGAGATCTACCCGGAGCGCCGCGAGATCGTGGGGTATAACCCGGTGCATCGGCTTTACCAGGGTTCTGGCCAGACTGCGGGGTTCAGTGGGTATTTCGTAGCTCGCTTTCAGCAGCCATTCCAGAAGTACGGAACATGGTGTGGCAAGGAGATTCACGAGGGTACTGATCAGCAGAGAAACGGGTGCAAGCAATTGGGAGCGTACGCCACCTTCGCTGCGACGAGGAGGCCTTTGCTCGTGAAGATCGGCACATCGTTCACCAGCCTTGACGAGGCGGCTCGGAATCTCGGCGCGGAAGAACCGGGCTGGGATTTTAACTCTGTTCAGCAGAAGACCGAGGCTGCCTGGAAAGAGCGTCTCAACCGCATCGAGATCGAAGGCGCAACTCCAGAACAGCGGCGCATATTCTATTCGGCCTTTTATCACGCATCGTTGGCTCCGCGCATAACGAGCGATGCTGATGGCACATACAACGGATTCGCGCAGCAGGGCCGGCTCCAAAGGGTTTCGAGTGGCTCCTACTACGATGATTTTTCGCTATGGGACACGTTTCGCGCCGTACATCCACTGCTGACCATCATCGATCCCGGCCGTGAGCAGGAGATGGTGCAATCGCTTGTTCTCAAAGGCGAGCAAGGCGGCTTCCTTCCGATTTTTCCATTATGGAATAGTTACACATCGGAGATGGTCGGCGACCATGCTGACGCGGTTATCGCCGATGCCTATGCCAAAGGCCTGACCGGCTTCGATGTTGCGCGGGCTTACAGTCTCATGCTGCAAAATGCGACTGTGACGCCACCGCGGGACCGCTATGTTCTGGGCTACGGCCGCCGAGCTCTGCAGTCCTATCTGCGCTTTGGGTACATCCCTTTGGAAGATAAAGTTGTGGACGCATTTCATCCGGGCGAACAGGTCTCACGGACGCTGGAATACGCATATGACGATTCCCTTGTCGCAATGATGGCTGAGCGGCTGGGTAAACCCGGTGACGCTGCGATGCTTGAGAAACGAGCGCAGAACTGGCGCAACGTGATCGACCCGAGCTCTGGATTTGCACGAGGCCGGCACGAGGACGGGAGTTGGATCTTGCCCTTCAACCCAGCACTTCCAGCCAGTTACATTACCGAAGGGCTGCCATGGCAATACACGTTTTTTGTACCGCAGAACGTGCCAGGGTTGATTGACGCAGTCGGCGGCCGCGACAAATTTATCGCTAAGCTGGATGGTCTGTTCGCTCGCGGGCTCTATGACCAGGGCAACGAGCCCAGCCATCAGATCGCCTATTTGTATGACTATGCGGGCGGGCGTGCCAAGACCCAGCAACATGTCCGCGCAATCGTCACGACCGAGTATCACGACGGTCCAGATGGGCTGCCCGGTAACGACGATGCCGGACAAATGTCGGCGTGGTATATGTTCAGCGCGATGGGATTTTATCCTGTGAGTCCGGGCACTCCCTCCTACGCCATCGGTACTCCGCTCTTCTCACGTGTCACCATTCACCTCTCCAATGGAAAAGACTTCGTCATCGTATCGACCCATCAGGGCCCAAGGAACTTTTACATTCAAGCGCAGTGGCTCAATGGCGTACGGATGCCAGGTTTCCAACTCTCCCAGGGCGACATCACCAAAAGCGGAACGCTCCGGTTCGACATGGGACCAAAACCGAAGCTGCAATAGAGGCACCTGCAACATTGAGGCAAGATAGCCCGCTCTCGAACTTCTCGCTGAGGACCGATGAGAATTTATAAGACCATCCTGGATTCCAGTGTCGTTCGATCATTCGCCTTTGCCGCTTTGGCGATAGTTGCCATTAGCAGCGGCGCTGCAGCTCAGTCGAAGCCGGTTGAGGACTCGAGTGCCAGAACGACTGCTCCCGCGGATCCACGAGCGGTGGTGATCGAAGGGCATGCTCGCTTCAGCGTGCTGACGCCGCAACTGATTCGGATGGAGTGGGCAGCTGATGGCAAGTTTGAAGATCACGCATCGTTTGTTTTCATTCATCGGCGGCTGCCGGTTCCGAAATTCTCTGTGAAGCGCGAGGGGCAACGGTTAACAATCGATACCGGAGCTCTAACGCTCACCTATGACGCTGAGGGTGCCGATGATGGAAAGTTCTCGCCGATCGATCTAAGGATCACGTTTGTTCTGAATGGGAGGGAAGTGGCGTGGCATCCAGGGACGCCGGACACGGGCAATCTGCTGGGAACGACACGTACCCTGGATGGCGCTCTGGGAGGAAAGACGAAGGAGCCGATCGGAGATGGGTTGATTTCGCGCGACGGGTGGGCGCTGGTGGACGATTCGACGCGTCCGCTATTTGACTCGGACGATTTTAGCTTCGCGCAAGGGGAAAAGAGTTCGTGGCCGTGGGTGATGCTGCGCCCGGCGGGCAGCCGCCAGGATTGGTACTTCTTCGGTTATGGGCACGATTATAAAAAGGCTCTGGGAGATTATGTTCGTGTAGCCGGACGTATTCCGCTGCCGCCGCGCTTCGCCTTCGGCGCATGGTGGTCCCGTTATTGGGCCTATAGCGATCAGGAACTTGATAACCTGGTCCGCGACTTTCATGAGAATGACGTTCCGCTTGATGTGCTTGTCATCGATATGGATTGGCACCTTAGTGGCGCCCTGTTGTCGGCAGCGCATGATGTCGATCAGTCGGGGCAAAGGTTGGGCTGGTCCGGATACACATGGAATCCGCTGTTATTTCCTGATCCGAAGGCATTCCTCGCGCATGTTCACCAGGAGGGGTTGAAACTCACGCTCAATCTGCATCCGGCATCCGGTGTGCAGCCCTGGGAGACTGCATACCCAGCGATGGCGCGCGCTATGGGGATTGACCCGGCTACGAAGAAATATGTTCCGTTCGATATTACGAATAAGAAGTTCGCAACGAATTACATGGATATTCTTCACCACCCGCTGGAGAAGGAGGGGATCAATTTCTGGTGGCTGGACTGGCAGCAGCAACCAGATACCAAGTTACCGGGAGTGAATAATACCTGGTGGCTGAACTATGTTCACTTCACAGACCAGGAGCGCGAGGGCAAGCGGCCCTTGCTGTTTCATCGCTGGGGGGGATTGGGAAACCATCGATATCAAATTGGGTTTTCCGGTGACACCATCTCAATGTGGCCATCGCTGGCCTATCAACCGTGGTTTACCGCGACGGCTGCCAATGTGGGTTATGCGTATTGGAGCCATGACATCGGCGGTCATATGCCGGGTGCGGTCGATCCTGAGTTGTATACGCGTTGGATTCAGTTTGGCGTGTTCAGCCCGATTCTCCGGACCCATTCGGCGAAGAATCCAAATGCGGAGCGGCGCATCTGGGCCTATCCGGAGCCGTATTCCGACGTGATGCGCAACGCGTTTCACCTTCGCTATGCCCTGCAGCCCTATATCTATACCGATGCCCGGCGCACCTATGATACGGGCGTGGCGTTCGTGCGGCCGCTGTATTATGACTGGCCCAACTCAGATCGTTCCTATACAAGTCGTGGCGAATACATGTTTGGCGATTCCATGATCGTTGCTCCTGTCACCAAGGCGGACGACCCGGAGACGCAACTCGCGACCGAAGACATATGGTTGCCGAAGGGCGAGTGGATTGAGTGGTTCACCGGCCGACGCTTTACCGGCCCGATTGCAATGACCCG
>DATAVY010000100.1:0-11293 GCA_036267495.1 Edaphobacter sp.
GAAGGTGCTGGCCGTTCCGGTAGTGCTGAATCCGTCGGGGTCCTTCGGCTGGGCCCCGTTCGGGGCTCCGCTCAGGATGACCGTGCTTTTGGTTGGCTTGAGGTCGGCGGCGAGGGCGACGGTGGTCTTTTCGGGGCCGCCCTGTTTGCGCCAGAGGTAGTCTTCGTAGTTGCCGGGGTAGATGTGGAGGCGGCGGTCTTCGACCTCGAAGACGCGGGTGGCGAGGCCGTCGATGAAGTAGCGGTCGTGGGAGACGAAGAGGACGGTCCCGGTGAAGTTGCGGATGGCGTCGAGCAGGACGTCTTTGGCGCGGAGGTCGAGGTGGTTGGTGGGCTCGTCGAGGAGAAGCATGTTGGATGGGGAGACGAGCATCTTGGCCATGGCGTAGCGGTTGCGCTCGCCGCCGGAGAGGACGCCGAGTTTCTTGAAGACGTCGTCGCCGGAGAACATGAAGCAGCCGAGGAGCGAGCGCAGTTCGACAACGGGGACCTTGGGGGAGGAGGCGGAGATGTCATCGAGCATGCCGGCGTTGGGGTCGAGGACTTTGTACTGGTCTTGAGCGAAGAAGTCGATGAGGGCGTTGTGGCCTGGTTTGATGTGGCCGCTGGTGGGTTCTTCCTGCTGGCTGAGCAGGCGGATGAGGGTTGACTTCCCTGCTCCGTTGGCTCCGACGAGGGCGATGCGGTCGCCGCGCTCGATGGTGAAGTTGAGGTTGTCGAGGATGAGTTTTTCGCCGGGCGGCTTTCCATCGACCGGGGGCATGGGGTAGACCTTGGTGAGGTTCTGGACCTCGATGACGGTGCGGCCGGAGGCGGGCGGCTGCGGGATGGAGAAGTGGATTGTGGCTTCTTCTTCGGGGACTTCGATGCGCTCGATCTTTTCGAGCTCCTTGATGCGGGACTGGACCTGTTTGGCTTTGGTGGCCTGATAGCGGAAGCGGTTGATGAAGGCTTCGAGGGCGTCGATGCGGTCGCGCTGGTTTTTGTACGCGTTCATCAGCTGGGTGCGGCGTTCTTCTTTTTGGGCGACATATTTTTCGTAGTTGCCGTGATAGACGTGCATGCGCTTGTTCCAGAGCTCGATGGTCTTGTTGACGGTGACGTCGAGAAAGTAGCGGTCGTGCGAGATGAGGATGTAGGCGTTGGGATAGTCATGGAGATAGTTTTCGAGCCAGTTGCGGGATTCGAGGTCGAGGTGGTTGGTGGGCTCGTCCAGAAGCAAGAGGCTGGGTTTCTGTAGCAACAATTTCGCGAGCGCGATGCGCATCTGCCAGCCGCCGGAGAACTCTTCGGTCTTGCGCTCCCAGTCTTCTTTGGTGAAGCCGAGGCCGCCGAGGACGGCTCCGACCTGGGCGTCGAGAGTGTAGATGTCGTGGACGTGGAGCTGGTCGGCGATGTCGGAGTAGCGCTCGGCTGCGGCGGCGTACTCTTTGGATTTTGGGTCGGCTTCGGAGAGGACGTGAGTGAGGGCGATGGATTCGGCTTCGAGCTCGTGGAGGTGGTCGAAGACGGAGAGGCATTCGGCGAAGACGGTTTTGCCGCGGAGGGCGAGGCCGTCCTGTGGGAGGTAGCCGAGGGTCATGCCTTTGACGCGGGTGAGCTGGCCGTAGTCGAGGGTTTCGATGCCGCCGAGGATTTTTAAGAGCGTGGATTTGCCGGTGCCGTTACCGCCGACGAGACCGGTGCGCTCGTCCGGCGTGATGAGCCAGTTGGCGTCTTCAAAGAGGAGTTTTTGGCCGAAGCGTTTGCCGGCTGAGGAGAGTTGGAGCATTGCTCTTCTATTTTCTCATTGGTTGGGATGGCGGGAGGCTGATGAAGAGGCGCCTTGAAGAATACGCTTGACCTTGGAACGCGTTCCAGGGTTGATACTTTTCGTGTGGAGCTGTCGTGAGTCAAAAACGAAATCTTCAATCCGGAGCGCTCGCCAAAGCAGCCGGGGTAAGCACCGACACGTTGAGGCACTACGAACGGCTTGGTGTTCTCAAAAAGCCACCGCGCACGCAGGGCGGTTATCGTTTATACCCGCCTGAAGCCCTTGACCGAGTCCTCCTAGTTCGCAATGCGCTTGCCTCCGGTTTTACGTTGCAGGAACTTACCTCGATTTTGCGGGTGAGAGATGCGGGGGGCGCTCCGTGCCGACAGGTGGCGGAACTCGCCCGCGAGAAGGTGCACAAACTCGATAGTCAGATTGCACAACTTACGCATCTCAGAGATTCGCTCAGGCTCACAGCAAAAGAGTGGGACCGTCGCCTCAAGAAGACTCCAGCCTTTGAACGGGCGAATCTTCTGGAATCACTGTCCCGTGCAACCACCCGCCAAGTTGCCAACACAAAAGGAGAAACAAATGAACGCACTACGGTTAGCCGCCACCATGGTAATTCTGGTTTTCACCAACTGCCAAGGCGCGATGTTGTACCCAACGCAAAGCCAGCATCCCGAGACAACTGATCCTCATGCTGCGGCTGTCGATGCTCGAGGAGATCACGCAATGGGGTTTTCGCATGAGAAATCCACCCATCACTTTCTACTTTTTCCGGATGGCGGAGCAATTGAAGTGAACGCGAACAATCCAAATGACAAGACCACTCGCGACGAGATAAGAATGCATTTGTCTCACGTCGCTCAGATGTTCGCGGATGGCAATTTCCAAGTCCCGATGTTTATCCATGACACCGTGCCTCCCGGGGTTCCTGTGATGAAATCCAAACGAGCTTCAATTTCCTATGTGTTCGAGTCGATGGATAACGGCGGCCGAATTCGCATTAAAACCGCCGACTCAGATGCCTTGAAGGCTATTCATCAGTTTCTTGCTTTTCAAATCGACGATCATCGAACGGGCGATTCAATGGCAGTTCCACCGGCACGGTAAGGACTCGATCACTCGCCGGGCTTGCCCATGGTTTTCTATGAGGGGCGTTCGTTTGCCAGGAAAAAAGAGCACGCCGTCGACAAGTTGTGTGTTCGTGGTGGAGACTGGAACCTTGCGTGGTGTGAGCGGGGCCAGCGCTCGCGACGGAGACATGCAAAAGCAAGTGGAATGAAAAAGGAGATGCACCGATGTACGACATGGCGAATTTAAAGAAGTTGAAGACGCTGGGCAAGGGTGCGCCGGCGGCGATGGACGCTTTCTGGGCGTTCGACAAAGCGGCGATGGCCGATGGCGCAGTGCCGAAGAAGTATAAAGAGCTGATTGCGCTGGGAGTGGCGTTGACGACGCAGTGTCCGTATTGCCTGGAGATCCACAGAGGGAATGCGGAGAAGGCGGGCGCAACGCCCGAGGAGATTGCCGAGACGGCGATGGTGGCTGCCGCTTTGCGTGCGGGCGGGGCGGTGACTCATGCTACGCATCTGGTTAGCGATGCGGGCTTCGAATCGCATGGGTAAGGTGGCGCTTGCGGGCGGGCCGAGAGGATAAGGGGAACGGCGAGATGTAGCGTCCCGGGCTTAGAGATGCTGGAGGAGGTTGTATTCGAAGATGTCGGTGCAGGGCGGCTGGTGACGAAGCTGGCGGATCATGTTTCCGATCTGGCCGCGATGCATGGTGGAGTGATTGACGACGTGAAGGAGGAGCTTCCAGCGGGAGATGCTCCAATCGGTGGCACGGAAGTCGCCGGATAGCTCGGACTCGGATGCGGCTTCGACGTATTCGCGAAGATGGGCGGAGACGGTGGGCCAGGTCTGCTGGAGCTGGCGCAGGCTGGGTTCGGGTGGCACGTCGGGATAGGAGAGCGGCTCCAGGATCTTTGCGAAGGACGGTGGCTGATTGGCGCTGAGGCGCTGGAGCCAGGAGCGCTGACCGAAGTAGATGTGGCGCAGGGTGGGCAGGATGCCGGTGTGGGAGGCGTTCAGGTCGCGATCGAGCTCCTCCGGGGTGAGCGCGGAACAGGCGGCGAGAATCTGGCGGTCGGCCCAGGCGCAGTAGTCGACCAGGAAAAGAAGCATCTCTTTTGAAATCGGCACGGGGGAAGTATACCGCCGGCCCTGGCGGGTTACGGTGAGGCTGTGCAGGCTTTTGGCGGCATCCAAGCGTCTTACGAACTGCGAACGGGCCATTCTAGTGGGGGTTGGGTTTGAGCGAGACACGCACGCAATTTGAGCCGGTGGCGCAACGTCTTCGCTGGTGGCGGAGGCGATGGATTGCGTGGATGGGCGCGGTGCTGGTTGTGCTGGTGGCGGCCGGGATGATGGCGGTGCAATGGGGGTTGCGGCAGGTGGAGCCGCGGTTGCGACAGAAGATGGTGGAGACGCTTTCGGCGCGATTTCATTCGCCGGTGGAGCTGGACCGGCTGTCGGTGTCGATGAGGAATGGCGTGATTGTGAGTGGCGGCGGGTTGCGGATTCTTTATCTGGCGGGACCGACGAAGCCGGATGCGAGGCCGAATGCGCCGCCGATGCTGGTGGTGGATCGCTTTGAGTTCGGGACGGGGTGGAGGGAGTTGCTGCGGCCGACGACGCGGGTGGTGTCGGTGAAGGTGCGCGGGTTGCAGGTGAATATTCCGCCGAAGGAGGACCGGGGTGAGGGGATGCCGGATGATCCGAAGCGCAAAGGGCAGCCGATGATGGGGATTGCGGTGGATCGGATTGAGTGTACGGATGCGAGGATTGTGATTGAGACGAACAAGCCGGGGAAGAAGCCGCTGGAGTTTGCGATTCGCAGGCTGGCGTTGACCGATGTTGGGGGGATGAAGCCGTTTAATTACGATGCGGTGCTGGTGAACCCGAAGCCTGTGGGAGATGTGCGGGCGGCGGGGCACTTCGGGCCGTGGCAGAGCGACAATCCGCGGGACACGACGCTTGATGGGAGCTATGAGTTCACGCATGCGGACTTGTCGACGATTCATGGGATTGGCGGGATTCTTTCGTCGACGGGAAGATTCGGCGGGACGCTGGGGAACATTACGGTCGAAGGCGTATCGGACACGCCGGACTTTCGGCTGGATGTGAGCGACCATGGGCTGCCGTTGCATACGGAGTTCCGGGCAGTCGTGGACGGGACGACGGGCGATACGCGGCTGGATGCGGTGAAGGCGCGAGTGGGACGATCGGAGCTGATGGCGAGCGGGTCGGTGACGCGCGGTGTGGAGATGCCGGGGCACAACACCGATCTGAATGTGGCGATGGAGAAGGGCAGGATCGAGGACATGCTGGTGCTGGGGATGAAATCGAAGCCTACGTTGATGCGCGGGGCATTGGCGTTGAAGCTGCATCTTGTGCTTCCGCCGGGGCCGGTGAGCGTATCGCGAAAGATGCGGCTGGATGGAACGTTTGCGATCCATAATGCGTTCTTGAATGACGCAAAGATGCAGCAGCAACTGGATGCGATGAGCGAACGCGCGAAAGGAAGGCCGAAGCTGGCGAATGTGCGGGAGGCAGAGGTGGTGGGGTCGTCGGTGGCGGGCAAATTTTCGCAGGCGGATTCGGTAGTCGCGGTGAGCGAGTTGAAGTTCGCGATGCCGGGGGCGCAGGCGCTGCTGGATGGACAGATGCATCTGGTGGGGAGCACGTTTGAATTTCGCGGGAAGGTGCGGACGGAGGCGTCTGCGTCGCAGATGACGACAGGCTGGAAGAGTCTGTTGCTGGGGCCATTCGATAAGCTGCTGAAGAAGAATGGAGCCGGGGTGGAGTTGCCGATCAAGGTGACGGGGACGCGGTCGACGTATGACTTGCGGCTGGATTTTCCGCATAACACGCAGGCTCCACAGGGACTGACAAGTTCCCCGAAATGAGCGGAGTAGTTGATGTGGCGCTTGGGCTGGAGAGACAACGGAAGGGCGCTCTGCTACTGTCAATAAAAGAGCTTGGAGTTTCGAGTTTGAGCGTTTAGTCAAGCGGAGTTTGATGCCGGGACAGCCACAACTTTATTCAGCGCCTGATCCTGCTGTGGAACAGAGACCGTCGAGCGGAGATACACACGGCAAGCGGATGGCCCCGGTCTGGTTGCAGCGGCTGTCGCTGTTTGTGCTGGTGCTGTTCTGCGTATACCTGGGCGTGCTGGTGATGATCCTGCCGTGGTGGGCACGGATATGGGACCGCAACGAGTTTATTCTGGCGCGGCCGTGGCTGGCGGCGATCCTGCATAACGGCGCGGTGCGGGGGATGGTGTCGGGATTGGGGCTGCTGGACATCTGGATCGGGATCTCGGAAGCGGTGCACTATCGCGACTATCGAGGATAGTAAGAACTGAGTAGGAAGAACTGGGTAGGAAGAGCGGCGACCGCGGATTGATTCGGATTAGAACGGATAGGGCTCGGGGGCTGGATGAGTGATAAAGGGGACGGGCTGGACCGCATGATGGATGACAGGTATGGCATGATGCGCGAACTGCCCGATGAGCCGGAAGAAGCGCCGCTGGCGTATCAGAATACGGAGTTCCTGAACTCGCCCGAGGGACGGCCGCTGCGAATTATGGCGGAGTATTCCGAGCCGATGGCGCGGTTTCGGAAGGAGCGGATCCAGGACACGGTGGTGTTCTTTGGGTCGGCGCGGTTTCGCGCATTCGATGTAGCGAATTCCGCGCTGGAGCTGTTGGCGAATACGGGTTCCGCGCAGCCGGCACCTGAGAATGAGCAGCCGGCGAGTGCGAAGGAGATTGAAAGCGGCGAGGCGAGCCGATTGAAGTTGAAGCTGGCAGAGGCCGCGGTGGAGATGGCGCGGTACTACGAAGATGCGCGCAAGCTGGCGGGGATGGTGGCCTCGTGGGCGAAGACGCTGCCGGGCAGACGGCATCGGTTTGTGGTGACTTCGGGCGGCGGGCCGGGGATTATGGAGGCAGCGAACCGCGGGGCGTTTGAAGTCGGGGCGAAGACGATCGGATTAAACATTCAGCTTCCGTTCGAGCAGCATCCGAACCCGTACATTACGCCGGGGCTGAGTTTCGATTTCCACTACTTCTTCATGCGGAAGTACTGGTTTGCTTATCTGGCGAAGGCGCTGGTGGTCTTTCCGGGCGGGTTTGGGACGCTTGACGAGATGTTCGAACTGCTGACGCTGGCGCAGACGAAGAAGCTGGCAAAGAAGATGACGGTGGTGATCTACGGGCCGGAGTACTGGAAGCACGTGATCAACCTGGAGCTGCTGGCGGAGAAGGGCGCGATTGCGATGTCGGACCTGGAGCTTTTCAAATTTGCGGATACGCCGGAGGAGGCGTTTGCGATTCTGAAGGCCGGGCTGATGGAGCATCTGGACTCGGAGTATGAGCGAGAGCAGAGGCGGCTGGAGGCCGGCGACGGCTTGGGGTCGGCGCATGCTCCTGGTGCGGAGAAGATCCTGGGGCCGGATATTACAAAGACGCGGTAGGCGGTCAGGCGGCTTCGTTTTAAGGCGTAACAGGATAAACACGGATAAAAATTAAAAACGTAGTCAAGGCGGATGGGATTTTAGAGCCTTACACCGTGTTCGCCGATGATGGTGAAGACGGACAGGAGATTGGTGAGACCGAGGAGCTCGCGAATCCGCTTGCCGATATTGAGGAGTTGCATCTCGCATCCTGCGGCGCGCGCGGAGGTGTAAAGGCCGACGAGGGTGCCGAGACCCATGCTGTCCATGCGGGTGACGTCCGACAGGTCGAGCACGATTCGTTTGGTATCCGGGATCATGGGGCGGACTTTGGAGTAGAGGACGTTCGACACTTCCGAGACGATTTGTCCGTGGCATCGCACTATCGTTACGTTGCCTTTAAGTTCGACATCAAGGCTCAGGTGGGGGCGGGCGGGTTGGTCAGGCATAGGTTCTCTCGATTCAGGACAGCGCAAAATTGCGGGGAGTGAGTTCGAGAGAGTTTCTCATATGGCAGGTGGAAGACGAAAATGCTGGAGGCAGGAACTGGAGTCCGGTTTCGATGCTGCCTTTGCAATAATCGGGCTGCAGGCAGGGATTGTCCATCTTCGGACGGTTGGTTCCAGTTATGGACGATTCTTGCCGCGCGAGGGAGCGCAATGCGAGTTAACTGATTGAGAGGATATGGTTTTCACAAACCATTCTCTGGCAGGAGAATTGCTGAGGTGCGAGTAGCTCAATCGTGCAAGGGAGCTTCAATGACGTCACTTTATGGGGATCTTAAGATTGCGGTTCGCCACCTGTTGAAGTCGCCGGGATTTGCGATTACCGCTGTGTTGATGCTGGCGCTGGGCATTGGCGCGACGACGGCGATCTTTTCGATTGTGGAGGGCGTGCTGCTGCGGCCGCTGCCGTTTCCTGAGCCTGACCGGCTGATGGTGGTGGCGGACATTCTTGAGAGTGCGCATGTCACCGATAACGGAGAGGCTGGGGTGACCGTTCCCGACATCCGAAACTACACGCGTGACACTCATAGCTTCAGCAATCTGGGTGGCTATCAGGGGACAAGCTTTGAGCTTTCCGGCTCCGGCGAGCCCGCTTCGGTGAATGCGACGCGAATGAGCGGTGGAGTGTTGCCGGCGCTGGGAGTGCAACCGCTGCTGGGGCGGGTCTTCACGCAGGAGGAGGACGATCAGCATCAGCAGGTAGCCGTGCTGAGCTACACAACGTGGCAGAGCCGCTTTCAGGGCGATCCGACTATCCTGGGCAAAAAAATTCTTCTCGACCGCAAGTCCTACGTAGTCGTCGGCGTGATGCCGCGCAATTTTGAATTTCCTCTGCAGCCCGGCCGTTTGAATCGCAGCGAGTTGTGGACTCCGATGAGCTTTACGCCACAGGAGCTGTCGACGCCGGCCGCGGCGAATTGGAGTTATAGCATGGTCGGACGGCTGAAACCGGGTGTTACCGCGGCGCAGGCTTTGAGCGATGCGGGACAGGTGGCCAAAGAGACGGTGCGGAACTTTCCCTCTTTTCTGGCGGGGTTCAGCATGCATCCGGTGGTAAGGCCATTGCATGAAGAGACGGTAGAGGCTGCACGCCCGCTGGTTCGAACGCTGTTTCTTGCCGTTGCTGTGGTGCTGCTGATTGCGTGCGCCAATCTCGCCGGTCTTCTGCTGGTACGCGCGATTCGGAACCGACGCGAGATTGCAGTTCGTCTTGCACTGGGGGCGAGCACACGGGCGCTGCTTTGGCAGACATTGCTGGAGAGCCTGGTGTTGAGTTTAGCGAGCGGTGCAGCGGGACTTATCTTCTCATGGGGGTTGCTGCGTGTAGGTGTCAAGCTGCTGCCGGAGACGCTGCCGCGCATCAGCGAGATCGGTCTGGATTGGCAAGTCGTTGTCTTTGCGGTGGGGGTCGCTGTGTTGACGGGAATCGTCTGCGGGCTTGCGCCGGCCTTTGCCGCCATTCACACTAACGTCAACGACACTCTGAAAGAAGGAGGCCGCACCGGCACGGCAGGAGGAGGGCATGCGCGGCTGCGCTCAGCGCTTGTGGTTGCGGAGATCGCGGTTGCGTTAGTGCTGCTCGCGGCCTCGGGGCTGCTGTTGCGCAGTTTTGAGAAGATGCGCCAGGTCGATCTTGGCTTTCGACCGGACCATACGCTGGTGGCTTCTTACAGCCTGCCGCAGAAGCAGTACGCGACCCAACCTGCAGTCGACGGATTCAACCACGAGCTGGTGCGGCGTCTTCAGCAGCTGCCCGGCGTCAAGAGCGCGGGATTGACTTCGCTCCTACCGGATTCGGGCGCTAACAATAACGGTGTGTTTATTGCGGAGGGCTACGTTCCACCTAAGGATGCCGGATATGATCTTGCGACAACCATCCAGGTGGAGGGCGACTACTTTCAGGCGATGGGCGTTCCTTTGTTGCGCGGACGATTTTTTACGCCGAATGACAAGGAGGGATCTCAGCTTGTGGCGATCGTGAACCAGAAGCTTGCGGACCAATCGTGGCCTGGTCAAAATCCAATTGGCAAGCGGCTTCGATTAGGCACGGAAAAGATGCAGACGCCCTGGGCGCTGGTGGTCGGCGAGGTGGCCAGTGTGAACGAAAACTCGCCCGACTCGCCGTTGAAGCAGGAATACTATGTCACGGTAAGTCAGGCTGAGTCGTTCGCCGGGTCGCTGGCTGCGCAAGGAGACTTGAACGGAAATGGCGGATTTATTGCTTTGCGCACAACAATGCCTCCTGAACAGATGGAGAATACATTGCGTGCGACGGTGCGAGCGATCGATCCGCAGTTGCCGCTGACGCAGGTGCAGAGCATGGAGCATGCGATTTCGGAGAGCGAGGCTCCGCGGCGATTCAATACGGCGCTGATCTCGTCGTTTGCGGCGATTGCGGTGCTGTTGGCGGTGCTGGGAATCTACGGCGTGATCGCGTTTTCGGTTGCGCAGCGGTCGCAGGAGATGGCGATCCGGATGGCGCTGGGCTCTCAGCGGACCGGCATCGTTCGGCTGGTGGTAACTTCCGGGGTGAAACTGGCGGTGGTGGGCTGCGCGATCGGACTGGTGGGCGCGTGGGGGGCGTCTCATCTGCTGCAGTCGTTTCTGTTTGGGGTACGGGCGTTCGATCCTGTGATTTTGATGCTGGCGGCGGTTGTGTTGCTGGTATTGACGGTAGTGGCTTCGCTGTTGCCGGCGCGCCGGGCTGCGTCGGTGGAGATGACGGAGGCGTTGCGGGCGGAGTAAGAGGAAGATAGTGAAGGAATTTTCATGATTCGCTTTCCATCCGCGAAATCCTAAATATTTAGGGTTGACAGGGCGGGAGTTCGGGCATATTGTCCTATTTATTTAGGAGGGACAATGGCCGGTCGCAGAAAAGGTACTTCTTCCCCTACCCCGCTCGAGATTCAGATCATGCATGTGCTCTGGCGGGATGGGCCGAGCAGCGTTCAGCATGTGCAGGAGAGTCTTCCGGCGGGATCGAATCTTGCTTACAACACGGTGCAGACGATGCTGAACGTGCTTCAGCGCAAGAAGAGGGCGCGACGCACGCTGAAGGGACGGGCTTACGTCTATCGCGCCGTAGTGTCGAAGGAGACTGCGCTGCGACAGGCGGTACGCGAGCTGGTGGAACGGATGTTCGGGGGATCTTCGGAGGAGCTGGTGATGAGCCTGATCAAGAGCCGGCAGGTCGATCCGGAGCGGATAGCGGCATTGGGCCGCAAATTTTCGAGACGGAAGGAGAGTGGCGGCGATGCTTAATTTCGTATGCTCTGTTGTGTCCTATCTCGCCAACTCGGTTTGGGAGGTTCCGCTGATCGCAGTGTCGGGCTGGGCGGCGAGCCGGATTTTGAGGCGGCTCGGGCCCCGGGTGGAGCACGTTGTCTGGGTCTCGATTTTGGCGCTGGCGGTTGTGACGCCTGCGTTGCCGCTGTGGCGGTGGGCGTCCGGATGGATTACCGGGTCGGCCGGAAGCGAGCATCTTTCAAGCAGCCTGATTGCCGGGGATGGCGC
>DATAVY010000101.1:0-9832 GCA_036267495.1 Edaphobacter sp.
ACCCGACATCGCCACCAGCTCCCGCACCACGCGAAAGCCCAGCCCACGTCCGCCTGCACTCGATATTCCGCCGGCCATCAACCGCCGCACCGCTGCCTGGTCCATTCCGCACCCGCGGTCCCGCACCGTCAGCACCACCCGCCGTCGCGACCCGTCCTCTTCATTCCCGAACACATCGCCACCACACCACTCCGTCACACCCTCAACATGAATCGAGATCGCCCCCACCCAGGGCGTCGCCTCCGCGGCATTCTTCACCAGGTTCGTCAAAATCCGTTCCACCGCCTCCACCGGCACCCGCACCGGATGAAACGCTCCCACGCCATACGAGATCTCCACCGCCCGCCCTGCCACCCGGCTCAGCAATCCCCGGCAGCGGTCCACCACATCCGGCAGCACCGAGATCTCCACCTGCACCTTCACCGGCAGTCCTGCCCGGGAATGATTCACCAGACGGTTGATCATCGCCCAGCTGCGATCGCTCAACATCCGCAGTTCATTCGCATATTCGCGATGCTCTTCATGCAGCACGCCTGGCATCGCCAGCAGATCCGAATAGAGACTCAGCGCTCCCAGCAGATTGCCCGCATCGTGCGCCAGCCCCGCGCCCTCAGCCACTCCAGCAACGGCAGTAGCCGCATCGGCCACCTCCCCCACAGCAGCCGCTCCACTCCGCACCGTCGGAGTCACCGCCCGCTTCAAACTCATCTCGCGCGTCACATGACGAAGCGCCGCAAACTTCCCCGAATAGATACTCGGCCCCGAACCCGCCCCTGAAGCAGCACTGCTCTGCGTTGCCTGCATTTCCTGTTTCCGCCAATCCCTGCTCAACGTTTCCTGACAGCAGATGCACCTACATAATCACGTCAAGTGCCAAACTGGGACTTCTTCTCTAAGTAACCACTCATCAACGAAAATGCGTAACAGCATCTACGTTACGCCAACTCGGCAATTCCCAATATAGAACTACCCTCCAACTCAAACCTCACAAAATCACCACCAAAGCCAAATCAGTAACCTTTCCCATTCCGGGACCATTCCCGTTTTGGACCTGACTAGTATTTCTTGCCTCCCTACTTTCTGTCTTTGCCGTTCCTGTTGTCATCCCCGAAGGGGATCTGCGGTTGTTCTTCGCCGTTGCCGTCCTTCTGACGTCGCCCGCTGGAATCTAACACCATGAGAATCACCCCGGCAATCCTAAGAAAAATCTCACATCTATAATTCTTTAATGTCCGTCGCCACCCCAGCCTCCCAACTCTTCCGCCCCGACAATCGCCCCGCCGACGCCCTCCGCCCCACCCGCATCACCCCCCACTTCATCGCCATGGCCGAGGGCTCCGTCCTCATCGAGTCCGGCAACACCCGCGTCCTCTGCAACGCCACCATCGAGCAGGGCGTCCCCGGCTGGCTCCGCAACTCCGGCCGCGGCTGGGTCACCGCCGAGTACGGCATGCTTCCCCGCGCCACCCTCACCCGCACCGCACGCGAGTCCGAACGCGGCAAAGTTGGCGGCCGCACCCACGAGATCCAGCGCCTCATCGGCCGCAGCCTCCGCTCCGTCGTAGACATGAAAGCCCTCGGCGAGCGCACCGTTATCCTCGACTGCGACGTCCTCCAGGCCGACGGAGGCACCCGCACCGCCGCCATCACCGGAGCCTGCGTAGCTCTCGCCCTCGCCCTAGGAAAACTCGTAACCGCCGGAACCCTCAAAGCCTCACCCCTGCGCCAAATGCTCGCCGCCACCTCCGTCGGCATCGTCGACGGCAACATCCTCCTCGATCTCTGCTACGAAGAGGACTCCCGCGCCGCCGTCGACATGAACGTCGTCATGCTCGCCTCAGGCGGCCTCGTCGAAACCCAGGCCACCGCCGAACAAAACTCCTACTCCCGCGCCCAGCTCAACCAGATGCTCGACTACGCCGAAAAAGGCATCCACGAGCTCCTCGCCGCCCAGCAATCTATTCTTCATTCCGTGTCAAAGTAGCGGCTTCCCGACATTGCCTCGTCATAAAAATCGGAAGGTTTCTCCCATCTACTGCGCGAGAGCCCGGAGATTCAACCCTTGACCTGCCGCGGCTAAGCCGGCTGCACTCGCTGCTACGAATTTCGGGCATACGCCGGAGACAACTCTTCGCCTTCCACCCGCATCTGTTTCCGTACAGGTCCATCTTCGACTCCAGATCGCGAGTGTTGATTGCCGTGCCTTCGGGCCTGAGTCGCTTTCGTCTCTTGCATGATTACCCAGGCAATGCGGTACGATAGCCATCGAAAGAACCATTCCGGCTTGGAAACATCCGACCCGGAACGAGGAGCCCAAACACCCGGTGGCAACCCAAAGCACAATCAACGACGGCGCGTTGCCGCGGCCACCCTCGCCTGAAGATCCGCCCGTTTCTTCCAGCCACTCCGTTCAATTTTATGAGGAGGACTCTTCCCTCATCGACGCACTCGCGCGCTTCATCGGCTCCTCCCTCCTCGCCGGCAACTCCGCTATCGTCATCGCAACCGAAGCCCACCGGAAGTCCCTCGTCGAACATCTCAAAGCGCGCGGCCTCGATACCGCTCCCGCCATCGGCGAGCAACGTTTTCTCCTTCTCGACGCCTCCGAAACCCTCGCCCTCTTCATGCTCGACGGCCGTCCAGACCCCGACCGTTTTCTCTCCTGCATGGATAGTCTCTTGAGCCGGGTGCACGCCGTCAGCAAAAACCGTGCCCCCCTCGCCGCCTTCGGAGAAATGGTCGCGCTCTTGTGGGCCGACGGAAACCAGAATGCTGCCGTTGAACTCGAACAGCTCTGGAACCGTCTCGCCGAAACCCATTGCTTCCATCTGCACTGCGCCTATCCCATCCACCTGTTCGCCGACAGGCACGACGCCGAATCCATCAAGGCCATCTGCGCCGAGCACTCCAGTGTCATTCCCGGCGAACAATACACCTCCATCACCACCGACCAGCAGCGGCAAAGCGCCATCGTCCTGCTTCAGCAGAAAGCCCAGTCCCTCGAAACCGAAGTGCGCGAGCGACTCAATGCCCAGCACACCCTTCAGGAACGCGAACTTCAGCTCAACGACTTCCTCGAAAACGCCGCCATCGGCATGCATTGGGTCGCCGAGGATGGCACCATCCTCTGGGCCAACAAAGCCGAACTCGCACTCCTCGGGTATCGGCCTCACGAATACATAGGTCATCACATCACTGAATTTCACGCCGATCGGCCCGTAGTCGAAGATATCCTCAAACGCCTCGGCAATAACGAAGAGCTGCAGGACTATGAGGCTCGCGTCCGTTGCAGCGACGGCTCCATCCGCGACGTGCGCATCGACTCCAACGTCTATCGCCGCGACGGCCAATTCATCCATACCCGCTGCTTCACCACCGACATCACCGAAAAAAAACACGCTCAGCAAGCCTCATTTCGCCTGGCCGCCATCGTCGAGTCCTCCGACGACGCAATCGTCAGCAAAGACCTCAACGGCATCGTCAAAAGCTGGAACGCCGGCGCGGAAAGAATCTTTGGCTACAAGCCCGAAGAGATCCTCGGCCGGCCCATCACCCTGCTGATCCCCCACGACCTGTGGGGCGACGAAACGCGCATCCTCGCTAAAATACGTTCCGGCGAAAGAATCGATCACTTCCAGACCGTCCGCCTCCACAAGAACGGCGACCTTATCGACGTCTCCCTCACCGTCTCTCCCATCAAGGACAAGCGCGGCGGCATCATCGGAGCCGCCAAGATCGCCCGCGACATTACCCAGCAGAAAAAACTCGAAGCCTCCCTTCACACCACCGAAAGACTCGCCTCCGTCGGCCGCCTCGCCGCAACTGTCGCCCACGAGATCAACAATCCACTCGAATCCGTCATCAACTTCGTCTACCTCGCCAAACAGCAGCCCGAGATCTCCACCGAAACCCGCGCCTTCCTCGCCTCAGCCGACCAGGAACTCGCCCGCGTCGCCCACATCGCGCAACAGACTCTCGGCTTCTACCGCGACAACTCCCAGCCGGTCGTGCTCTCCCTCGCCGCTGTCATCGAGAGCGTCCTCAAGGTCTACCACTTCAAGCTTCAGAACAAGGCATTGCAGATCGAGTTGCAAATCGATCCCGGCCTCACCGTCCTCGCGCTCCAGGGAGAGGTCAAACAAATACTTTCCAACCTCATGGCCAACGCCATCGACGCCTCCCACCAGGACGGCGCAATCTTTATTCGCGCTCGCGCCGGACGCCATCCTCTCTCCGCATGCCGCGGCGTGCGCATCACCATCGCCGACAACGGCACCGGCATCGCCCCCCAGAACAAAGCGCGCCTCTTCGTCCCCTTCTTCACCACCAAACAGGCTGTCGGCACCGGCCTCGGTCTCTGGATTACCAAAGACCTGCTCGAGAAAAAAGGTGGCTCCATCCAGTTCCGCAGCAGCGATTCAACCCCAACCGGAACCGTCATGAGCATCTTCCTCCCCGAAGCTCCCCACGAAAATTCATCCCTCCGCTGATAAACCCATATCCTTCCGAGCCCGCAAAAAAACCACCCCACCAAAAAATCTCGTCATTCTGAGCGAAGCGAAGAACCCCCGCATTTGCATTTGCCGTTGTCTTTGCATTTGCCGTTGTCTTTGCATTTGCCGTTGTCTTTGCCGTTGTCTTTGCCGTTGTCTTTGCCGTTGTCCTTGCCATTGTCTTCGTTGTTGTCCTTGCCGTCGTCTTTGCCGTTGCCCTGCCGTTCTCCCTGCTCGAGCCGCTGCAAACCACCGATAAGCGCCAAAGGCGCATTCCATACCAGCCCAGGGCGAAGCCCTGGGTAAACCGGTTCGGAAGAGAACCAGAGAGCCGAAAGCCCGCCCCATTTCCTACCGAACCGAACCACTCAGGAACAAACTAAGGATTGGCCACCGCATCGTTAGGCTTCGTATCCGTCGTCTTATAAAGAAACTCATAATCATGCCAGCCCGTCGTCGCCGGGTCCGCCGAAGCGTTCGTCAGCTCCATCCGCATCGCATCCCATTCCACGCCCTGTGTCTGGCTCACGGAAAACGTCAGCACATTGTCCCCACCCACCGGCTTCAGCACGCTCGTGTCCCACTGGTACGCGATCCACTGCGTATATCCCGACAGCCCGCTGCGCACCGCGGCATCGCTCGCGTTGGCCACATGCCACACCAGTTGCTGCCCGTTTAACGTCACCGTAAGGCTGCCCTCGGCCGCAGCCAGCGCCACCGACATCACCGCGAACGCATTCGATCCCGCGTTCTCCGGAGTGGAAAAATGCACCGTCCACGGCGGCGTCCGCGTCGTCACCCCGTTCGTGCCCGCATGAGTCGGCAGTGCCGCAACATACGCCGGTATCGCAAACGTATACCCATTCGTCGTATCGTCGCCCGATTGAAACACCCCGCCATACAGCCCCGGATCGAACGTCTGCCACTGGTTGTAATTCCACTTGCTAAGATCGTTCGTCGCCGCGCCCGCCGGCCCATCCGTCGCGTTGTATACCACCGCGCCCTGGTTCGCCGCAAAATCCGCCCAGAAGTTCCAGTTCCCCCAGAACTCGCGATCGTCATGCCCCGCCGCATCGTGCCCATGCAGAAACTCGTGCGAAGACCGGTCCGCCGTTCCAATCGTGAACAGCGGCGCGCCCGTTGCAAAATTCTCCTGCACAAAACTGAACGGCGGCACCACCGTATTCTGGTTCGCCGTCACCGTAACATTTTCCTGCCGCACCTCGCCCCACTGCCCCAGGTTATAAACCGACAGGCGATACGTCCCCGGAATCACGCCGTTGAATGTCGCCGCTCCCGTCTTGCTGATGTCCATCCAATACTGCGCTCCCTGCGCCGAAAACTGAATGTTCTTCCCCGGATCGCTCAACACTGCCCACGCTGTCTTCGGCGTCCCGCTCGCAATCCCATTCACCTGCACCTGCACCGTGCCTCGCGCCGTCGAAGGAACATATCCCGACGCCAGAAGCTGCGCCTCGTGATCGTAAAAATTTCCGAAGCTCGTCCCCGCGATCACCGCGTCCTTGTACATATCGTCCGGCGTCTGAATGTTCCCGCCGAACTTGTTGAACCGCACATAAAACGGCCCATACAGCCGATGCGTCGCAACCCCCGCAGGCGAAACCAGTGACAACGCGTTATCCAGATGGTTCGAGTAAGGCTCGATCATGTCCAGGTTCCCCGTAAACAACAGGTCCTGCTTCGTTGGCCCGCCCACCATCGATTCATTGCTCGGAAACACCACCCAGGCCCCATACTCCGAGCCATACACCCCATGCGCCAGATTCAAATACGTATACCCCGAATAGTCGTATTTATCCCCAAAAGTCCGCTTGAATCCCGCCGGAAGATCCGTAAATCCATGCAGGTCCACCGTCGCATCCTGCACCGCACGTCCAGGATCGGTGGAAAAAAACTCCGGCCCCGAAGGCAGCGGAATCGCAATCGGCCCGGGATTGCTCAAATCCGGATTTACCGAATAAATGTTCGGAAACTTGTTCAGGTCTTCTCGCAACACCCACTGCACCTGACCCGTCGATCCCGCAATATCCGAAGCCGAATGATCCGCCACAAAGTAAACATGCAGCGCCGGATCGTTCGGCGTCACCACCCAGTGCTCGCGATACGTAAACGCGTTCGCGCTGCCTGAAGGAAACGTAACCCACCAGTCGATGTACCCGCCCGTATTCACAAAACCCGGAACTCCCGTCACCGTCCCAAAACCCGCATTGTCCATCAAGAAACCCTTCGGCCCATGCGAATTCGTATTCGTCAGGTCGATCAAATTGTCCGTCGTTCCCGCAGGAAACAGACTGAAGATATTTCCCCCCTGCGGATTGAAATCAATGTTCAGCGCACCATTCCCGATCTTCCAGTCCGCCGAATTCGTCGTATCGATCGTCAACGTAGGCGAAGGCCCCGCCACCACCTGCAGCGCCGAGCAGTTCCCGCTCGTAAAATCCACCTGGTTCGAATCCATCCCATTCACCGAAGCAAAATAAGTCCCCGCAGCCAGCGAGCCCGGCACCGCAAACGAGATCCTCGCCTCCGTCCCCACAATCTTCTGCACCGTCGAAGCCGTCGTAGTCGTCGGCGATCCGCCGCACGTCGCCGCCAGCGACACAAAAACATTCGCCGGCGCAATCGTCCCCGAAGGGAACCCCGATCCCGTCACATTAACCGTCGAAGCTCCCGCCGCCCCCGTTGTCGGACTCGTCAACGTATTCAACTTCACCGTCACCGCCTTCAAACTCGCCGGAACCATCAACAACGCAAACCCAACTCCCAGCGTGACTCCACGCCCAGCGCCCAATCCAGCACCCGGACGGCCCCTCCCCAGCCGCCGCACGGACCCTGCGCCCGCCAGGCTCAAGAGGCCGATCAACCCCATCCCCACCATCGTCCACGTCGCCGGCTCAGGCGTCTCCACTGCATCGATCACGCCAAAATCGCCATCCTGCAGCGTCTGCTTGTTTCCGCCAATCGACACGCTGAAGTCCGGCGCGATCGACACCATGCTCCCATCGAACAAAGTTAAAAACCCAGGACTGAACGTCCCCGTCAGCGTCGCATCGACTGCGTTGAACAAGCCCGTCGGCGGTCCCGCCAACGTCGAAAGCTGTTCGCCGTCGAACGACAGCCCATCCGCATCCAGCGCGAAGTAAGAAGAATCGAACGTGTGCGAAGCCCCGCCCAGAAAATCCACCGTCAAGCTCAGGTTCGACAGCATCACCGACGTCGTGATCGGAAACGAAGCATCGCCCGAACTGTTCGGCCCCGTCAGATTCACAATGTCGAACTGGGCAACATTCGTTCCCGTAACGTCGTAGCTGAGAAACCCAACCGGAATGTCCGTCGCATACGCTGTAAGGGAAAGAGTGGCAACCGCAAAAAGGGCAAGAAAACGTGCTAACGATCTATGCATAACGCTCTCCAATAGGTGATTTAGTTCTCTAAAGACAATTTTGTTGCATTTGAGAAACAATTTCCAAAACGCAAACAAACCTAGCAACTCCCCTCAAATGCTGTCAAGACAACCCCTGTCAATATTTATCCGGGAACTCCTCTCAAGCTCTCAGGCCCCGCCATCGCCATCCGCCGCAAGCCCCTTGAGATTGCGGCGCTTCTTCCTCGACTTGCGGCAATCGAACCGCGCCGTCTCGCCCGCCAACTAGCATCCTTTTTTTCATCCCACCACCACACTCTACCGTCCCATCACACATCACCATTCCCCACCACACCCTACCGTCCACCACACGTTACTCCGCGCCGCGGCGATTGGACGATGGCATCTGCCTTCGCCCTACTTGTTGTCATTCCGCAGCGCAGCAAATGAATTTGCTTCTGTTTTTGCATTTGCATTTGCATTTGCCTTTGTCTTTGCCCTACTTGTTTGTCATTCCGCAGCGCAGCGGAGGAATCTGCTTCTGTTCTTGCCTCCGCCTTTGCCCTTCTTACCATCATTCCGCAGCGCAGCAAAGGAATCTCCTTTCGCTCGTATCACCGCCCTGCAGCACCCCAACCCACTGTGTAAAATGAGCTTCAGTAAACAAAAAATCCCTCAGGAGACACGTCCAATGGAAAAACTGACCCCAGGAAAACTCGCAGGCCTCAAAGCCGTCTCCGATCACCGCGGCATTATCGCCGCCGCCGCCATGGACCAGCGCGGCTCGCTCCAGAAATCCCTCGCCAAGGAGCGCGGAGCCGCCGCCGACGCCCACGACCTCGAAGAGTTTAAGACCCTCGTCACCGAGGTCCTCACCAAACACGCCACCGCCATCCTCCTCGACCCCGAGTACGGCCTCCCCGCCTCCAAGCACCGCAACGGCAAAGGCCTCCTCCTCGCCTACGAAAAAACCGGCTACGACGCCACCACCCCCGGCCGCCTCCCCGATCTCCTCGACGTCTGGAGCGTCCGCCGCCTCAAAGAAGCCGGCGCCGACTGCATCAAGATCCTCCTCTACTACACGCCTTACGAAAAGTCCGCCGTCAACGACCACAAGCATGCCTGGACCGAACGCATCGGCGACGAGTGCCGCGCCCACGATATCCCCTTCTTCCTCGAGACCGTCGGCTATGCCGTCCATGGCGAAGACGAGAAGTCCGTGGCCTACGCCAAGCGCAAGCCCGACATCGTGACCGGATCGATGGAAGAGTTCGGCAAAGAGCGCTACGGTGTCGACGTCCTGAAGGTCGAAGTCCCCATCCAGATGGAGTTCGTCTCCGGCACGAAGTCCTTCAAGGGAGAAGAGGCCTATACCCGCGCCCAGGCACTGGAGCACTTCCGCATCTCCGCCTCCTCCACCCACAAGCCGTTCATCTATCTGAGTGCCGGCGTTTCCAACCCGGTCTTCATTGAGACCCTCGAGTTGGCCAACGAGTCCGGCGCCACCTACAACGGCGTCCTCTGCGGACGCGCCACCTGGAAAGACGGCATTGCCATCTACGCCAAGCAGGGCGCGAAGGCTTTCGAGGACTGGCTCAACACCAAGGGCGTCGAAAACATCGAGAACGTCAACAAAGCCCTCAAGTCCGCGCATAGCTGGCACGACAAGGTCAACGTCCCGGCCCTGGTGTAAACAGGGAACCGCGCTTCAAAGCGCGGTCCCTTTTGAAAGTTGTCATCCTGAGCCGGTTTGGCCGAGCAATCGGCCAAACTCAGCGAAGGATCTGCGGTTGCTTTGTCCGGCTGTGGCACGAACATCGAGGGCTTCTGTATCAGGGCACGACTTCAGTCGTGCCGAAAGAGCGCCAAAGAAGACGGGCTTCAGCCCCCTGAGCGAAGCGGTCCTGCGCAGCAGAACGAATGAGGTAGGCGCGGCCTTCAGGCCGCGCATGAC
>DATAVY010000102.1:0-7436 GCA_036267495.1 Edaphobacter sp.
GAAGCACTGGCGAACAATATTCTCGCCTACAACAACATCACGCTCTCTCGTCCCATCCGCTGCCGTACGCTGCTGACCGAGCCGCTCGAGTCGCTCGCCATCGGCAATACCATCGTCGTCTCCAAGAGCCTGCTCGATACCACCGGCATCGTCACTCAGGACGGCGCCCAGCAGATGGGCAACCTGAATGCGATCCTCGCCTTCCAGATCGCTCACATCATCCTCGCTCACCGTCTCGACACCAAGTACGCCTTCAACGATCGTCTGCTCTTCCCATCGACCTCGGTCTTCAACCGCATCCCCATGCATCACACCGATGCCGACAACACGGCGGCGGCGAAGAAAGCCATGGAGCTGTTGAACGCCAAGGAACTCGAAGGCGGGCAGCAGTACTTCAGCCTCTATCTCCAGCAGCTCCAGCAGCGCGTCAAGAACCTCAAGGCGCTTAACGAGCCCATGATCGGCGACGGCCTGGTCAAGAGCGATGAGGACCCCACTTTCTGGATGGCCGCGATCGAATCCAAGGGACCCAAGCTCGACATGAAGGATCTCAAGCAGCAGGCTGCCATGCCGCTCGCCAGCTTCCTGCGTTTCGATCCCTGGACCGATCAGGTCTTCGTCATGCACTCCCCCTATGAGCCTCTGCTCACCGCCGCCGACAAGATGCCGTTCGAAGTCGAGCCGGTCTATCTGAAGCTCAGCTACTATAAACCGCCTGCCGAAGCTGCACCCGCCCCGGCAGCCGCCGCTCCAGCCGCCAACCCGCCCGCAGCAGGCGATACGGCCGCTCCCGCTGCAGCCGCGCCGCCCCAAACCTCTCCTCAACCCGCAACGCCGCAACAGAATTGAAGCTCAGAGCGTGGCCAGCCGATAGTTCTATAGGAAACGACTGACCACGCTCTTTTACTGCCTGAGGCCAGGCCGCCTCACCCTCACGAAACGCCGCATGTTTCTCTTTCCCAAGGAGGCTCCTGTTGAAGCGGCACAATTTAGTCGGCTGTCTCGCTTGCGTTCTCGGTCTGGCAACTATTTCATTCGGACAAGCCATTCCCACCGCTTCGCGCGTCGGTCAGATCCAGGCCGGCATCGGCGGATTCGTTCTCAATCCCGACTTTGGCCAGTCGGACATTCAAGGCCTCACCTTTTACGCCGACTTCGACTTCGCGCAACGTCTGGGCGCAGAAGGCGAGATTCACTATTCCCTGCGAACCCCCAGCAACGTCAGAGAAAACACCTACTTCGCCGGCCCACGCTACATCGTTCGCCACAAGAAGCTGGATGGGTATGCCAAGGCGCTGTTCGGCGTCGGACACTTTAACCTGCAGCAAGGCAATATCATCAACGCGAATACCGGAACCTACTTCGCCTATGCTCTGGGAGCCGGAGCAGAGCTTCAAGCCTCGCGCCACATCCACGTCCGCCTCATCGACTTCGAGGCCCAGAAATGGCCAGGTTTTGCCACGAGCGGCCTTTCCCCATATTTATTTACCGCCGGCGTCGCCTGGGTCTTCCGCTAATCGCCACGTTCATAAAATAATCACGCGAGAACACCAGCAAAATCAAAGCCCCGGCAGGCGCCGGGGCTCTAAAATTCAACCCTCTATCCTCTAAAAGTGATAGGCAATGCCGATCGACGGCGTCGAGATAACCTCATATCGATTGGTATTGAAGGTGGCGCCCGGCAGGCTGAAGTTTGGCGTCTTCACCAGAAAACCGCGATACTCCGCCCGGATGTCGAAGCTTGGGCTAAGCTCATAGGCCACGCCGCCGCCAAACAGTGCGCCGACATTTGTATTCTGCCTCGCATCCAGATCCGAGGTTCCCGCATCCTTGAGCGGCGTGAAGATCATCGCTCCCGGACCGCCTTCCACGAAGGGATTGAAGTTCTTGAAATTGAGATTGAAGACATACGCACCGCTGAATTCCTGCTGCAGCACGTGAATACCGCCATTTTTCTTCCCGAATACCTGGTAGTACTGCGTATTTTGTTGGTAGCCGTAGTTAATTTCCAGTGCGCTTCGCGGTGTCAGCATGTACCGGTAGCTGGCCAGAAGCCCTATGGTCATGCTTGAGTTCTTCTGAACGCTGTTTCCGGTGATCTGGGGGGCAAATGCTACGGTGCCGCTGATGCTCGCGTCCTGCCGGCTCTCCTGCGCATAACCGGCCGCTGCAGATAGCATCAGCGCACCCAACAACAACATCGTCTTCTTCATTCTTCGCTGGATCCCTTCAAATTCGCCCACAACTCTCACGCGGTCCCGCAGGCAACGCTATGGCAAGAGTTACGCAGCGCCTTAGTCACTGTTCTTCATTGTAACCGCACCAGTGCTCGAAGCGGGCCCACAACGCAGAAAGCCCGAAGGATATGCCTCTCCTCCGGCCTTTTTATATTTCTCCAATCTGCTTACCACTTTAGAGCTGAGGCGTCGCTGGAGGAGGAGAAGGGGGACCTCCCTCGCCGCGGCCGCGCATCCGGCCACGCATCTCCGTCTGCAACGTGTCAAACTTGGCCTGCTGATCTGGCGTAAGCAAGCCGCGGATCTTGTCCTGCGATGCTTTGTGGATGTCCATCATCTTCGCCCGCCTGTCCTGCTGGGCAACCGACGTGTCCTCGCGCAGCGCCTTCATCTGCTTCCATGAGTCCTCGTCAATCGCCTTCACCTGGGTCACCTGGTCCGGTGTCAGGTTCAGCTTCTTGGTCAGAAACTCAACCTGGTTCCCTCTCATACCGCCAGGACCGCCATGCCGCGGACCAGCCTGTCCCGGAGGTGGAGGCGGAGGCGGCGCAGAAGGATCCTGAGCCATCGCCGGCAGTGCGCTCATTGCCGTCGTGCCTATCGCCAAAACTGCTATTCGCAGTACGTATCTACGAAACATCATCTTCATCGGATTCTCACTCTCTCCATCATTTGGCCGGAGAGCTCTTCTCCGGTGGTCAACTCTATCCGTACAGACGCACTCTTTTCCCAAAGGACTTCGTACCCCAATAAAAATTGTGCAGGCATCCCGGATTTACACTCCTCGCTCGACCTGAAAAAAATAGGGATCGCCATGCGCCGCCGCGTACGCCTCCACCACCTTCAAGAAAGCCAGCGCTGCATGCGACAGGCTCGCCTGCCTCCGGTGGACAAGGCGCAGCTTGCGCTCCATCTGCAGTTCCGGCACCTGCACCCGCACCAGCGCGCCGCTCTCGAGCTCCGGCCTTACCGTCAGCCCCGGTACCAGCGCGACCCCGTTACCCATCTCCACAAACCGCTTGATCGCCTCGAGCGATGGCAGCTCCACCCCCATCTGCAGCGGAGTCTTATGCCGCTTGAACGCCTGGATGACCTTCTGCCGCTGCGGCGACGGAACATTGTGAGCAATAAAATTCTGCGCTCCCAGCTGCCTGATCGACACCTTCCCCGCCCCCGCCAGCGGATGCCGCGGGTTCACCACAAACGCCAGCTCGTCGCGGTACACCACCGTCGATTTCACCTGCATATCGTCGGGTCGGAACGACAGCACTCCCAACTCGACCGAATGCATCAATACTTCATCTGAGATCCGGCTTGCCAGCGTCCGTTGTACCGCCAGCTTGATCCTTGGATTCTGCCGCCGAAACTCATCCAGCAACGGCAATAGATAAAGACACGTATATTCGTTCGCCGCCAGGTTCAACCGGCCCCGGTGCAGCTCCCGCAACTCTGTGAGTGCCCCTGATGCTTCATTGCGAAGATTCAGCAACTTAGAGGCATACTCTCGCAACACCTCGCCCGCATCGGTCAAAGTCCCGTCTCTCGAGGACCGCTCAAACAGCACCTCGCCCAGTTCGTTTTCCAGTTTTGCGATTGCCTGACTTACCGCTGGCTGAGTACGATGGAGCCGTGCCGCCGCTCGCGAAAAACTCCGCTCCTCCGCCACCGCCAGAAACGTCTCCATCTGGACTAAGTCCAATCTTCACCTCGCCGCCGGCACGATATATACATCGAATAGCTGAATTAGAATTTATGATAAACCAAGCGACCATCATAAGCATGCGTTATGATCAAGTCCAGATCGAGAGTGCCAGGCCCTATGTCCTCGTCTAATCAAATCGTCTTCTTCGACACCACCCTTCGCGACGGCGAACAGTCCCCCGGCTGTACCATGCACCACGAAGAAAAACTCCGCATGGCTCATCAGCTTGCGGACCTCGGAGTCGACGTCATCGAAGCCGGTTTTGCCATCGCCAGCCAGGGCGATTCCGACTCCATCCGCACCATCGCCCGGGAGGTTCGCAACGCGCGCATCGCCTCCCTCGCCCGCTGCAAGCGCGAGGACATCGAAGCCGCCGCCCGCTCCATCGAGCGCGCAAAAAAATCCCGCATTCACACCTTCCTCGCCTCCTCCGACCTTCATCTCCAGGCCAAACTGAAGATCACCCGCGCCGAGGCCCTCGACCAGGCCGCCGAATCCGTTCGTCTCGCCCGCACCTTCACCGACGACGTCGAGTTCTCCGCCGAAGACGCCACTCGCACCGACCCAGATTTCCTGGTCAAGATCGTCACCGCCGCAGTCCAGGCCGGAGCCACCACCGTCAACATCCCCGACACCGTCGGCTACACCACGCCCGAGGAGTACGCCGCTACCTTCCGAATGCTCATCGAAAAAGTCCCTGGCGCTGAGAACGTCATCTTCTCCACTCACTGCCACGACGATCTCGGCATGGCCGTCGCCAACACTCTCGCCGGCATTCAAGCCGGAGCGCGTCAGGTCGAGTGCACCATCACCGGCATCGGCGAGCGCGCCGGCAACGCCGCCCTCGAAGAGATCGCTGCCGCCCTCATGGTCCGCCGCGACAAGCTGCCCTACACCAACAACATTAAAATGGAGAAGCTCTACCCCACCAGCAAAACCCTCGCTGAATTCATCAGCTTCGGCTGCTCCCCCAACAAGGCTATCGTAGGAGCCAACGCCTTCGCCCATGAATCCGGCATCCATCAACACGGAGTCATGGCCAACCCGCTCACGTACGAGATCATGACACCGGAGTCGGTCGGTGTCCCCGCCAACAACATGGTGTTAGGCAAACACAGTGGCCGTCGCATGCTCGAGCAGCGTCTCGCCGAACTAGGCCACAAACTCACCCGCTCGCAACTCGACGAGGTCTACCACCGTTTCACCGAACTCGCCGACCGCAAGAAATCCATCTACGACCAGGATCTGCTCGGCCTGCTCCATGCGGACAAGGCCACAGTAGTAGCGCACTGAGTTGTGGCCGGTTTTGTTAAGGGCACGGCTTCAGCCGTGCCGAAAGAGTAAAGATAACACGGGGCTTTAGCCCCTGAGGTACAAAACGGATGCGTCTCAAAATTGCAGTCCTCGCCGGCGACGGAATCGGCCCCGAAGTCACCCGCGAAGCCACCAACATCCTTCGCGCGGTTGCTGAACTAGGCGGCCACGAATTTATCTTCGTCCCGGGCCTCATCGGCGGCATCGCCATCGCCGAAACCGGTTCCCCGCTCCCCACCGCAACGCTCGACGCCGCGCTCGAATGTGACGCCGTCCTCCTCGGCGCAGTAGGAGATAACAAATTCAACGCCCTCCCGCCAGACAAGCGCCCCGAAGCCGGCCTCCTGCAAATTCGCCAGGCTCTCGGAGGCTTCGCCAATCTGCGCCCCTCCATCGCCTACGCTGCACTCGCCGAAAGCTCGCCTCTTCGTCCCGAAGTCACGAAAGACGCCGACATCCTCTTCGTCCGCGAGCTCCTCGGCGGCCTCTACTTCGGCGCGCCGCGCTGGTGGAACAAGGAAACCGACGAGGCAATCAACACCATGCGCTACACCAAATCCGAAGTCGTCCGCGTAGCTCGCATCGCCTTTGAACTCGCCGGCAAACGCCGCAGCAAAGTCACCTCCGTCGACAAGGCCAACGTCCTTGAGGTCTCGCAGCTCTGGCGCGCCACCGTCACCGAAGTCGCCAAAGAATATCCCAACGTCACACTCGAACATCAGCTCGTCGATTCCATGGCGATGCACATCATGAACATCCCCCGCAACTTCGATGTCGTCCTTACCGAGAACCTCTTCGGCGACATCCTCTCTGACGAGGCCGGCGTCATCACCGGTTCGCTCGGCATGCTGCCCTCAGCCACCATCGGCGGCCAGGTCAATCTCTACGAGCCAGTCCACGGATCAGCACCGGACATCGCAGGAACAGGAAAAGCCAACCCGCTCGGCGCAATCCTCACTGCCGCGATGGTTCTCCGCCACTCAGCGAATCTCGAACAGGATGCCAAAGCCGTCGAGCAAGCCGTCAACAAAATCCTCAACGCGGGCTATCGCACCGCCGACATCGCGCGCGGACAACAACCCGGCCAGACCCCCGTCAGCACGCAGGAGATGGGCAAGCTCGTCCACCAGGCCCTCGCCGAATCCATCGACCGCCGCCAGGCGATGCACGCCGTCTAAACCATCATGAATCCAAGATTCAAGATGGCCCTGGCAAACCTGGCAATCACCGCAGCGCTGATCTACCGCTGGCTTCACGGATCGCCGCCGATGGCGCTGCTCATCACCGCAATTATCATGTTCCCTCTGGTCAATGGCCTGCTGTGGCTTAGCCAGCGAGGCTTCAACCAGCCCAGACGTTATCGCTAGAGGGCACGAAGCAAAAATGAAGATGCACCGCGCTATCCAACTCGCCGCCACTGCACTGCTCTTCGCAGTAACGGCCGCGAACGCGCAGATTCCCACTCCCGGGCCACCTCCACCCCAGACGTCCGCGTCCCAGATCAGGAAAGAGAAGAAGCTGCCAAAGGAAAATATCGAGTGGCTCTGGCAGTACGGCCCTCCGCCCGCCGAAGGCCGCGAAAACCAGCTCGTACTCGACCAGCGCTTCCGTCCGTTTCTCGCGCAATATCTCACCGCGCCGCAGACCTTCTGGGGCAACCCAAAGACCGGCTACAAATCGCTCGCCGAAACCGCGCTCGATTTCCTCTCTGTACCCGATAAGGTTCTCGCCGACGATAACCGTTACCTCACCATCACCGGCTGTGTCTTCCGCTTCTGTCCCTCGCGCGGCATGCTCTGGGTCGATCTCAACGGTCCGCAACATCTCGTCGTCTTCGCCGCCATCGACTGGATCAAAGACAGCAAAACTCCCAGCGAACCCGGAGCGGAATACACCCTCTGGATCTTCCCCAACCACCCCATCGAACCCGACCATATTCCGGCAGCGCTGGTCCACAGTATCGCGCGCTGGACCGCCCAGCCGCCAGGCGGAAGCACCGTCATTCAACAGATCCGAAATGCAATCCTCGTCGACCCTGACGGCACACCGCACCCGATCGAAAAGGCCACGACAGGCGCGAACACCTTCACCCTCCCACCAACCGAGCAAAAGGCACAACCATGACCGCACAGACAGCACCCAAAACTCTCTTCGAAAAAGTCTGGCAGCAACACCTCGTCGCC
>DATAVY010000103.1:0-35768 GCA_036267495.1 Edaphobacter sp.
GGGTGGGTTGAGCGAATCTGGTGGCTGGTCGAGCTTTTACATCTCACCTTAGCGATGAACCGCTGAGGGTGGGGCGCCCGAACTTTTTTGACTGGAGATATGACGG
Source organism: Edaphobacter sp. (assembly GCA_036267495.1). Taxonomy (GTDB): domain Bacteria; phylum Acidobacteriota; class Terriglobia; order Terriglobales; family Acidobacteriaceae; genus Edaphobacter. Next base: position 107 of record DATAVY010000103.1, read on the forward strand.
CAATTCGCACTTCGGCGCGAACGTCCCTATCTCAAAATCGAGATATGGGCTACGCGGCGTAGCTTAATGTATTGTTGCTGGGTCTGTTTTGAGGAGACTTTATTGGGTGGTTTAATTCTAGACAATATTTTTGTTGTTTCTGTACCGGAGTTTTCATGCCCCCAAAGAGAATCACCGTTCGCTACCGTCCCGACAATCCGGCTGAATCCTTCATCAAGGAAAAGATTTCAACTTAGCCCCTCTATCCGAACCTTCATAGTTCGAAAAAGCGGAAAGCAGATTCCTCCGCTCCGCTGCGGAATGACAAATAAGAAGGACAAGCAACAACAAGGGCAAAAGCGAAATGCGGGGGTTCTTCGCTTCGCTCAGAATGACAAGTTTTTTGCGAGTTCGATGCTGTCTAGTCCAGGAAGCGTTTCGCTATGCCTTCGTACGCGTCGATGCGGCGGTCGCGCAGGAAGGGCCAGTGCTGGCGGGTTACTTCGATGAGTTTGGGATCGAGGTCGGCGATGAGGATCTCTTCTTTGTCGTGGCTGGCTTGGGCCAGGATGCGGCCGAAGGGGTCGGCGATGAAGCTGCCTCCCCAGAACTCGATTCCGGATGCGGGAGTGTGGTCGCCGGGGCCGTGAAGTTCTACGGTGGCCGGGTTGCCGTCGGCGGCGGTTGTTTTGAATTTGACGTCGCCATGCTCGTGGCCTACGCGGTTGACGGCGCAGGCGAAGACTCCGTTGGCGATGGCGTGGGCGCGCTGCGCGATCTGCCAGGCGTCGTATTGGGCGGTGCCGAACTCTTCTTTTTCGGAGGGGTGCCAGCCGATGGCGGTGGGGAAGAAGAGGATTTCGGCTCCGCGGAGGGCGGTGAGGCGGGCGCCTTCGGGGTACCACTGGTCCCAGCAGACGAGAGTGCCGATGGGGCCTTGCGTGGTTTGCGTTGATTTGAAGCCGAGGTCGCCGGGGGTGAAGTAGAACTTTTCGTAGTAGAGCGGGTCGTCAGGGATGTGCATCTTGCGGTAGGTGTCTGCGATGCGGCCGTCTTTTTCGATGGTGACGGCGGTGTTGTGATAGAGGCCCGGTGCGCGGCGCTCGAAGAGGCTGGCTACGAGGACGACGCCGGTCTCACGGCAGACGCGGGTGAGCGTATCGGTGGAGGGGCCGGGGACGGGCTCGGCGAGACCGAAGAGAGCGTGGTCTTCGCGCTGGCAGAAGTACTGGGCGCGGAAGAGCTCGGGGAGGCAGACGATCTGCGCGCCCTGACGGGCGGCTTCGTAGATGCGCTCGGCGGCCTTGTCGAGATTGAGCTGGGTGTCGGGGGCGCAGGAAATCTGGATAAGGGCTACGCGTTTGATGGAGGAGTTCTTGCTGTTCGTGGTCATGATCTTGTTTTAGTTTATCGGGGTTCCCTAAATATTGCGGATGCGTGAAACGAAACGAGCGTACCCCAGGGGCTAAAGCCCTTTTCTTCGGGCTGTAGAGAGGGCCAAGCCTGAAGGCTTGGCTTACCTGGAAGCGGTTCGCGCTTTTCGCGCGAATGACCCACCTTAGCGACGATTAGACCGTCGCGAAGATGGGGCACCCGGATTCTGGAGTACCCGGTTTTTTAAGGCCCCCTTTTGGGGAGTTTCACTCGGTGTCAGAGGCGCGCGGGATGATGCGATCCCCGGGCTCGATGCGGTTGGCGCCCTGGAAGGGGAGCATCCAGCCGGGATATTCGGGTGGGAGGGCGCTGACTTCGTCGAGCTGCTTGAGTTCGTCGGCGGTGAGCTTGAGGTCGACAGCGGCAATGTTGTCTTCTAGCTGGTCGAGGCGTTTGGCTCCGATGATGATCGAAGTGACGACGGGTTTGGCGAGCAGCCAGGCGAGGGAGACGCGGGCCGGGCTGCAGTTGTGCGCTTTGGCGATGGGGGCGATGACGTCGAGAATGCGCCAGGTGCGCTCCTTGTCGACGAAGGGGAAGTCGAACTCTGCGCGGCGGGAGCCTTCGGGCCTCTGGTTCTGGCGGGAGAATTTTCCGGAGAGCAGACCGCCGGCGAGCGGGCTCCAGACGAGCAGGCCGGTCTTTTCGGCTTCGAGCAGCGGGACGAGATCGCGCTCCAGGTCACGGCCGGCGATGGAGTAGTAGGCCTGAAGGGTGTCGAAGCGGGCGAGATTTTTGAACTGGGAGATGGCGAGCGCTTTGGCGATCTTCCAGGACTGCCAGTTGGAGACGCCGATGTAGCGGACTTTGCCCTGCTGAACGAGGGTGTCGAGGGCGCGGAGGGTTTCCTCGATCGGGGTAATGATGTCGTTGCCGTGGATCTGGTAGAGATCGATGTGGTCGGTCTGGAGGCGGCGGAGGCTGGCCTCGACTGCGTCCATGATGTGGCCGCGGGAGGCGCCGACCTCGTTGCGGCCGGGGCCGGTGCGGCCGAAGACCTTGGTGGCGATGACGACTTGATGGCGTGGGATGGAGAGATTTTTGAAGGACTGGCCGAGGGTCTTTTCGCTCTCGCCCTCGGAGTAGACGTCGGCGGTATCGAAGAAGTTGATGCCGGCGTCGATGGAGGCGCGGATGAGCTGGTCGGCTCCGGCCTGATCGACGGTGCCGACGACGCGGAACATGCCGGCGCCGCCGTGGAAGGTCATGGTGCCGAAACAGAGGGTGGAGACGAGAAGGCCGGTGTCGCCAAGGGTTTTATATTGCATGCGAATTCCTTTGGGCCGAGAGCGTCGGCGAATAGGGGTTAGATGGTGAAAAGCGAGTTCGTGATTCAGGCTGAGAGCTTGAGGGCAAGGAAGCAGGCGTTCAATTTTCGAAGAAGGCTCCCTTTTTTCAGAGGGCAATATCTGGTACGGTTGAAGGTGCCGGGGAATCCACGACGCTTCCGCGGCTCATCCATCCTTACAGTAGCTATTTGGGTTTCCGTGACCTGCGGACGACGTGTATTTCATCTCAGAAGGAGTGTAATTTTGAGCGAGCTTCGTGAATTTCTGGAACTTTCGTATGGTGAACTCGAGGACCTGAACCTGGCAGCGAAGGAGCAGCGCAAGCAGCGGGTTGCCGCGGATGTGGTTCAGGAAGAGCGGCTGAAGTACCTGACCGACGAGCGGCGGATCAAAGCTGTGACGGTGTTGTTCAGCGACCTCGAAGGCCGGCTGCACATGCTGGACTACGACAAGAAATTCCTGGTGAAGAGCTACGACAACCTGACATTCGACGGCTCGTCGATTCGCGGATTTACGGCGCAGCGGGAGAGCGATCTGCGGCTGGGGATCGACTGGAGCGCGTTTTACTGGGCTCCGGCGGATGTGTTCGGACCGGGCAAGGTGCTGGTGTTCGGCGAGGTGATCGACAAGAACGGCTCGACGTACAGCGCGGATATTCGCGGCGTGCTGAAGAAGTTTGCCGACGAGATGCATGCGACGCAGGGCTACACCCTGAATGCGGCGAATGAGATTGAAGGCTTCCTGTTCGAGGGCATCGACGCGGAACGGAACTACCATGAGACGGGAAGTTTCGAGTACGTCAATAAAGGCGGGTACTATCACTCGCTGCCGGGCGATCCGCTGCGTGAGTTTATCGACACGACGGCCGAGGTGCAGCGCGCGATGGGATTCGAGAATGAGAAGGACCATCCTGAGGTCGCGCCGAGCCAGTTCGAAATTAATTACAGCTACGGCGAGGTGGTGGCGGCTGCGGATCAGATTCAGTTGTACAAACTGATCTGCCGTCAGGTAGCGACGCAGATGGGAATGACCGCGAGCTTTCTGCCGAAGCCGGTGGTTGGCGTAAATGGCAGCGGCATGCACACCAACGTCTCGATTACCAAAGGCGGGAAGAATATTTTCTGGGATCCTAAGGGCGAGGAGAAGATCTCGAAGCTGGCGTGGCAGTTCACGGATAGGATTCTGACGCATGGCAACGACATCTGCCTGCTACTGAATGCGAGCGTGAATGCGTACCGCCGGCTCGATCCGCATTTCGAAGCTCCGAACCAGATCAAGGCTTCGGCGGTGGACCGCGGATCGATGATCCGGATTCCGATCGGCAATGAGAAGTCGGCGCGCGTGGAGGTGAGATCGGTTGGGCCGGATGCGAGTCCGTACCTGGTGATGTATTCGATCTTTCGCAGTGGACTGCAGGGCGAGACCTCGAAGATCAAAAACCTAAGGCAGGCGGAGCGGTATCTGCCGGACAATGTGTATACAGCGATTGATAATTTTCGCGGATCGGAGTGGACGACGAAGTTGCTGGGCGCGGACGTGAAAGCGCGATATGCGGATTTGAAGCAGGCTTCGGCGGACCGGTGCGCGCATCTTCTGGGCACGATTGTGAAGGCGCCTGAGGTGCAGTTTCATCATGATGTGTATAACCAGCTGCTGTGGAATCTTTTTTAACAGCGGCTGCGATTTTGAAAAAAAAGCCCTCGCTGATGCGAGGGCTTTCTTTTCCCGTTTCGGGAGTGCGAAAAAAACAAACTCGCGACTACGCGCAAAAATAATTCGCCTGAAATCTAGACTTGGGGCTATCGCAACCGCTGAGGTGTGTCCCGTGTTTTCGAATGGAAAAATCTGCCCTGACTGTCATACTGAATCTCTCCACCACTCGCATCGCGCTGTACGAGATTGGTTCTTCGGCATGCTTCGCCTTCGGGTGGTTCGCTGCAGCTGCTGCTTCCGGCGTTTTCTGGTTCGCCGGGCTGCTTATCGCGCTGCGGTCGGGGAGCATCGTCTAAACTGGTTAAGTCATGATTCCCACCCTCGAATGGCTTCCCGGCGGCGTTAACTTTCTCGATCAAACCAAGCTTCCCCTTGAAGAGACCTACGTTCTTGCGACCGACTACAAGCAGGTCGCGACGGTGATCCGCGACATGATCGTGCGCGGCGCTCCGGCGATCGGTGTCTCCGCTGCGATGGGGATGGCGATCGGGATCGACCGGAGCACGGCCACTTCCCTTCCCGCGCTGACCGACGAGGTCGCCGTGATCGCGAAGACGCTCGCGGAGACGCGGCCGACTGCCGTCAATCTCTTCTGGGGCATCGATGAGATACGCAATCTCTACAACACGCTGGCCGCGAAGAACACGTCGATTCCCGAGATCAAGGCTGCCGTTGTCGCCAAGGCCCGGCGCATGTATGACGAAGACATCGCAGCGTGCAAGCAGATGGGCGCTCACGGGGCTTCGCTGCTGCCGCAAGAAGGAACTGTGCTTACCCATTGCAACGCAGGGGCGCTTGCTACCTGCGGGTACGGCTCTGCGCTCGGCGTGATCCGCGCAGCGATCGAGCGCGGGCACAAGATCGAAGTCTTCGCCGACGAGACGCGACCGTTTCTCCAGGGCGCGCGGCTTACGGCGTGGGAGCTGATGAAGGACAACATCCCAACGACGGTTCTCTGCGACAACATGGCGGCCGCGCTGATGCGCCAGGGCCGGATTCAAGCCGTGATCGTCGGAGCGGACCGCATCGCGGCGAACGGCGATGTCGCGAATAAGATCGGGACCTACGGCGTCTCGATTCTCGCGAAGGAGCACGGGATTCCGTTCTACGTCGCGGCCCCGTGGTCGACGGTCGATCTCGCGACTGCGCAGGGAGATCTGATTCCGATCGAACAACGTGCGGCACGCGAGGTCACTCATGCCAATGGCAAGCAGATGACTCCGCATGGAGTTGGCATTGAAAATCCCGCCTTCGACGTGACCCCTGCTAAGTACATTGCAGCGATCATCACGGAGCGCGGGGTTCTTCGCGCGCCCTATAGACAGTCGATTCAGAATATGGCGAAGCAGTCCACGCGCGAACCTGAGCTGGCAGCTACCTGAATCTGCTGCTGGCGACGGAATGGGATTTTTGTGTTCCAATAGTCCCGTCATTCTGGAGTTACCATCTTGCACTCTTTCAAGCTTCGTCCTGGGCCTGGCTTCATTCCATTCGCCTTTGCTGCACTGGTTGCTGCGCAGGGCCAGCAACCCGCGCCGACCGCTTCGGCCCCGGCGGCGCCGTCCAAATCCGCCGTTACGCTCCATGCCGGCACGCAGCTTGTTGTCGTCGATGTTGTGGTCACGGGCAAGGACCGGAAGCCGGTTCACGGCCTCAAGCAATCGGACTTCGCCCTGACGGAAGACAATGCTCCGCAGACGCTCAATCACTTCGAAGAGCACATCGCGCTTACGGCTGCCGACGCGACGAAGTTCGCGCCAATGCCCAAACTGCCTGCGGGTGTTTTTACCAACTACATTCCCGACCCGGTCGGTGGCGCAGTCGATGTTCTGCTGATCGATGCTCTGAACACGCCGGTGAAGGACCAGCTGTTCGTTCGCCAGCAGCTTCTCGCTTATCTCAATTCGGCCTCCTCCGGAGCCAGGATTGCAATCTTCGGGCTCACCAGCCGGCTGACGATTCTGCAGGGTTTTACCAGCGATCCTGCCGTGTTGAAGGCCGTCGCTTCGAAGAAGTTCGGCAAGAGTTCTCCCCTGTTGCAGGATGCGGTCGGCGGGAACGGCATTCAGAACAGCGTGGCCGACGATATGGAGGATGCGGGCATGCCGGCAGATACGGTTGCCAACGTCCGGCAGTTTGAAGCGGAGACGCAGTCGTATCAAACCCAGCTTCGCGTGAAGTACACGCTGGATGCGATGAGCCAGCTTGCGCGTTATCTTTCGAGCATTCCCGGGCGTAAGAATCTCATCTGGTTTTCGGGCTCGTTTCCGATCAGCATCTTTCCGGATTCCACCCTTACCAATCCTTTTTCGGTGGTAGCGGATTCGAGCGATCAATTTCGCGATGCGGTCAATCTGCTGGCCCGCAGCCAGGTTGCGGTTTATCCGGTCGACGCTCGCGGTTTGTTCAACTCCTCCGTCTTCGATGCCGCCACGACTCGCAACTACACCAGTCAGGCTGCGCAAAGAGCCGGTCAACCCTCCCGCATGCAGCAGGATCTGAATAAATTCAACAACGACACTGCCGCGGAACACTCCACGATGAGCCAGATGGCGGAAGGAACGGGCGGTCGCGCCTTCTATAACACCAACGGCCTGACCCAGGCGGTTGCCGAAGCTATCAACGATGGCTCGAACTTCTACACGCTGACCTACACTCCGGGTAATACGGCGCGCAATGGAGAGTTTCGCAAGATCAAAGTCCAGCTGGCGCGCCAGGGGTTCAACCTCGCCTATCGGCACGGCTACTACGCCGACGATCCGGCGAAGGGACCTCTTCCCGCGAAGGGCCAGCCAAAGTCATCCACCGGTGTCACCGACGCAGCGGTCACTGCCGCAGCTACCACCGTTCAGCAGAACATGCGCGTCGCGATGATGCGCGGCTCGCCGACTCCGAGTGAGATCCTGATGAAGGTCGCCGTGTATCCGGCAGGAGCCGTTGGCGAGACGGAGGACAAACCGGTAGCCGGCAACATATTAAGTGAAAAGACTCGCGGGCCATTTCATCGCTACAGCGTCAACTATGCCATCGATCCAACCGGAATCACATTTCTACGCACTGCAGACGGCAAGATTCACGCCGACTTCGAGCTGGTCATCTTCGTCTTCGATCCCGACGGCGTCCTCGTCAACCGCCTGGCTACGACACTTCATATTGCTTCGACCCTGGAGGAGATTCGGAAGAATGTGGCTCACGGAATTCAATATGGCCAGGGGATCAGCGCTCCCGTCAAGGGAGAGTATTTCCTTCGCATCGCAGTCCATGATCTGAATCGGGACCACTATGGAGTCGTCGAGGTTGCCACCTCCGACGTCAAGGGCCTAACCCCTGTGGCTGCGCAGCCTTCGGCCAGCTCTCCGACCGCAGCCCCCGCAGAGGCACCCGCTCCGGCTGCTCCCAAGTAGGCGAAGAGGAGCATAGAATTGGTGGTGACGTGGATCAGGATCGCGTGCTACCGAGCTTTCTCAACCCGTGCCGGCGATCGCTCGTTCGCGGAATCGTGCTGGTTCTGCTGAGCCTGGGCTTTGCGTTGCTGATCTCCGGTTTTCCCGTCGTCCACACCAACCCTTTCCTTATCCTGCCCGCCCTGGTCGCGGCCGGGGGCACGATCGATACGGTGCGATGCATCCAGCGGCGCTGGAGCCTCTACCATGGAGGCGTTCTCCTGCTGATCTACATGGACCTGATGGCTCTGTGCATGATCCTGTTCCTGCTTTTTTATCCGTACGCCCGCTGGATCGACTCCTCGCAATGATGAGGCGGGAGAGAAGGCAATAGAATCGACCTCATCGCTTCCGGAGACAACTGACGATCATGCGCATGACCCGCTCGCTGTACGCCGCATCTGCCTTCTTCCTCTTGCTGACCTTCTCTTGCGCGGCGCAATCCGCACAGAAGCCCGACGCCGCGACGGCCACGTGGTGGGCGCAGACGGTTGCGCTGTCGAACGATTCAATGGAAGGCCGCGATACCGGCAGCGAGGCCTACGAGCGCGCCGCAAAGTATGTGGCCGATCAGTTCAAAGCTGCGGGCCTGAAACCCGCGGGCGACAATGGGACCTACTTTCAGCGGGTGCCTATGCATCAAACCGATCTCGACCTTACCCATACCTCAGTCGAAATCGTTACGCAGAGTGCGCCTGGCTCCGAGGCTGGCAGCCCGCCTCACACCGTCCCGCTCAAACTGCTGGAAGAGATCACGCTCACTCCTCACCAGCTGGTCAAGACCAGCGCAGACACCAAGATGGTCTTTCTCGGCTACGGTCTTGAACTGCCGCAATCCTCGTCTGCCGACGTTAAAGAATTTCAGGGCGCAACCGCAGTCTTCTTTAACAATATTCCCGCCGACCTCTCGCCCGCAGATCGCGCCACCTTCGCTCGACGCCGCGCCGAGTCGATCATTAAAGCCGGGTTCCGCTCTATCGTCTCCATCGACAATCCGGCAGCCATCGAGCCGACCCACTGGCCTGCCGCCTACGCTCGCAGCGTGGTCCTTCAGCCCGCCGCTCCGCCCAATCTGCGCGCGCCTCTGCAACTCCGCATCAGTGCCGAAGCTGCCGCGAAACTCTTCGCCGCTGATACGGATCATCCATTCGCCGACATCCTTCGCGACGGCGAGAAGGGTCTCCCGCTGCCCAGCTTCGCCATGCACAGCGGGCTCAAAATCGAAGCTCAGAATGCGGAGAAGGACATCTCCTCGCCCAACATTCTCGCCGTGCTTCCGGGTTCGGATCCGAAGCTTGCTCCGGAGTATGTTGCGCTTTCGGCTCATCTCGATGGCTATGGCTACGGCACGCCTGTGCTCGGCGACAAGCTCTACAACGGCACTCTCGATGACGCAGCCTACGTCGCTCTGCTTATCGAACTCGCGAAGGATCTCCAGCACAAAGCTCCGGCGCGATCGCTTCTTTTCTGTATCTTTACAGGCGAAGAGAAGGGGCTGCTCGGGTCTGCGTGGTTTACGCAGCACCCAACCGTGGCGAAAGAAAGTATCGTTGCGAATCTCAACCTCGACCAACTGCGCCCGATCTTTCCGCTCAATATCCTGACTATGGAGGGCCTCAGCGACTCCACACTTGGCGAGACTGTTCGCGCCGTTGCCGCGCCGTTCAAGATTGAGATTCGTCCCGACCTTGAGCCGGAGCGAAACCTCTTCCGCCGCGCCGATAACTACAATTTCGTTCGCATCGGCGTTCCGGTGGCGGCATTCGTTTTCGGCTACGACAAAGGCTCGCCCGAAGAGGCGATCTATCGCGACTGGTATGCGCGCCGTTATCACAAGCCGCAGGACGATATCAAAACTCCAATCGACTGGGAGGCCGCAGGAAGGTTCAATCGCTTCTACACTGCCCTCACGCTGGCCATCGCCAATGCGCCGACGCGGCCGCAGTGGCTGCCTGCGAGCCCCTATTCACCGCATGAAAGAGCCGCGCAATAATCCCTGTGGAAGTGGGTTATACTCGCCGCACCGGGACAGGCAGGATCACCAGCTTCCAAGACAATCACATCTTCAAGGGAGATTGACTCATGTTCAAGGGATTTCGCGACTTCATTCTGCGTGGCAACGTAATGGACCTGGCCGTCGCCGTCATTATTGGCGCAGCTTTCACTGCGATCGTCACGGCGCTGACGGCCAACATCATTAATCCCTTTCTTGGCGCCATCATTGGAAAGCCAAACTTCGACTACCTTGTAGGTCATGTAAACGGTGGCGTGATCGAGTACGGCAAGTTCCTCACTGCCATTATCAACTTTCTCCTCATAGCGGCCGTGGTCTACTTCTTCCTCGTGCTGCCGACCCAATACCTCCTCAAGAAATTCCATCCTGCAGAAGCCGCACCTCCGGTCACCAAGGCCTGCCCGCAGTGCCTCGGCGATATCCCAATCGCCGCCACCCGCTGCAGGTTCTGCACTCAGCCGGTGAATGTCTAACTATGCGGCCTGCTATGGAATCGTGGCGATGCGGCGGTCATCTGCGATACCCTAAGTCTCATCAGTATTCAAATGCCTGAGGCTATTCGTTGACTCATCTTCGTTCGTTCGCGTGTCTTTTATCCCTCGCTCTGATCGCCACAGCACAGTCTCCCGTCCCGCAGGTCTTCGGTTATCGCGACTTCACCCAGCAGGCGAAGTGGGATTCGGCCTTCATGACGATTCCCGACGCGAAGCTGGCAGGCGAACACCTGAAAACCCTGACCGCCGCGCCGCACTGGGCCAGTTCGCCCGAGGACTACGCGACCGCCGTCTACGTCGCCGGCAAATTCAAGGCCGCCGGGCTCGAGACCCAGATCGTTCCCTATAAAGTCCTCCTCAATAAGCCCATCAAGATCGTCATTGAAGCCTTCGACGGCTCCGGCAGCAGGTTGATGTCCGGGCCAACGCCGGAGCATGTCGATAGCAAGAACGGCGGCGATCCGTATCAGGACGACCCGCGCATTCTTCCCGCTTTCAACGGATCCTCACCGTCGGGCGACGTCACCGCCGCGGTCGTCTACGCCAACTACGGCACTCTCGCCGACTTCCAGAAGCTCGCCCAACTCGGCATCAGCGTCAAAGACAAGATCGTCATCGTCCGTTACGGCGAAAACTTCCGCGGCATCAAGACCTACATCGCGCAGCAGTATGGCGCGAAGGGCGTGCTGATCTACTCCGACCCGGCCGACGATGGATACTTCCGCGGCGATGTCTATCCAAAGGGGCCGTGGCGTCCGGAGACCGCCGTCCAGCGCGGCTCGATCCAGTTTCTTCCCATCTATCCCGGCGATCCGACGACTCCGGGCGTCGCGGCCACGCCGGACCTGCCCGCCTCCCAACGCATCCCCGCCGACAAGCTGCAGGCAGACCAACCCAGTATTCCCACCAATCCGCTCTCCTATAAAGATGCCGCGCCGATCCTGAAAGCGCTTGGCGGCGACGAGTCTCCGCGCGAGTGGCAGGGCGCGCTTCCCTTCACCTACCATCTCGGCGCCAGTGCGAAGAACGCGCCGGTTGCGCGCGTCACCGTGCACATGCATCTCGAGCAGGATATTGCTCTGCGCACCATCTGGGACGTCATCGGCACGATCCCGGGCTCGAGTCCGGCGCAGAAAGACGATTGGGTCGTCGCGGGCAATCATCGCGATGCCTGGGTCTATGGCGCGGTCGATCCCAGCTCCGGCACTGCGGCAATGCTCGAAACCGTCCATGGCTTGGGCGAGTTGCTGAAGCAGGGCTGGAAGCCGGTACGGACGATTGTGATCGGAAGCTGGGACGCCGAAGAAGAGGGCCTGATGGGCTCGACCGAGTGGGCCGAGCAGCACGAAAAAATCCTCGCCCACGCCGTTGCCTACTTCAACACAGACGTCGCCGTCAGCGGGCCGGACTTCAACGCTTCGGCGGTTCCCTCGCTCAAACAATTCGTCCGCGAGCTGACCAGGGAGGTCCCCAGTCCGAAGGGCGGCACAGTGTACGACCAGTGGAAAGCCGACCAGGCCGCGGCAGCCGGCAACAATCGCCGCCGCCAACGTGCAGCCGCCCTGGACGCGGACGTGCGCATCGGCACCCTCGGCTCGGGATCCGACTACACTCCCTTCCTCCAGCATCTCGGCGTACCCTCCACCGACATCGGCTCCGACGGCCCCTACGGCGTCTATCACTCCACCTTCGACGACTACGCGTGGTTCATTAAATTCGGCGATCCCACCTTCGCCTACGAGCAGCAGCAGGCCCGCGTCTTCGGCCTCGAGATTCTGCACATGGCCGATACCGATGTGCTTCCCTACGACTACGAACTCTACGGCAAGGAGATCGCCGGCTATCTGGACGCTGCCCAAAGGCGCGCCGCCGAACAGAAGCTGACGCTCGACTTCACCGCCGCGGTCGCTGCCGCCAAACGCTTCGCCGCGGCCGGCGCCGCCATCCGTGCAACTCAGGCCGCGCCACCCTCCGACTCCGCCGCCCTCAACCGGTCGTTGCGCGAGGCCGAAGAGGCGTTGCTCAATCCCGCGGGCCTGCCGAAACGTCCTTGGTACCGACACACAATTTATGCGCCGGGCGAGTTCACCGGTTACGCGGCCGTGGTGATTCCCGGGGTCAACGAGGGCATCGACGCAGCGGATCACAGCCGCGCCCAGGCGCAGCTCGCGCCACTCGCCGATGCCCTCAACCGGTCTGCCGCCATCCTCGAAGCCGCTCTACGCGGGGTTGGGACCCCGGCATCTGCCAGATAATTGAAGAACGAGCAAGCTCTCTTTTTCCATCAACATGCGGCCAGAACCGCACATGACACTTTCGTGTTATCAGCCCACTCCCAAGTGGGATGTCCGCTTTGAGTCACCCGGCACATCATTACTCAGAGACGGCCAAAGCCGCCAAAAGGAGACTCCCCCAATGATCCACGATCTTGTCCTTGCATTGGTCTTTCTCGCGATGATTATCGCCCCTGCACTTCTCGCCATGCGTTCCGAAAAAGAAGAGGAAGACATCCTCTGATCCGACTTTCGCGGGGTAAGCGAGCGTTTCTTCCGCCGTCCCGCAAACGAGACTCGTAGCCTCCACTCCGAGTCAGCAGAAGTAAGCCTCTGCTGTGAAGATGCCGCATCCGTCCACGGGTGCGGCATCTTTTCTTAAGCAAAGCTTCTTAAGGAGCAACTCATAAAGTTCTTCTTAAACTATTTGCGTGAAGTTTTATTCGCGAAGCGCCATCTGTTCGGTCATGATCTGTGTCAGGTCGGGCTTCTTCAGCCCATGCTCGCGCGCGTTGAACTCGTCCACCTTGCTTGACCAGTTCATGCTGCAGAACTTCGGGCCGCACATCGAGCAGAACGCCGCTTCCTTGTAGTAATCGTCCGGCAGCGTCTCGTCGTGCATACCGCGCGCCGTGTCAGGATCGAGCGACAACGCGAACTGTTTGTCCCAGTCGAAGGTGTATCGCGCATGCGAGATCGCGTCGTCCCGGTCGCGCGCGCCCGGCCGATGTCTCGCCACATCCGCCGCATGAGCCGCAATCTTGTAGGCGATAATCCCGTCCTTCACATCCTTCTCGTTGGGCAGCCCCAGGTGCTCCTTCGGGGTTACGTAGCAGAGCATCGCCGCGCCGTGCCACCCGATCATCGCCGCGCCAATCGCGCTGGTGATGTGGTCGTAGCCGGGAGCGATGTCGGTGACCAGAGGCCCCAGAACGTAGAAGGGCGCGCCGTCGCAGAGCTCCACCTCTTTATCCACCTGCAGCTTGATCTGGTCCATCGGAATATGTCCCGGCCCTTCGATCATCACCTGCACGTCGCTCTTCCAGGCCTGCCGTGCCAGCTCGCCCAGCGTCTTCAGCTCCGCAAACTGCGCCTCGTCGCTGGCGTCGGCCAGGCAGCCCGGGCGCAGCCCGTCGCCCAGCGAGTAGCTCACGTCATACTTCGCCATTACCTTGGTGATGCGGTCGAAGTTCTCATACAGGAAATTCTGTTTGTGGTTGGCCGTCATCCACTGGGCGAGGATGGCTCCGCCGCGGCTCACAATTCCGGTGATCCGTTTCGCCACCATCGGGATGTACTGAATCAGCACGCCGGCGTGGATCGTGAAGTAGTCCACACCCTGTTGCGCCTGCTCCTCGATCACCTCGAGGTACATGTCAATGTTCAGGTCCTCGACGCGCTTCACCCGGGACAGCGCCTCGTAGAGTGGCACGGTCCCGATCGGCACCGGCGAGTGCCGCAGAATCTGCTCGCGAATCATGGGGATATCCCCGCCGGTCGAAAGGTCCATTACAGTATCCGCGCCAAAATGCACTGCCGTATGCAGCTTGCGCAACTCCTCGTCGACGTTCGACACCAGCGCCGAGTTGCCGATATTCGCATTGATCTTGCAAAGCGACTCGACGCCGATCGCCATCGGCTCCAGCTCAGGATGGTTGATGTTGGCCGGGATGATCATGGTTCCTTTGGCGACTTCGCTGCGCACCAGCTCGGGCGAGATCTTCTCCCGCTGCGCGACGTAGGCCATCTCCTCGGTAATCATTCCCTTGCGGGCAAAGTGCATCTGGCTCATGTTCCAGTCGCCGGTCCGTTCCGCCTCGGCCTTGCGTTTGACGATCCACTCCTGCCGTCCCACAGGCACCTTGTAGCCGTTGCCGTGGGAGTGCTCGCCGTTGCCGTTCGAAGCTGCGCTGTTTCCGTTTCCGCTCATAATTCCCCTGCCTTTGCGACCTGATGATTCAGTAAGTATACGATGCAGGCGCCACGCCGCCGGAGAACAGCGATCTGTTCCTCGATCCGAATTTCTGCCGGTGAACTTATGGTTTCGGCCTTATACACGCTGTATAGGTCGTGAGAAAACGATCTCGCATCGCCCGATACTCCTCCATTGTCTGAAAACTTCTGTCCTTCGGCTCCTGATTCAGAAAATAGATTGTCGTCACCATTCTGGAAGCATCCTCGAGTACGAGATAGACGCCAACCACTCCGCCCTCCAGCTTGTCTCGATCCAATCCTCTGACGTCCAGGCCGTTCATCGCCGGTTTCAGACCGTAGTTGCGTGTATTTCCGTCGCTCGACGCAAGCAGAAAGTCGAAGTTATCGATCAGCGACTGCCTGGTCTCCGCGTAGTTCTTCTCCGGCAGAATCTCAACCTTCACATTGGCATAGAAGTCCTTGTCTGGATAGGCGAACATTACCCTCCGGCCTTCGACCATGCCGATCTGTCTGGGACCCTTTGAGGTTTCAACCGTCCTCTCATGAATTCCCGGCGCGAGCGGCGCCGTCTCCACCACCGCCAGGCCCTCACCGAACTTACACGCAAGATAGCGATCAAAGGCGGAGCTGCCGGTGCGAGGCTGCGTTTGTGCAACCGCTCCAAGGACAAAAAAAGAGCCTACGATCCAGCTCGCCAGCCAACCGGCAGTCTTCTGCATGGCAAAACCATATCGCAGCCAACCCGCATCACGCTAGCGCATCCTAACCAGCAGGACGGGCAGGACCGTGAGCACACCGGCTGGAACGTTGCCGCTCTCACCAATCGCTGCAAACCCCAACAACCGTAACCCTATCGGCGAGAGAACCTCGCGGATTTTTTCTATAAGGAGAATCACCCATGAAGCTTTTCTCGGAAAATATCGAAGACCTCCGCACCCTCTATGTCGCCAACCTGAAGAAGGCGCTGGATATGGAGCAGAAGATCACCAAGGCTCTGCCCAAGATGATCGAGAAGTCCACCGATCCTCAACTGGCTACGGCCTTCCGCAACCATCTCGAAGAGACTCGCGGCCATGTTGCGAAGGTGGAAAGCCTTCTTCGCGACGCCACCGGCGATACCTCCACCACAACCTGCAAAGCCATCTCCGCCCTCATCACCGAAGCCGAGGACAACATCAAAGATGCCGGCGACGACAGCATCCGGGACATCACCCTGATCGCCTCGGCCCAGCAGGTGGAGCATCATGAGATGGCGGTCTACGGTACGCTTCGCACCTGGGCCGAACTGCTCGGCCAGGACGGAGCTGCCAACACCCTGGAATCCATTCTCGAAGAAGAGAAAAAGGCCGACGAGCTTCTCACCAACATCTCCGACACCGTCAACACCACCGCGGAGACGAAAACCGCATTTACCAGCTCGGTCTGACTTCACCGATCGCAAACCTAAAAGCATCAACTCGCGGAGGCCCATTCCAAGGCCTCCGCAAATCTTTCCTGGAGGCTTTCCCCACACAGATTGCACAAACCTTCCACGCGGCCTTACTTCAACTCCAACTCCCACGTCTGTCCCGTCAGGTCTTTGCCGAAGCTATGATGGGGCGTCTCCTCAACCAGACGAAACCCGGCTCGCTCATAGATGCGATGCGCGGCGACCAGAATGCTCTGCGTCCACAAAACTACCTTCTTATACCCTGCTGTATCCGCAAAACGTAGACACTCCTTCACCAGGGCATCGCCCAGCCCCATGTCCCGGGCACTCGGTTCGACAAAGAGCAGACGCAGCTTCGCGGTGTCCGGCTGGTCGGGATGTTTCACCAGAAAGATATGCCCCACATTTTGGCCATCGATTTCGGCGATCCAGCAGCGCTCCCTGGCCGGGTCGAAGTTGGTCACAAACTGATCGACAATCCGCGCCACGAGAGCTTCGAAGGTCTCGTTCCATCCGTACTGCTCGGCATAGCCAAGACCCTCTCGATAGACGACCCAACCCATGTCCCCGACACGATGTGGGCGAAGGATGAAGGGCGAGCGCTTCCGATCACTCCCGTTGAGGATCCCCTCCATCATCCGCATGCAATCGATGAGTTGCATGCCGGCCGAGGGAGAAAGATTGTTCAGCACAGTCTTTGCCTGCTCGTTGGAGAGTGTGTTGAGTTTGGCGAACTCCGATCTTCCGCGCGCGGTTAGCGTGAGATCGGCAAACCTGCCGTCCTGTCTGGACGCTTTTCGCTTCAGCAACCCGTCGCGTTCCAGCTTTCCGAGCAGCCGGCTCAGATATCCGGCGTCCATTCCAAGCTCTTCCGCGATCTCCGTTGCTTTGGGAGCGTTGCGCGTTGCCAGCTCGTAAAGAACACGGACCTCCGCCAGATTGTAGGGGCTGTTCAAAAGGCCTTCGTTCAGCGTTCCGATGAATCGCGTGTACATCCGATTAAACCGCCGGAAGATCGCTACTTCATTGCCTGGAATGGGTGGCACGATGGACATAACGACAATATCAACTAATATATTTGTTTTTGTCAACTAATTTGGAGGGAACACTCGGTCGCAAGAAGGGAGGGGTGGCACTTGACAGAGGAGGCCCTGCGCCGGGCCGCCCTGCGATTTATCGCTGAGGATAGCTCGCTGCAAACTCTATAAGTCCAAAGGTAAGCCTTACAGATGGAAGACTTTGCGCAAAAGTATGGGGTGGGGGGGTACTTGCAATTTCGATTGGAGGTAAACTGGAATTGGAGCAGTATGGCAAACGAAATTCGGAAAAATCAGATCAAGATCGCTGTCGCCGCCGTGATCATCCTCGTCACCGTGGGCTATCTTGCCGTTACCGGCAGCCGCGCGAACAAGAGCTACTACGTCACTATCGGCGAACTGCATGCGATGGGCAACAAGGCTTATGTGCGCCATCTGCGGGTTGCTGGGAATGTAGCTCCGGGGAGTATTCATCGCCTGGGCACCAACGCCACGTTTGACCTTCTGGAACAGGGTCGCAAGCTCTCCGTCGTCTATCAGGGCTCCGAGCCGCCGCCCGATACCTTCAAAGATGACGCGCAGGCGCTCGCGGTAGGGACCTACGGCCACGATGGCGTCTTCCATGCCACCGAACTGCAGGCTAAATGCGCCTCGAAGTATGCGCCTGCCGCTCCGGCAGCCCCGACCACTACAGCAACGGCAATACCCGCCGCCCACTAGCTATTTTCCCGTCAGCGCCTTCAGATAGCGATAGTTAAACGCGACGCCGGTGTAAAACGATTCGACGCCGATGCGCTCGTCTTTGCCATGGGCGCGCACATCGTCGCTGTCGATTCCCATGCCTGAAAATCCATAGCTGGGCATCCCGGCGGCCATGGTAATTTTGCTGTCGCTTGCGCCAGTCTCCATCTCCGGCACGATCGGCAAGCCGGGCCACATCTGCGCCACCACCGATCGCAATGCACCAAAGACCTCCTCGTTCAACGGCGGAGGAGTAACCGACACCTCGTTCTCACCGCGATCGCTCAGCGCGCCGGCATCGTTGACCAGCTTTACTTCCACCTTGGGATCGGCGAACACCTTCGTCAGCTCGGCCCGAATCTCCGCCGGCGTATGTCCGGGAAGAATCCTGCAGTTCACATTGGCCTCGGCGCGTTGCGGCAGTGCGTTGCGGGCGTGGCCTGCCTCGACCATCGTGGGCACGCACGTCGTCCGCATGGTCGAGTTGTACAGTGGGGTTTGCGAGAGCCGGGCCACGGCATCCGGATTCGGCGGCATCTTCAACACTGCCTGCATGTCCGCCGCGAGCTGCCCTTTTTCGATCTTCGACATCGCCTCAAAATAGCCGCGCGTCACTACGTTCAGCTCGAAGGGAAATTGATATTTTTCCAGCCGCCCCAGCGCATCGGCAAGATGATAGATCGCGTTGTCCTTCTTCGGCAGCGAACTATGGCCGCCGGGGTTGGTCGACGTCAACTGGAAGTCGGCATAGAGTTTTTCAGTGGCTTCGACGCCAAGATTCACCGGCTTGCCTTTTTCCGTATTCAAGCCGCCCGCATCCGCATTCAGCACAAAGCCTGCATCGACCAGATCGCGGTGGTTCTTGACCAGCCAATCGACGCCATTCGACTTGCCACCCTCTTCATCTGCGGTAAGGGCAAGGATAATGTCGCGATCGGGAACGAATCCCTCACGCTTCAGCTGGATAAACGTCGTCACCGATGCGGCATCCGATTCCTTCATATCCTGGGTGCCGCGCCCGTAGAAGTAACCGTCCTTCTCGGTAAATACAAACGGGTCGGTGGTCCAGTCCTCGCGTTTTGCCTCGACGACATCGATATGCCCGATGATCAGCACCGGTTTCTTTGTGCTGCCCGCGCGACCCCGATAGCGCGCCACCATGTTGCCCTTGCGATCATTCGGGCCTAACACAACGACATCCGCCGCGGGAAAGCCCGCGTCCAGCAGCCGCTTTCGCATCGCCTCCGCTGCCACAGTCGTACTGCCTACCGAATCCGTTGTGTTGATCTCAATTAATTGCTTGAAGATGTCATGGGCCAATTGGCGCGAATTCGCATCCAGCGCGGGCGCCTGTTGAGCGGAAAGAGTAGTGGATAAGAGGCCGGAACAGACAATGGCGGCAAGCATTTTCAAAGTGTTCGTTCTCCGTCGAAAGGTGTGCCGCTGCCGACTGGACAGCCGCTAGCCCTATACTCGCATGAAGGGCAATAGAAGCAGCGGCTAAAATTCAAGAGATGTCGACAGCAACCTCAACCCGCGGCGGCACGCAAGCGTTAGCGGCTCAACTCGACTCAGTTTCTAAAATTTATGGCAGCTTCGCCGCGCTGCGCAATGTTTCGACCAGCTTCGCGGCAGGCTCCTGCACCGTCATTCTCGGCGAAAACGGCGCGGGAAAATCTACTCTCTTGCGGGTCGTCGCCGGCCTCATCCATCCTACCCGCGGCAGCGTTACCGTGTTCAGCGAATCTCCACACCAGCAGCGGCGGCGCATGGCGTATATGAGCCACTCGCCGATGCTCTACGACGAGCTCACCGCCATGGAAAACCTCACCTACTTTGCCGGTTTGCATCGCGATGGCGGGTGCGCGTGCGTTGGCAGCCCCGAGATGGCGCTGCGGGCCGTCGGGCTCGATCCGAATCTCAGCCGTCCTGTCGGTCAATACTCTCAGGGCATGCGCCAGCGCACATCCCTTGCCCGCGTTCTCCAGAGTGACCCCGAGCTTCTCCTTCTCGACGAACCTTTCTCCAACCTCGATGCCGCTTCCACCAGCCACATGGTGGAGCTTCTCGCCGATTTCCGGACCTGGCCGGTCGCTGGCGGGGGCAGCCGCACGATACTTATCACCACCCACCAGGCCGCGCTCGCCAAACCACTTGCAGACACCGTCCTCACCATGCGCGGCGGCCAGATCCTCGAGACTGAGGACGCTGAGTGAAGACCAACGCTGCCCGTCTGCTCGATTCTCTCGGCATCACCTACGAACTTCGCTCCTACGAGGTCGATCCTGACGATCTCACCGCGATCTCCGTCGCGCGCAAGATAGGTCTGCCGCCGGAGCAGGTCTTCAAGACTCTGGTGACCCAAACCAATGACGGCGAGCACCTCTTCGCGGTCATTCCCGGCGACACCGAACTCGACCTGAAGAAGCTGGCCCAGGCCGCGAGCGCGAAGAAGGTTGAACTGGCATCTCTCAAAGATGTCGAACCGCTCACCGGATACGTTCGCGGCGGAGTTACGGTGATGGGCGCAAGGAAACCCTTTCCGGCCTATGCCGACGAGACCATCGAGCTGTTTGATGTCATCTCGGTTTCTGCGGGGCAGCGCGGCCTGCAACTGATTTTGTCTCCTGCCGACTATCTGCGCGCCGCCGACGCGACCCTCGCGGATCTCACCGGGGCTTCCGCATGACCTATCTCCGGCACGTGCTCGACCATCTTCGCAAGGACCTCCGGCTGGAGTGGCGGTCGCGTGACTCAATTAACGGAATGCTCTTCTTCGCGCTGCTGGTGGTCGTCGTCTTCGGTCTTGCCTTCGACCCCACCGGCTACCCCACTACGACCCGGCAGATCGCCGGCGGCATTCTCTGGGTGGCGCTGCTTTTCGCCTCGATCACCGCTTTGAATCTGTCATGGGCTCGCGAGCTGCGCAATCAGGTTCTGGAAGCTCAGCGGATGGCCCCCTCTCCTGCGTCCGCGCTCTTTGTCGGCAAGACTCTGGCAAACATGCTCTTCGTCCTGATCGTTGAAGCAGTTCTGGCTCCAATCTTCATCGTCTTCTTCAATCTTCACGTGCTGGGGAACGCCTGGCTGCTTGCGCTGATTTTACCGCTGGGGACGTGGGCGCTGGTGGTTAACGGAACTTTTTTTGCGGCCCTCGGCCTGCGCGCCCGCAACCGCGAACTTCTGCTTCCTCTGCTTCTTTTACCCATCTCGCTTCCGGCCCTGCTGGCGATGGTCCAGGGAACGACGGGCGTCCTGACGGCGGATCTCGATGCAATTCAAATCAATACCTGGATCGGGCAGCTGGCCGGCTATGACATTATCTTCACCACCATCTGCATTTTGCTGTTTGAAACAGTGCTGAATGCCGAATAGTCCCCGTTCGCGATAAACTAACCGTCATGGAGCAGCGCACCCCCAGTCTCCGCAGCGTGGCCTGGCTATGGTTCGGAATCGCTCTCGCGGTCCTGATTGTCGGCTTCCGCCAGGCCATCTTTCTGACGCCTACCGACGCAGCCCAAGGCGATGTCGGACGGATCATCTACTATCACGTGCCGTCAGCGATGATGGGACTGGTCTTTCCTTACGTCAATTTCGTCGCCGCGCTCGCCTATCTCTACTGGCGCCGCCGCGACCCTTTGCGTGCTTTGGCCGCAGACGCTCTTGCCCTCGCTGCCGCTGAAGTTACCGTCGTATTTGTCAGCATTGGATTGTTGACGGGAATGCTCTGGGGACGCGCTGTCTGGGGTATCTGGTGGACCTGGGACGCTCGGCTCACCACTTACCTGCTTCTTTGGCTCCTCTACGTCAGCTATCTGCTTCTCCGCCGCTTCTCTTCGACTGGCGAGTCCCATACGCTTTCCGCCGTTCTTTCCGTCTTTGCCGCCGTGGATGTGCCCATTGTCTACATGTCGATCCGGTGGTGGCGGACCCAGCATCCGGCTCCCGTCTTTGGCGGCGACGCGAACTCCGGCATGGATAAATCCATGTTGCCTGCATTTTTTTGGAATCTCGCCGGCTGGGCCATCTGGGGGATCTTCATTCTGATCTTCCGCTTTGCACTGGAACGCAGGCGTCAAATCGCCGAACAGGAAGCGGCGCTGCAGGCAATTGAAGCTTCCCTGGAGATTCCACAATGACCTGGCATTCGTTCTTTAATATGAGCACCATGGAACACCGGCATCTGCTCATGGCATATGCGGTGGTGCTGCTGGTTCAAGCTGGATATTTCGGCTGGACGGCCTTGAACTGGTTTCGCCTGAAGCGACCACGCCTTTAAGAAAATCAACGAAGCCACAAAGAGTTGCGGCTTCGTTGTCCGAGAATAAAGTGCAAATGACGCGATAGATCCGAGGGGTCTATATTTCGCATCGATCACATAGACAGATTGGGCATCAAAAAAGTTTCGCAACTCCGGAAATTCCCGGCGACGTCCCTTGCGCTTGCCGCTCCTCCGCCACCTCGGTAGACTCCGAACAGTGCCAGTCCCCCTTCGACTCTCTTTCCCGCGATCTTTTGCCGCCGTTGTCTCTGCGCTCGTGCTTGGCGTCTGCGGTTGCCATAAAAGCGGCTTTCCTGACGTGCCGGATGGCTACCGCGAGTTCGCCTACGTCAGCAACGGTGGCTCTAACACGGTGACGGTGCTCGATCTTGTCTATCTTCGTCAAGACCGGACCTTGCAGGTTGGCGCAAATCCGACTCAAGTGGTCGCGAATCCGGTGCGCAATGAAATTTACGCCGTCAACACGCAGTCGGGTACAGTGTCGGTGATCGATGCGGAGGCCAACCGCATTGCTGCGACCATTTCTGTGCACCGCTTGCCTGTTTTTATTGCCGTCGATCCTACTGGGCATCGGGCTTATGTGGCCAACTCGGGATCGAATACAGTAAGTGTTGTCGATCTTGACCGCCGCCGGGAGATTGCGGTGGCCGGCACGGGGGAACAGCCTGGCGTTGACCGCATCTCGCCGGACGGCCGCAGTCTGGTGGTGAGCAATCGCGCCAGCGGCAGCGTCTCGGTGTTCGATGTATCTCCTTACAATGCAGCGGCGGCAACGGCACCGGCTCCGCATCTACGCGCAGCCTTTCCGGGCTGTCCGGGGGCGGGGGATGTGGAGATTCTGCCTGACTCTTCGAAGGCCTTTGTTGCGTGCTCGGACGGGCATCAGGTGATGGCGATCGGGCTTGCGGCGGCGACCGGTTCGTGGGCTGTAAAGCAGGATCCTGCGCTGATGACGGATCGAATGCTGGCACTGTTGGATGTGGGGAAGATGCCGGTAAATCTTGCGATGAAGCCGGATGGCGGGGAGATCTTCGTTTCGAATTCGGGATCCGACAGCGTTTCGGAGATAGCGACTGGAACTAATGAAGTTGGCGGCACTTACATGATTGGCAGCAGGCCGGTGCGCGGGATTGTGAGCCTGGATAACAGCCGGTTGTGGGTTGCGAATTTCGGGGCTGATTCGATTGCGCTTTACAGCATTGACGATGGACGGCTGGCTTGGAGCGTGCGCACAGGCGCGGCGCCCGTTGCGCTGGCATTTTCCCAGGATGAGCATCTTCTGCTGGCGGCGGATGCTCATTCCGGAGATGTTGCGGTGATCCGGACGTCGGGCAAGGAGCTGCCGGCGCTGTTTACCGTGTTGCCTGCGGGGAAGTCTCCGAATGCGATCGCGGTTAAGGCGATTTTGAAAAAGCCCTAAATTTGAGCAAAATAATTTGTGAGGCGCGGTTGGGGGATTTTTGCTGGTTTTGCTGTGTTTTTGAGGGGGGTTTGGAAAAAGTGGTGGGTTGATGGTGGTTTTTTTGTGGTAATTGTGTGGTGGATTTGTGGTGAAACGTGGTGGATTGGTGGTGCTTAAATTGGGGCTTAAACATGCCACCTTTTTTGAGTTTATTTTTCCGTGAACATCTCACCTGGAAGAACGAAGACAAAGGCAACAGCAGATTCCCTTCGGGAATGACAAAAAAAAGGCAACAACAAAAGCAAAGGCAAAGGCAGATTCCCTTCGGGAATGACAACCAGAAAAAACAAAGACAAAGGCAGAGGTATGCAACCGCTCAGGTCTGGCGGGCGAGGACTAGGGTGATGTCGTCGGGCTGTTCTTCGGCGCCGATCCAGGCGTCGAGGGCGAGCATGACCTGGGTGGAGATGACGTGGAGGGGCTGGTCGCGGTAGCGGCTCACGACCTCCATCATGCGTTCTTCGCCGAACTCGCCGAAGTCGTTCTCGGGTTCGGTGACGCCGTCGGAGTAGGCGACGAGGATATCGCCGGGCTGCATGTGAAAGCTGTCCTCGTCATAGTGCATGCCGTCCATCAGGCCAACGACCGTTCCGCCCTGGTCCAACCTGCGGATGCTGCCGTCGGGCCGCAGGACGAGCGGAGGCAGCTGACCGGCGTTCGAGTAGGTGAGCTTGGCCGAGTCGGCGTCGTAGTGGGCCAGGAAGAGAGTTGCGTATTTTTCAGGCTGGGTGCTGCGGTAGAGGTGGCGATTGAGCAGCGAGAGGATGCGGCCGGGCGACTGGAAGAGCTCATCGCAGTCTCCGCCACGCTCGTCGCGGCTGGCGGTGAGGCCGGCGACGGTGGATTCGCTGTAGACGAGCTCTTCGCTGGCGAAGCGGTAGGCGCGGACGGCGGAGTGGAGTGTGGCCATGAGGAGCGCGGCTGAGATTCCCTTGCCGCTGATGTCGCCGATGGCGATGCCGACGCCGGTCTCCTTGCGGCCGGCGATGCCGTCGTGGGCTTCTTTGTGGAAGACGAGGAAGTCGTAGTAGTCGCCGCTGACTGAGCGCGCGGGACGGCAGACGCCATGCAGGTCGAGCCTGGCGATACCCCGAGCGTGCAGAGGAAACAGGTTGGCCTGAACCTCCTGCGCGATGGAGATCTCGTTCTGCAGACGCTCTTTTTCCTTCTGTTCCTGGAGCAGCTTCTGCATGGAGACGGCCATGGCATTGAAGGAGCGGCTGAGTTCGGCGAGCTGATCGTTGTTGGCTACGCCGATGCGGTAGTTGAGGTCGCCGCTGTCGATGTGTTGCGTTGCCCGGTAGAGATCGGCGACCGATGCGGTGATGGTGCGGCTCAACCGCAGCGCCATCGATACCGCCACTATTCCGATGACGCCAAAGACGAGCGAAAGGATGACGAGCGACTTACGCAGGAGATCGGTAACGACGCCGCTGAGCGAGGCGCCGAACAACTGGTTGTAGAGCCGCGACGGCCGGGACTGGACGGTGAAGAAGACGCTGTCGGGCTGACCGGTAGCCCAATCGGTGACAGGCTCGGTGGAGGGAAAACGTACGGTGAGATCGGCGATGTTGGCCGGACTGGTCTCGGTTCCTCCGACGATGCTGGATTTTCCGGTTAGCACGTCGGATCCGCTTACTCTGGCGTCTCGGGCGGCGGCGGATTTGCTGGCTGGAGCAGATCTGGCGGAGGAACTTTGCGCGCTCGAGACGGATTGTTTCTGGTCGTCGGTGCGGCGGCTGAAGCGTTCGGGCAGAAGGCTGGCGTAGCCGAGGCCGTCGGCGATCATGTTCAGCAGCGCGCTGTCGACGGGCAGACTGGTGACCAGAGTGAAGATGCGTCCATCCTTCCAGCGCTCCTGCTGGATGGCGACCAGATAGGGATCGGTCCCATCCAGGACCATTCCGGAGAAGCGTCCGCTTGGCAGCTCGGTTGCCCAGGGGGGCAGGCTGAAGGGTGTCTTATCTCGGGTCTTTAAATTCGACGACGGGGAATTCGATGGCGTGGAGTTCGAGGACAGGGCGTCCAGTGCGACGGGCGCTCCATTGAGGAAGGCCTTGGTCTCACGGTGAAGCTTCAGCCGCGGAAGATCCAGATTGGAGACGGAACGTGCCGGGTCTCCAGACGCGGACTCCGCAGGCGGGACGATCACCTCGGCCCTGGCATCTCCGGACCCCGACATTCGCCGCTCGAGCTGCGGGGAGATGAGATCAGCGCGATGTTCGTTCTCGACGCCCATCTGGTTGAGCTCGGCCAGGATTCGCGTGTCTGCCAGATGGATGGCAAATTGGCCGGCGGCGACGTAAGCGAAGATTCCCGCCAGAGTGACGAACAGGAGGACAGGCGCAAGGCCGATGAGGAGGTAGGTAAGCACCAGCTTGTTTCGGAGGCTCCAGAGCATGTGCTTGCGCACCAGCCGGGCGATCAGCGGAATTGCGACGCAGACCAGAGCGATGCCGACGAAGATCTGCAGGATGCCGAGAAATGTGCCGAACCCTCCCGGGACCCAGCGGCCGGCGAAGAGCGCGCAGAACCAGACGCCGAGCCAGAAGACGACCCCGGAGAGTCCTGCGGGCAGCTTTCGTCTGAGTCCGGAGAGTGCTCTCGAACTTGCCGGGGTGACCTGGCTATTGGAACTTTGCATCGATCTTCACTTTCTCCTGCTACGCCGTTTTCTCCTGCTCTGCCGCCTTTTCCTGTTCTGCCGCTTTCTCCCGCTCTGCCTGACGCGCCAGCCTTAGCGTATAGCGTGTGGCTGAAAAATGCGCTCCGGCCAGGAGCAACAAACCGGAGAGAAACGCCCACATCATCAAGCCTACCGAAATATAAAACGGTCCGTAAACCGCCTGGAAGTCCAGCCAGGGGAGGGCCCGGATGTAGAGGATCTTGGCGAGCTGCCACAACAGACCGATGACGATTGCCGTGGGAAGAACCGCGCGCGCCGGAATTTTTCTGTAAGGCAGGACCCAATAGATCAGGAAGAAGAGAAGAATGCTGGCGAGACAGGCGCAGAGGCGCAAAAAGCCGTACGAGACGAAGTGGAAGACTACGTTGTCAGTATGGTCGAGGAAGATCCAGGACAGAATCGTCTGTTGACTCGCGGTTGAGGCTACCGAGGCCATGGCGAGCACGCCGACGGCAAGGGCCAGACCGAGCGAGACAGCCTGATTGTGCAGATAGCTGCGGTTCTGGCGGACGCCCCAGACGGCGTTCAGCGCTACTTCGAGCGGCAGAAAGATGCCGGTGGAGGTGATGAGCAGCATGACGACGGAGAATAACTGCGTGCCTTTGTGCGGGTGGGTGAGGAGCTGCATGTTGCGCATGACGAACTCCTGGCCGACGGGCAAAAGATTTTTCATCATGTCGCTGACGACCGACTCCATGGAACGCGAGTGGAAGACATTCCGGCTGATGGTGAGGAGCAGCACGATGAAGGGGAAGAGCGAGAGGATGGAGTTGGCCGCTACGCTGAAGGCGTAGGTGTGGACCTCGGTGCGGGCCATGTAGCGGATGAGGGCGACGATCTCCGCGCCGGGGCCATACTGTGGAACGACGGGGACGACGTCTTCGATGGGCTCAGGCGGCAGCTCGGGCTGGAAGGCAGGATCGGGAGCGATTGACGACATAGGGGAATAATCGATGCGCAGGGCGAGCTACTTACTCCGATGCTAGCAGAGCGGGCGGTGGGTTCGGTTGAGGCTGAAGTACAGTAACTTAACTCTTCCGATTTGATGCGCTTGAGTAAGGGTGCTACTGATTGAGCGGCTGTAATCCTATGGCAAACTTCTCGGTTCTTCCTGAAAGCAAATTCAAGAGTTTTCCCTTCGTGCCGTCTCCCGGCCATTCTCCATATCCTGGAGCGCTCACAGTGAAATAGATGTTTTCGTTTGGTGGAACGAGCAAAGGTTCGGTCGACATGGTACTTCCACGCATAAAACCGTGCTCAAGGTTTGATTGGACGAGAAGGTTGAAGTTCATCGGAACGATCGGCTTCCCTGTTCGAGAATCCGTAAGCGTCACCTCCAAGAATCCTGCCTTGTACGGAATGCGCCAGTCGGCATGCTGCTTCAGATTTCCAATTGCAATGTGGATTTCCTGGTTGGGCCTTCGCAGCGAGTAGAAAATAGAACCCATCTGCGGGTAGCCCTTCTCGGGATCTGCAGCAGACATGACGTAATCTGCAGGCGCCACGTTGACGACGCAATAGTGCCCGGCAGCGTCTGTCCTGCCTGAAGGATATGGCCCTGAGTGGGCACCTATATAGATGGCAACGATTTTTACCAAGGAAGCGGGCTCTCCATTCTCATTCTGCACAGCTCCGCAGATTGAACCCATCGGCGCATCAAGTTGACTGTAGATCGCAGTTGCCGCGAATAAGAGAGCCGTAAGCACGTGAAGTCGCATCATGACTGACGAGGTTAGCAGGTTAGGTTGTCGTTGAGTTGCCGGTCGTTCGAAATCATGGTTTCCGCGTCCCCATCATCGATTCGCTTGATCGCCCATGCCGCAGCCTCCGCGAGGACAGGATCGCCAGTCTCGGCCCAGGCGTTCAACTGCGGGATGAATTTTTCCTCGCCGCTGTTTCCCATGGCGATGGCGATGTTGCGCCGCAGGCGCTTGGGGCCGGTGCGTTCGAGCGGAGAGCCCTTGAACAGGCGCTTGAACTCCGCGGCGTCCATTGCGGCGAGCCATTCGAGTGCGGGGTTGATGAGTTCGGGGCGAGGCAGCATGCCTTCGCCTGGTGCGGCGGGAGCGCTGCGAGTTTTGGATTCGCGATTCCGGGCCTTACGATTCCAGGGGCAGACGTCCTGGCAGATGTCGCAGCCGAAGACGTGACGGCCGATGGGGGCGCGCAGCTCTTCGGGGATGTCGCCTTTTTTTTCGATGGTGAGATAAGCGATGCAGCGCGAGGCGTCCATCTGGTGCGGAGCGATGAGGGCGTCGGTGGGGCACGCGTCGATGCAGCGGGTGCAGCTTCCGCAGCGGTCGGCCGCGATGGGGAACTCGACCGATTGCGCGAGCGGAATTGACGTGACGATGACACCGAGCAGAAGCCATGAGCCAAGGCCCTGATTGATGACGCAGGTATTTTTGCCGATCCAGCCCACGCCCGCGGTGGCGGCAATGGCGCGCTCGACGATGGGCCCGGTGTCGACGTAGCAGCGGGTCTCGCAGGGAAGGCGGTCGTGCAAGGCGGATTCGATCTGGCGCAGGCGGGCAAGGAGCTGATCGTGATAGTCGGTGGGGAGGAGTTCTTCCGATTGCTGCGACTCGGAGTTGCCGGGATTTGCGGGACGGCCGCTCCACGCGTAACGGGCAATCCAGCCGGCGTCAGGTGGGGCGGGATCGATCGAGAGCGGACCGGGGGCGTTGTAGTTGAGCGCGCAGACGATGACGGAGCGCGCCCAGGGAATCGCTACCTGCACGTCGCTGCGGAGGAGGACGCCGTGTTCGTCGCGGCGCTTGAGGTAGTCCATCTCGCCTGCGCGGCCGGCGTCGACCCAGGCGGCGAAGCGCTCGGCGTGGACCTGGTGTGCGCGGGAATCGGGTGTATCGACCGAAGCGATGCCGGCAGTGTCGAAGCCGGCGGCAGCAGCTTGTTCGCGGAGCCACTGTTCGAGTTCGGAGGTCCATTCGGCGTGCGGCAAAATTGCTTATCCCCTGGCCACGATGAGCATGCGGCTTTCTTGAGGATAAATCTTCTCGGGGGTGTTGCCGGTGCGACCTCACGCGTGGCCGGCGAGAGGCGCGGATTGGAGAGTCGTGAGATAAAATAAAAGAGCGCGGAGAGTTGGCAGAGCCCGGTTGAATGCACCTGACTCGAAATCAGACATAGGCGCAAGTCTATCGGGGGTTCGAATCCCTCACTCTCCGCCATCAATTTTCTAAAACCAGCGTAAACAGAGGCAACCCGCTTCAATCAAGGGGTTTGACAAGACGCTGTGATGAACAGGCGTGGCGTGACAATCGAGCCGCACCCGACATAGTTTGCCGTAAACAAGCGAAGTCCCCGTCCATCTCAGGCGGGGGCTTTTTGCTGCCCCTTATCATCTCCCAACGATTTTCGCTTGTTATATTCGACTCCACTGCGGCAGTGGGTGGTGAGCCGTCATCAATTACGCTTCGGCGCGAGTACCGTGAACACAATCCAAAGGGTCGCCGATATTTTAGTTCGCCCCCTGATGCATATCCAAAAAAGCGCGGAGGCAAATCATTTTACTTCTTGAGGATGCAATAGTGACAATTGCAGGTCGCTAAACCTGCTAAAAATAACCTGCTTCAGGATGGGCCTATTTTTCATTATCAAAGAAACGGAGCAGGATATGAATCAAGGTTTGAAAACGATGGCTTTTGCATCGCTATGTTTTTCGCTGATGCTTCCAATCAATTCTTTTGCCAGTCAGGGAGCCAAAGGAGGAGGTGGAAGTAATGCAGGTGGAAGTAATGGTGGTGGGGGCAATGGCGGAGGCGGTAAGCCCACGTCATCCAGGATACTTTTAGGGGCTAGCTCTATAACAACTCCTAGTGGGTTCTTCCCAGCTGTAGCCGAAACGGCCAACGTTATCACGGTCACGGCGATCAATCATGAAGGAGACGCTCCAAAGATCACCATGACCTCTGGTCCCGCCGGGTTGATCATCTATCAACTGAATTCTGTCGACAATCCCCCCAACGGGAATGGGTTTAGCGTGGCAACCTATGTATGGACGCCGAACCGCAATGAGATAGGAACCCCCGCCGCCCACGCAACCTTTTTGGCAACCACACTGTCAGGCGAATCCGCGACCTTGCCCATCGACTTTGAGCCCGTACAGGACATTGGACCAACATTTCTTTCGGGATTTACCGCAACGAAGGTCAACGACCACATTGAAGCGCATTGGAATCCAAACGAAAGCGGCGATCCCGATCCCCTCGTCTATACACTGACTGCCTGCTACAAGAGCGTAATCCCTGGAACCGATGCTCTGGCGATCGATTGCGACCCGGTGGACACAACCGATTCGCTGAGTTCTCTCAATATCCCGCTCGGACCAACAATCAACGTAGGCAATCCGTCAGTTCCCGCAACCTATTATGGATTGTTCGTTTATGCGAGGAAAAGCGCCAGTGGGCTCCTCGTGGGTCAGGCATCAGTCAACCTGCAATAATGCCCGTTTGTAATAGGCTGTACCTGCGCTTCGAGCGGCGGATACAGCCTATTACAGCAGCGCTCTTATGCTGTGCTGAAGCAGGGTCACAATCCAGGGAGCGCCTTCTCACTCTCCGCTGTCAACCGTTCAGCAAGTTTCGAGTTCGCCGCTAGATCGCTTCGGGCGGTGTTGCGGTCAGGCTGATCTCCACGGTTTGAGAGCCGAGGCGGGGATGAATGGCGGTGAGGCGAACCGTCCCGGCCTGCTCGCGGGCGCGAATCCAGACGGCGCCTGTGCCGCCGATCAAGGAAAACGGATTGTCGCCGATCAGCTCGGCAGGCCCGTCGAGCTTGAAGACGATCGCGTCGTTGGCGTAGGTTCGGATCGCGCCGAACTCATCGGTGACTCGCAGGACGATGCGAGTCGTGTCCGCGCCGTCGGCGATGAGGGTTGTGTCATCGGGAAGCAGCATGAACTTTCTGTCGACGCCGCGGCCGGACATGGACTTCGAGATGACCTTCTCGCCCTTCAGATAGCCGTCGATGCGCAGATCGCCCCATCCATGACGATCGCTCGAGGCAATTTTTCTTCGATCGAGGATAAAGGGGGGATAGGCGAGATGATCGAACTCGACGCGGTCGGGATCGAGCTCGGCGAGCAGCTCCCAGGGATTGCTTTCGAGGCTGGCGGTGCGGATGTAGAACTTGAGATGATCGCAGTTGGAACAGACCAGGGCTTTGGTGAAGCTGGTTGACTCGTCGCTGTTGGCCCAGTGGAAGGCGGACTCGAGGACGATCTCCTCGGCGGGATCGCATTGCGATTTGTAGAATCCGGCGGCGGGCTTGGGCTCGCGGAAGATGTCGGTAACGCCGTGGTAGCAGATGCGGTCGCCGGCGCCGAAGTTCGCGTGCGTGTTGTAGTCGAAGGCGCACCATCCGATGCCGCCGGCGTATTGCGGATCGGAGGCCAGCTGATTGTGGATCCTGGCGTGGCGCAGGGTGTGCTCGCGCTGGCGTTCATCGTCGTCGGTCGTCTTGGTCGGGAAGGTATGGCCGACGAACTCGGTGTTGAGATAGCGCGGATGATTCGGCTGCTTGAGGGGAAATCCGAAGTCGTTCATGGTGAAGACGTCTTCGAGGAACTCCGACTGCTGGAAGTTGCGAATGCCGCCGGTCTGGCGGGTGGGATCGAGCGAATGAGCCAGCGCGTTGGTGCGGGTGTAAAAGCTGTTGTCGTCGCGCGACTCGTTGATCCGCACTCCCCAGAGAACGACGGAGGGATGGTTCCAGTCGCGGCGGATCATGCGGCCGACGTTGTCGATGGCGAGCAGCTTCCAGGGCTCGGCCCCGATGTGCTGCCATCCCGGTATCTCCTCGAGCACAAGCAGGCCGACCTCGTCGCAGCAATCGAGGAAGTGCCGCGACTGCGGATAGTGCGAGGTCCTGACGATGTTGCAATGCAGGTTTTTCCGCAGGATCTTCGCGTCCTGACGCTGCACGCGCGCCGGCATCGCCTGACCCACGAATGGAAATGTCTGGTGGCGATCGAGCCCGCGCAGCTTAACGATTTTGCCGTTGAGCGAGAATCCATGATCGGTGAAGATGGCCTCGCGAAAGCCGATCCGCCGGGTGTCCTCATCGATGACATCTCCATCCTGCAGGAGCCGGACATGAACCGTATAGAGGCGGGGATTATTGAGGTCCCACAGCTCGACGCCGGCGATGTCCTTCAGCGATACCGTCTGGCGGGCGGGGTCGTCGATGGTCTCCGTGGTGCTATGAACCGGCGCGGCGATCGCCGGATCGGCCGCTGAATCGGATTTTGTCTGCTGCGTGGAATCGACGGCGCGCGTGGCCCTGGCCAAGGTGTGCTCGCTGTCGCGCAACTCGACTTCAAGGGACAATGCGGCTCCCTGGCCTGCGAGGAAGCAGTCCACATCGAGGGATGGTTTTCCGCTGAGCACATTCGCCGGCCGGGCAAAGATATTGTCGAGATAGATAGAGGGAACGATCCTCAGGGTTACTTCGCGATAGATGCCGCCGAAGGTGAGGTAATCGATCTCATTGCCGAAGGGTGGGATATCGGAGCGCTCGGTGGAATCAAGCTGCACCACCAGGACGTTGTCCCCGTTCGCGCGGAGATGCGGCGTCAATTCAAAGGAAAACGGAGTGTAGCCGCCCTTGTACTCGCCCAACGGCACCCCGTTGATCCAGACGGTGGAGGCGGTCATCGCGCCTTCGAAGTCGACGAAGACGCGTTTGCCACGGGCAGCGGCGGGTGTTTTGAAGCGCCGGCGATAGGTCGAGACGAACTCATACTCTTTATCGTCGAAGCTGTGCCACGGCAGCCGCACGTTGGCGTGGGGAATGACGACTCGCTCCCACTTCGCGTCGTCGAAGCCGGCGCTCTGGGCTGCTTCGACGCTTCCGCGCTGATAACGCCAGCCGCGATTCATGGGGAGGTTGATGCGTCCCGGCGCAGGATGTTCCGCGGAAAGCGAGGGAACAGCGGGAAGCGCGTTGACGGCTAAAAGACTGCTTGTGGTTTTGAGAAACTCGCGTCTATCCATAGTTATTTGGTCGACTCAATCCTATGCCAAAACAGCCGCAGCGAGCTTCGTTTTGATCAGCAGGAAGCTTTCGGCAGTTCGCCGGGCGCTGCGAAAACGCAGGAATACTATAGTGCTAGATTATGCGAAAGATCGTTCATGTCGATATGGACGCATTTTATGCTTCTGTAGAGCAGCGGGACGATCCGAAGCTGCGCGGCAAGCCCGTGGTTGTTGCATGGAAGGGACCGCGTTCCGTAGTCTGTGCCGCATCCTATGAAGCCCGGCGCTTTGGCATACGCTCGGCGATGCCGGCTACCCGCGCAGAGCGTTTGTGCCGCGATGCGATTTTTATTCCTCCGGACTTTACGCGCTACCGCGCCGTTTCCGTTCTGACGCGAGAGATCTTCAGCCGGCACACGGATCTGATCGAACCGTTGTCGCTGGACGAAGCCTATCTCGACGTGAGCGAGAATAAGACCGGCCTGCCTACCGCAACGCGCGTGGCCCGTACCATTCGTGAGCAGATCCATGGAGAGCTGAACCTGACGGCTTCGGCAGGAGTTGCGTCAAATAAATTTCTGGCAAAGATAGCGTCGGACTGGTCCAAGCCCGACGGCCTCTTCGTGATCCAACCCGGAGATGCGGATATGTTCCTGAGGCCGCTTGCAGTCGAACGCCTGCCCGGTGTGGGCAAGGTGACGGGAGAAA
Source organism: Edaphobacter sp. (assembly GCA_036267495.1). Classification (GTDB taxonomy): domain Bacteria; phylum Acidobacteriota; class Terriglobia; order Terriglobales; family Acidobacteriaceae; genus Edaphobacter. The sequence goes on from DATAVY010000103.1 coordinate 34,024, forward strand.
AGCTTAATACTTTGGGAATCAAGACCGTGGGTGATCTGCGAACGCTGGATCGAGCGACGCTCGAAGAAGGATTTGGCCGGCACGGTGTGCGTCTCTATGAATTGGCTCGCGGCATCGACGACAATGAAGTTGTTCCCAACAGACCCACACAATCCATCTCCGCCGAGGATACGTTTGAACGCGATCTACCGCTGGCTGAGACAGAGGCGGCAATCCGACGCCTGGCGGAAAAGGTCTGGTCTGCCTCGCGCACAGAGCCACGCATCGCGCGCACCGTCGTTCTCAAATTGAAGACCAGCGATTTCAATATCCTGACGCGCAGCCACACGCCCAGCGTTCCTCCCTCTTCCTGCGAGGAGCTGACCGGCATCGCACTCTCGCTGAGGGAGCGCGCGGACCTCGATTCACGGCGGCGCTTTCGCCTGGTCGGGGTTGGGCTAAGCAATTTTCGCGAGGCAGCCGAATCGCCGGTACAGCCGGTTCTGTTCAGCCAGCGGGGATAGGAGACAGTCTTCGCACTATGCCCGAACTGCCTGACATCGCCGCCTATCTCACTGCGCTCGAAGCGCGCATCGTTGGCCAGCCGCTGGTGCGGGTGCGGCTGGCCAGCGCCTTTCTGCTGCGCACGGCACAGCCGCCGCTATCCAGCGTGGAAGGACGCGCCGTGCGCGAGTTGCGGCGGATCGGCAAGCGCATTGCTATCGGGTTCGACGACGATCTATGGCTGGTGCTCCATCTGATGATTGCCGGCCGCCTGCACTGGCGACCGGCAGATGCGAAGCTCGCGGGACGCAACAATCTGGCGGCCTTCGATTTCCCCAACGGCTCTCTGGTGCTGACGGAGGCGGGTTCGAAGCGGCGCGCATCGTTGCACATTCTCAGCGGCGAGGAAGGCCTGCAATCCATAGACCCGGGAGGCATCGACGTTTTTTCCAGCGGCCTCAATGCGTTTCGCGCCGCGTTGACCGGGGAAAATCGAACGCTCAAGAGAGCGCTGACCGACCCTCGGGTGTTGAGCGGCATCGGCAATGCGTACTCGGACGAAATTTTGCATGCGGCACAGTTGTCGCCAATTACCTTGACACAAAAGCTGAACCTCGAGGAATGGGAGAGGCTCTACGCCGTGACTCGCAATACTCTCGAACTCTGGATCGAGCGGCTTCGCGCCGAGGCACAGGATGGTTTCCCCGAAAAGGTGACGGCGTTTCGAAAAGATATGGCAGTTCACGGCCGCTTTGGAGAGCTGTGCCGGAGATGCGGCGACAAGATCCTGCGAATTCGCTATGCAGACAACGAGACGAACTACTGCGCGCGCTGCCAGACCGGCGGAAAGGTTCTTGCCGACCGTAGCCTGTCCAGACTGCTGGGGTCCGACTGGCCGCGAACTCTCGATGAACTCGAGGCTCTGAAACGGCGGTGAGTCCCGGCCGCACCTTCTTTCTTTTGGTGCGTTACAAATTTAGCCGATTGAAAATCTACGCTAAGAGTGCTGGCACCATGATGTGTCCGGGATTACTACCTCTGGGCTGTGGGCCAAATGCCACTCAGCGAGTACGTTCGGCGACGATGCGCACCTCTCCGAGCAGGCCCGATTCTGCCAGTATCTGAGGCCTGCCGAATGCACCGCCTCCGTTTCCCTGGGCTGCGGCTGCGCGGCCATTTGGCGGAGCGAGAATGCGCTTGTCCGTCGGCAGCAGGCGATCCCCAATCTGCCGGTTCGTCCACTCATTCGTCACTTTGATCTC
>DATAVY010000104.1:0-4893 GCA_036267495.1 Edaphobacter sp.
GTGAGTGAGAATGACGCCATCGCGCAGCCGGGGCAGCGGCTGGAGTGCCACTACTGCGGTTCGCGGCGAAACGTCCCGAAGCTCTGTCCGAAGTGCGAAAGCGAACACCTCTATTTCCTGGGTGCGGGCTCGCAGCAGGGCGAGGAGCGGCTGCAGGAGTTGTTTCCTTCAGCGCGGATTGGACGGATGGATCGCGACACCGTCCGCGGGCGCAGCGACATGGAGCGCCTGCTGGCGCGGCTGCATGCAGGCGAGATCAATCTGCTGGTCGGCACGCAGATGATCGCCAAGGGTCACGACATTCACGGAGTCACGCTGGTCGGTGTGGTTGGCGCAGACTTCCAGCTGGGACTGCCGGACTTTCGCGCGGCGGAGCGGGTATTTCAATTGCTGACGCAGGTGTCGGGCCGCGCGGGCAGGGGAGTTCTGCCGGGCAAGGTGCTGGTGCAGACGTATCACCCCGATCACTACGCGATTCAATTCGCGGCCAAACACGACTATCCCGGCTTCGTGGCCAAGGAGATGAACTATCGCCGGTGGATGCACTACCCGCCGTTTACGGTGCTGGCGAATGTCGTAATTCAAAGTGAGAAGCTGGAGGAGGCGACCGCGTGGGCGGGGACGCTGGGCCGGTGGTTCCAGCAGGCGCGGCTGGATAAGGTGCGTGTGCTGGGGCCCGCGGCTGCGCCGATTGTCCGGCTGAAGCGAATCTACCGCTACCACTTCGTGTTGAAGGCAGAGAAACGGCAGGCGTTAGGCGCGACGCTGCGCCTCATGCTCGCCTACGCTGCGACACAGGGCATCGCTCGACGTAACCTGATGGTTGACGTGGACGCGGTACATTTAATGTAGGGCGGCGACGGCGCGAGAGCGCAGACTAAATCCAGAATGAGACTGGAACTAATCTGAAACTAGTCCAGGAGATGAAGCTCTTTGCCGGGCTTGAAGCGAACTGCCTTGCCTGGAGCAATGGTGACTTCAGCGCCCGTTCTGGGGTTGCGTCCGATGCCTGTCTTGCGCGGTTTGACGGTGAAGACACCGAAGCCGCGCAGTTCGATGCGGTCGCCCGCGATGAGGGTCTGTTTCATGCTGTCGAAGATGGCGTCCACCGCAGACTCTGCTTTAGTTCGTGGCAGTCCGGTACGCTCAACAACCCTCTGTATAAGATCCTGCTTAATCATCTGGGCCGCCGTCCTTGGGCTGTAATTTTAGAAAAGTAGTACTGACCGGGTTTTAGTAACGTGATGGTAGAAAGTCGAGGCAAGATTGTCAATGAAAGAACACTGCCGTAAGATGAAGAATCTAATGAGGCAAGAGTACCCCAGTTTTCGGCTGCCGTTAAATCTACACCCTTCCGCCCCAATTGGAGCAAAACCAACAGAAAAGAGAGCAGAGTGGCCATAAAAAGCGACCGATGGATTCGCCGGCAGGCGATCGATCACGGCATGATCTCCCCGTTCAGCGAAAAACAAGTCCGCGAGGGCGTTATTTCGTATGGGCTTTCCTCCTACGGGTACGATCTGCGGGTCTCCGATGAATTCAAGATCTTCACCAATGTCAACAGCGCCATCATCGATCCTAAAGCATTCGATGAGCGATCGTTTGTAACGGTTGTGGCCGACAGCGTGATTGTCCCCCCCAACTCGTTCGCCCTTGCCCGGTCCATCGAATACTTCAAAATTCCCCGCGATGTTCTCACCATCTGCGTAGGCAAATCGACGTATGCGCGATGCGGGATCATCGTCAACGTCACTCCGTTCGAGCCGGAGTGGGAGGGATTTGTCACGCTGGAGATATCGAATACAACCCCCCTGCCTGCCCGGATCTATGCGAATGAAGGGCTATGCCAGATATTGTTCTTTCAGTCCGATGAGATGTGCGAAATCAGCTACGCGGACCGCAAGGGCAAGTATCAGAAGCAACAGGGAATCGTTCTGCCGAAGCTCTAGAAGCTGCGGGGTGGCGATTCCCTCAATCGCAAAAGCCGGCCTGCCAATGCACGATGCTGAGTCGAGAGGCTGCACAGGCGATGAAGAATCAGAAGCACCAGCAGCAGAAGTCGGAGGGACCGCTGAAGCTTGGCCTGGTCGCCACTGATCCGCTGCGCATTCTCGGATTGGAGACGATCTTCGCCGAGGGCGCGCATGAGGGCGGAGGCGGAATCGGGATCAAGGGCGTCCCGGTGGAGATTGTGCCGCTATCGGTACCGGGCGCGCTCGATGCCTCCGGTGTGTCGATGATCCTGGTCGACTCCGCGTGTACGGACCACATCTTCGAACTTCTGGCCGCATTTCGGCGAGCGCGTCCACACCTGAAGCTGATTGTGCTGGGACTCGAAGAAGATCACGGATACATCCAGCGCATCATCGGGGCAGGAGCGAAAGGATACCTGGCGCATACCGCGAAACCCAGCGAGGTCCGGCTGGCGATCGAGATCGTTCAGGATGGCTCGGCATGGGCGCCGCGAAAGGTGCTGGCGAAGCTGCTGGAGTTGTCCTCCGCGGAGGAGAGACGTACCGGCACTGCCAGCGAGCCGAAGTTCACCAGGCGGGAGGCGCAGGTGTTGAAGCTGCTGGCCGAGGGACATCCTAACCGCGTGATTGCCGAGGAGCTTGGGATCGATCTCGCCACGGTGAAGAAGCATGTGACCACCCTGATGCGCAAGGTCGGAGTAAAAAACCGCATTGAGCTCTCGGTGCAGGTGGTGAATCGGAATCTGCTGGCAAAATAGCCCCTCTATCCCCCATTAACCTTTCAGTTAACATCAATCGCTCAAAGGTCTACCCACCTTCGTACCGTTGTGAGCGGAAGCAATGTCAGGCAGATTGTTAATCAGCAACACAGACCTGGGAGAGGGGTTGTAGAGAGAGCGTCGGAGTCACTCCGGCCCTATCTCTACAACCCCCATTTTTTTCTGTGATGGAGAACGGCCTGTCTTTTGCGCTGGTGATAAGCTCATTCCGAGGAGGGTACAACCTCCTCTCCCTATTTTTTCATCTGATATCGTGTTGGAAATAGGCAGGTTTATGGGCCTTCCAAAAAATTTGATCGTAGTCGCGAAAGGTTATAACGAAAATGATAAAGAAAATATCAGCGGTTTTCTGTGGAGTGGCGTTGGCGGTCAGTTCACTTTCTGCCCATGCTCAGAGTGACAAAGCGAAGGTTGCGGAGCGGTTGACCGCTGCAAGCCAGGTGATTGAACAGATTATGGCAACGCCGGACAAGGCTATTCCGGGAGGCATTCTCGCCGGGGCTTCCTGCGTGGTAGTGATTCCCAGCTACAAGAAGGGTGCCTTTGTTGTAGGCGCGCAATACGGCCAGGGTGTCGCTACCTGCCGCACGTCGAGCGGAAAGTGGAGCGCGCCAGTGTGCATTCAGCTTGCCGGCGGCAGCTTTGGATTCCAGATCGGCGGACAGGCCACGGACCTGGTGCTTGTCGCGATGAACCAGCAGGGTCTGCAGGACATGCTGAAAAATAAGGTCAAATTGGGCGCCGACGCTGCCGCTGCAGCGGGTCCTGTTGGCCGCAACGCGCAGGCGGGTACCGACTGGAAGTTGAACGCGGAGTTTTTGAGCTATTCGCGCAGCAAGGGCCTGTTTGCCGGAATCAATCTCGATGGCACAGTGCTTTCGCAGAACCAGGATGGCACCGCGGCCCTGTACGGAACGAATGTTCCGTATGCCACCGTTCTCGGTGGAAGCCAGGCGACTCCCGTCGAAGCGCGTCCCTTCGTGCGGACGGTTGCGAAGTACTTCGTGGCCGCGAGAAATAAATAAGAGCAGGAACAAAATCAGTTCGATCGAGTTCGCAGAAGGGCGGCTATTCAGCCGCCCTTCCTGTTTTTCGAGCGCGGCGATCTGGAATCGGTAGACTAGAGCCTTGAGCGATGTCGCACAAAGTGCGGTGCCGAAAGAGCGGGCCAGCGCCCGCGAAACTGCGGAGTTCGCCCTGGTTTGGACCTTTGTTCAGGGTCTTCGTCTGCTTCCCCGCAGTCTGGCGCGTGCAGCCGGCGTTGCCATTGGTGCGGCTGCTTATCGCGGATTAGGCCGTCTGCGCCGCGTCGGACTTCGCAATCTGGAGCTGGCATTTCCCGAGATGACGGCAGGAGAACGCGAGGCAATTCTCCAGTCCGAGTATCGCAATCTCGGTCTCCTGCTTGCGGAGTTCTGCAAGATGCCGGACTACACCGCGGCAACCGCCAGCCGTTTTATTCGCTATGAAGGGCTGGAAAATTATCTGCAGGCGCGGGAACGCGGCAAGGGCGTCCTGGTACTGACCGGCCACCTCGGGGCATGGGAGCTGTCCAGCTTCTACCACTCGCTGATGGGGATGCCGATGGGAATGGTGATCCGGCGTCTCGACAATCCTCTGGTCGATGCGTTTGTGAACCGCATTCGCTGCCTGCATGGAAATCGCGTGATCCACAAAGATGACTTTGCGCGAGGGCTGATCGCATCGATGCGGGCGGGAGAGACGGTGGGAATCCTGATGGACACGAATATGACCCCGCCCCAGGGAGTGTTTGTGCCGTTCTTCGGAGTACTGGCATGCACCGCCTCGGGGATGGCGCGAATTGCGGCGAGGACGGGCGCGGCGGTGGTGCCCGGGTTTCTATTGTGGGAACACCGGGAGCAAAGGTACGTTCTGCACTTTGGCCGGGAGTTGGATGTCGTCCATACCGGGAATGCCGACCAGGACGCCGTGACCAATACGGCCGCGTTTACCCGTACCATTGAAGCGTATGTGCGGCAGCATCCCGAGCAATGGCTCTGGATGCACCGGCGATGGAAGACCCGGCCTGCGGGCGAAGAGGGAATGTACTGATGGCAACCAGGGGCAAGGTCGCAGACTGGATCGGAGCGAGCGCGCCGCCGCTCGACATGGAGATCGAC
>DATAVY010000105.1:0-20135 GCA_036267495.1 Edaphobacter sp.
TGCCACCCCCACTGCCACCCCCTGGATAGCCGCCACCTGGATAACGGCCGCCGCCTGGATAGCCGCCGCCGGGATAGCCTCCTCCACCGGGGTAGCCTCCGCCACCTCCACGGCCGCCGCGTTGCGGGAAATCCTGATGCGGCTCTTCGCCTTTGAAATAGATGGCGTAGATGATGGTGTCGGCGCGCTGTGCGGCTTCGATTGATTTGACGAGGGTCTCTCTGCTGCCGCGATCGCCGCCATCGGAGAGGATGATGACGGCTTTGCGGCCGGTTTGCTTGCTCATCAGTTCGTCGGACGCAAGGAAGAGAGCGTCAAAAAGGACCGTGCCTCCGCCACCGCGCGGACGGCGATTACCGCTATCGTCGTCTGAGGTGTTGGAGCTTCGGCCCGGAGTGTCGATCTCTTTGAGTGCGGCCTGAAGCAGTGGGCGGGACGAGGTGATGTCCTGCAGAAGCTCGGTCTCGGCGGCGAACTGCATGACGAACGCCTTGTCCTTCGGGGTGGTAAGCATCTGGTCGAGGAAGGTGCTGCTTGCGGTGCGCTCCTGGTCGATGACCTCGCGCTGGGAGAGGCTGGTGTCGACGAGCAGGCCGAGAGTCAGGGGCAGGTCGGTGTCTTTGTCGAAGTAGCGGATGGTCTGGGGTTTACCGTCCACCTGAAGGATGAAATCGTCTTTGGTGAGGTTCTGGATGAGCGCTCCCTTTTTGTCGCGGACGACAACCGGAAGATTGACCAGGCGAGCGTCAACGGAAAGCGTTGGCGCGGTGGAGGCAGGCGCTGGCTCGGACGCCGCGGGTTTCTGTTGCGCCCGCAGGAAAGGCGCGAGGAGAAGGCCGGCCAGAAGCAGAGACCGAGGCGAGCGGAAGACGTTCATGTGAGCTTAGACGATATTGAATCGGCGGGGTTTCAGTTGAAGCCTCCTGCCGCGATGTCTATGATCGAACAGATCCAACCGCATTTCGCGGATTTTTCCGGCGGCTTGATGAGGAAGCGTTTCGATTCGAGCGCTATCCTGCTTTTTTGCTGGTTGTGTTGCGTTCAGGCGCGTATTCTGACGGCACGATGAGACAGCTTCTCTTTCTGGCCGGCGGCTGCCTTTGTGCGTGTTTTTGTACAGGGTGCGCCCCGGTTGCCGCGACTGCTTCGACTGCGGCCAGGCCTGCTCCCGCCACCCTGACCAAACCTCCCCGGGGTTTCACCAGGGAGATCGTGCTGTGGCCAAATGGCGCCCCCGGAGCGCTGGGGACAGAAGATGCGGATATTCCCAAGATGTTTGTCTATCCGGCAAAAGATGCGGGCGTTCATTCGGCGGTCATAGTAATGCCGGGCGGCGGATACACCCATCTTGCCATCGAGAAGGAGGGCGGCGCCGAAGCGCGATGGCTCAATGAGCATGGCGTGACGGCGTTCGTGCTGGAGTACAGGCTGGGGCCGCGCTACCACTTCCCTTCTCCCATGCTGGATGGCGCGCGTGCTGTGCGATATGTTCGCAGCCATGCGGCGGAGCTCGACGTGGCGAAGGACAAGATCGGCTTATGGGGCTTCTCGGCAGGAGGTCATCTTGCCGGTTATCTTGCTACGACCCACGACAGCGGTACGATTGGCGCCTCGGATCCGACAGATCGGGTGAGCGATCGTCCTGACTTTGCAATCTTGTCGTACGGACGGTTCAGCATGGGCGACACCATTCCGCGCAAGACAAATATGGAGGGGCTGCTGGGAGATCATCCGACGCAGGCAATGCTGGAGTCGGTCTCGGTGGTAAAACTGGTGACGAAGAATACATCGCCCTGTTTCATCTTTTCGACCACGGGAGACCAGACGGTCGACTCGATGAATGCTACGGCGCTTTACGACACACTGAAAGTCGCCGGTGTCGCGGCAGAACTTCACATCTTCGAGCGCGGACGGCATGGGGTGGGAATGGCGCAGGATTTGAAAGGTCTGCCCGAGCTGGCGATCTATCCCGCGTTGCTGGCAAACTGGATGGAGATGCATGGGTGGATGACGCCGGGCCAGGACGCCCGTTGAGAATTCAGGTCCTCCCGACGCCTGTTTCCGTGACTTGCGATTTTCCGCGACCAGCGCTTTAGAAGGCGATAGTATTGGCGTTGCCGGGTTAGCTTGCACTTGGACGGTTCCGGCGGGTAAATCATGGGGCTCCTTTGGAAATAGTGATTGCCGTCTCTCTGGTGATGGCGGGTATATTGGCCGGCGTTTGGGCGCTGTGGGTGAAATATGGCCGGGCGGCGAAATCAAAAGGCGCTCAAGAAGCGCATTCGCGGTTTCTGGCGGCGGCGGAGACGAGCCTGGATGCATTTGGCCTTCTGGAATCCGTAAGAAACGATGCAGGCGAGATCGTCGAATTTCGCATTGCGTACGTGAACGCAAATGGGGAACGCCTGATGGGGCGGCCACGATCTGAGCTGCTGGGACAGATGTTGTGTTCGGTGACACCGGCTCGGCCGACCAGCGCCATGTTCGGCAGATTCTGCAAGGTCGTGGAATCGGGAGAGCCGCTGAACGAAGAGTTTGCGATTGACCTTCCAGGCATCGAGACATCCTGGCTGAAGAGCCAGGTAGTGAAACTGGGAGACGGACTCGCCGTTACCTTCAGCGACATCAGCGAGGCGAAGGCGGCTCAGGAGCGTTACGTGCATCTGGCGGAGTTTACCGACTCCGTCTTTCAGAACGCTCCTTTCAGCATTGTCGCTACGGATAGGAACGGGTTGATTACCGCGATCAATGTGGCGGGCGAAAAGCTGACGGGGTATAGTCGCGACGAATTGGTGGGAAAAGCTCCTCTGACGACGCTGCACGATGAACGGGAGCTGCTGGGCAAGGCGCTCAGCATCAATCCTGCGGCGACACTGGAACAATTTGGGTTTCGGGTTTTGACGGCCGGGGCCGGCTTCGATGAGATGGAGGAACAGGAGTGGACGCTGATCCGGCGGGATGGCGTGCGCACGCCGATCACCCTTGCCATGCGGGCCGTGACAACCGATACGGGAGAAGTAAGCGGATATGTAAGTATCGCGGTCGACATTACCGAACGCAGGCAGATGCTCGATTATGTAACGCATCTCGCGACGCACGATCAACTGACCGGGTTGGCCGGACGCGCACTGTTGCAGGATAAGACGGTGCAGGCGGTGGAACTGGCGCGGCGCTATGGCACCAAGGTCGCGGTGTTTGTGATCGACCTCGATCACTTCAAGCGGCTTAACGACTCGCTCGGGCATGCCGCAGGAGATCAGCTCCTGGTTGAGGCTGCGCGGAGGCTGAGCCGCTCGGTGCGCAGCACAGACGTGGTCGCGCGCGTGGGCGGAGACGAGTTCGTCGTTGTGATGCCGGACATCACAACCGTTGAGGACGTGGAGCAGTGCGCGGCCAACCTGGTGATGCGACTGTCGCCGGAGATTTCGATTGAAGAGCATCTGGTGCAACTGACCGCCAGCGTGGGTGTATGCATTTATCCCGATTTTGCAGCCGATGCCAAGCATCTGCTTAAGCGAGCGGATTCGGCTATGTATGTTGCGAAGGAGGGTGGGAGAAACCAGTATCAGATCTTCAGCGAGAGCATGTTGCAGGAGACCACCGAGCGGCTGACCATGGAGCATGCGTTGCGTCATGCGCTGACCAACGGGGAGTTGAGCATGCACTACCAGCCCCAGATCTCGTTGGCCACAGGAGCGGTGACAGGCATGGAGGCGCTGTTGCGCTGGACCCATCCGAAGCTGGGGCGCATCTCACCGGCGCAGTTCATTCCGTTGGCGGAAGAGACTGGACTGATTGTGCCTATTGGCGAGTGGGCCTTCATGACCTCCTGTTGCGAAGCCAAAGGGTTGCAGGATGAGTTGGGCATGGACCTGACCGTGTCGATTAACCTTTCGCCGCGGCAGTTTCAGCAGAAGAACCTGCTGCATATCGTCGAGAACTCCCTGGTGAAGAGCGGGCTGCCCCCCGAAAGATTGCAGATCGAGATTACGGAAAATATGTTGATGTCCAACTCCGAGGACGTTCTCGACAAGCTGGAAAAGATGCGCGAGCTGGGAGTGCGAATCTCGATCGACGACTTCGGCACGGGTTTCTGCAGCTTCTCCTACCTGTTGCAGTACCAGGTCGACCGGCTGAAGATCGATCAGAGCTTTGTGAAAAAAGCAGGCACGGATGCGAATGCCGCTGCGGTAGTGCGAACCATCATTGCCATGTCGCATGGATTGAATATCAAGGTAGTTGCCGAGGGTGTTGAAACCGAGGAGCAGTTGCGCTTTCTGCTGCGGCGCAAGTGCGATGAAGCGCAGGGCAACTACATCGGAAGTCCGGTGACGCAGGAGGAGTTTTGCCACGCGGTGCGAAGCTACTGCAATCAACTGCCGCTTCGGCCGATTGAGCCGGTGGGTGGCTGGGTAAGATAGTTTTTGGCGATGGGACTACGATCCCGAAAGCCCCACGGTTCGAGCTCGTGGGACCCTCTCGATCAAATTTCCAGAATGTCGATTAGGTTGTGGTGCGACTGCGCCGAATCAGGTGATAGATGCCGAGCAGGATAAGAGCGCCGACCAGCGACATAAGGAAGCCGGCAGACTGGCCAGGCTGATAATGCCCTATTGCACGGCCGATCCAGGTCCCGAGAAACGAACCGGCGATACCGATAAGCATGGTGATGAAGATGCCGCCGGGATCTTTACCGGGCATGATGAATTTGGCGATCGCGCCGACAACAAGACCGATGAGAGCCGTCCAGAGCAGATTCAGCATTGCTGTTCCTCCGTGGTGGTTTTCCCGGGGTTGCCGGGTACGTCTCGATGGTTGGAGAAAGAATACTCCTACTTCAGGCCGATCCGGCGGTTTGATTGGATAGAAAGTTTTCCATTCCTGCTCATCCACGCTTGGCTTGGGGTGATTTGAGACGGTAGGACGCGCGGCGAGCCTTTGGCGCTTTTTTCCTATTGTTGACCGGGCTCGTTGAGATTCCAGCGTCCTCCCAGAGTTTGAGGCCGCCATCGATCGCATTGCTGTTTGCTCCCAGAATCACATGGCTGGGAAGATCCTTCATCAGTTTGGCGTTGCCGCCGCCAAGCAGTACCGAATCGCAGACCAGCGCGGCCTGGAGCCGCTCGATGATGTCGAGAACTGCCCTTCGCCAGCGCTTCTTGCCAAGGCGCTGGAGACCGGCAAGGCCAATCCACTCCTCGTAGGTTTGGCCTTTCCTATAGGGAAGGTGAGCGAGTTCGAGCGGGATCACCACGCCATCGAAGATCATGGCGGACCCGAGACCTGTCCCCGTACCCAGGAACAGCATGCGGCCGCCTTTATAACCGCCGAGCGCCTGCATGGCGGCGTCGTTGATGAAGCGAATGGGTTTGACGAACATCTTTTGATAGGGGAAATCGATCCATCCGGCAGCCAGATTGTGAGGCTCAGCGAGTGGGCGGTCGTGGGCTACCGGGCCAGGATAACCAATCGAGATGCAGTCGTACGCCCATTCTTGCGTGGCGGCGAGAACCTCTCTGGTCATCTGTTCCGCGTCCATGGTAGGGCCGGAAAGGATTTTGATGGGCACGCGCACGTCGGTCGAGGCCACCTTGACGTGAGTGCCGCCAATATCGATGACGAGAATCTTCATTGTGAGTGGAATGGTAGCAGTTGACGGCAACCTAAGTCCTGCAGCTTTCAGGGACGTTTCAGTGGAACGATCGTCGCGCGAATGAGTTTGTCGAGCTTCGGAAACTCGCGATCGAGATAGCCGTTGCCGCCTTCGAATATCTTGTCCTGATGACCCGCACGCATGCCTCCGCCCGAGTGTTCTCCGTACCCGCCATAGAGCCTTTCGACGACATCCATACCTTCCACCACCTGTCCGAAGGGAGCGAAGCCGGCTTCGATGTCGTTGCGTGCAGAGTTGTCCCCGAGATTGATGTAGACCTGCGTCGAACGGGTGTTCGGACCGGTGTTCGAGAAGGCAATGTAGCCGGGAGTATTGTGCTGCTTCAACACGTCATCGGGGATGGTAACGCTGCGTTGTTGCTGTGCGATGGCGGCGTCGCCGCTGATGCCGAATTGAACCCAGCGAGCTGGGACGACACGGAAGAAGCGGGAGTCGTCGTAATACTTCATGCGGACAAGATTGTAGAAGCGGTCAGCGCCATGAGGAGACCAGTCGCGATGGGCCTCGACAATAAAGCTGCCCGCAGTGGTGTCGATCTTCACTCGAAAGACGCTGGGCGCGGTGTGGCGCCCGAAAGGCAGGGCGAGCAGGAGACAGAGGAAATAAACCATACGGCTTTCAGAATATCTCCGCTTCGATTTCAACTGCTAAAGGAATATTTTTCCAGCGGCCATCCTGAACGGAGCGGAGGGCCCAGTATTTCGTCTTTTCTTTTCCGCTGGGCTGCGAGCTTGACCAGGTTCGAGATCACCCTTGGTGTTTCGCCAGCACATGGTCCATCATTCGGCTCAGATAAGGTCTCGCCTTCTCCAGCGCAGCCTCTGCCGTCAGCCCATACTTCGCCCGCAGCGCTTCCACCTTGCCATGTTCAATAAACGTATCCGGCCAGCCCACCCGCACCACTGGGGTCTGCAGCTCCAGCTCGTTCAGCGTCTCCATCACAGCCGAACCGAACCCGCCCGCCAGCACGTGATCCTCCAGCGTCACCACCAATCCGCATCTTCCACCGAACTCGGCAACACACTCGCGATCGATCGGTTTCGCGAATCGCGGATTGATCACTGCGGCTGAAAATCCCTCCCGCCGCATCATCTCCGCCAGCCGCTCCGCCTCCGGCAACATCGCTCCCAGCCCGAAGATCGCAATATCGCCGCCCTTCTCAATCACCTCGGCCCTGCCGATCTCCAGCGCCACCGGCTGTTCTTTCACTGCTGCGCCCGGTCCCGTTCCTCGCGGATAGCGAATCGCGCTCGGGCCATCATGCAGCAGCGCCGTATACATCATGTCCGCCAGCTCATCCTCATCCTTAGGAACCATGTGCACCATGTTCGGCACGCCGCGCAGATAACTGATGTCGAACAATCCATGATGCGTCGGCCCATCGTCCCCGCTCAGCCCGCCGCGGTCCATGCAGAACACCACCGGCAGATTCTGCAGGCAGACATCATGCACCACCTGGTCGAAGGCCCGCTGCAGAAACGTCGAGTAGATCGCGCAAAATGGTTTATACCCCTTCGTCGCCATCCCCGCGGCAAAGATCACCGCATGCTCCTCCGCAATCCCTACATCGAAATACCGCTTCGGATGATGCGGCCGGAATAAATCAAGTGCCGTCCCATTCGGCATCGCGGCAGTAATCGCCACCACCTTGTCATTCCCGTTCGCCAGCTTCGTCAGCGTCTCCGCGAATATCTCCGAATAAGTCTTCTGCCCCGCGGACTTCGTCTCGCCCGTCTCCGCATCGTACGGCCCCAGCCCATGAAACTTCTTCTGCTTCTCCAGCGCCGGCTGAAATCCGCGTCCCTTCTGGGTAATCGCATGCAGCACCACCGGCCTTTTCTGCTGCTTCAAAAATTTAAATGTTTCAATCAACAGCGGCAGATTATGGCCATCGATCGGGCCAAAGTAGCTCAGACCGAACTCCTCAAACAGCATGCCCGGCCCAATTAGCCCCTTCGCCGCCTCTTCCGCCTTGCGTGCCAGATGTGCCACTGTCTTGCCGCCAAACCGTTCCACCAGCTCCGCTGCCTTGCCATGCAAACTCGAAATCGTCGGGTTTGTCACAATCTTGTGGAAGTACTCCGCAATCGCACCCACGTTTTTATCGATCGACCACGCATTGTCGTTCAACACCACGATCAGCCGCTTGGTCTGCGCGGCAATATTGTTCAGCGCTTCAAATGAGATCCCGTTGGTAAACGCCGCATCCCCCGCCAGCGCGACGATATGTTCCTTGCCGCCCGACATGTCCCGCGCCACCGCCATCCCCAGCGCCGCACTGAGCGCCGTGCCGGCATGTCCCGCGCCATAACTGTCATGCTCACTCTCAGTCCGCAGCATGAATCCATTCAACCCACCCGGCTGCCGGATCGTATGGAACAGCTTCTCCCGCCCCGTCAGCAGCTTGTGCACATATGCCTGATGACTCACATCGAACACAAAGCTGTCCTTCGGCGTATCGAAGACATAGTGCATCGCCAGCGTTAGCTCCACCACACCCAGGTTCGGCCCGATATGCCCGCCCGTCTTCGCAACCCCGACAATCAGCCGCGCCCGAATCTCCTCCGCAAGCTGCGTCAACTCAGCAATCGACAGCTTTTTCACATCGGCCGGGGAGTTTATCGTGTCTAAAATCTGGCTCATCAAACCCTGTTCTGCAGGTACTCTGCCCAGGCCCGTCCGTGTCTCTCAGATCCGGCGAATAGGCCTGACTCTCAAGTATACCAACACACGCAGCCGCTTTGAGTTGCTCCCCTCGTGCGCTCGCAAAAAACATCTCCCACAATTTTCCGCTACCTGGCGAGACCAGTCTCACCCCACAACTGCAGAGGATAAACGTCCTTTCGCTCTGTTTTTCTACTCCCTATTCCCTACTCCCTATTCCCTGTATGCTTCCCCCACATGGTCCCTGCAGTTACTACTACCAACCTCACCCGCCGTTTCGGCGACTTCACCGCCGTTCAGGACGTCAACCTCACCGTCGTCCCCGGCCAGTTCTTCGGCTTCCTCGGCCCCAACGGCGCCGGCAAATCCACCACCATCAAGATGCTGACCGGTCTGCTCGCACCAACTTCGGGCAGCATCCAGATTCTCGGTCTCGATGCCGCCGCCAACCCCATCGAGGTCAAGCGGCAGATCGGAGTCGTCCCCGAAGGCCTCGCCCTCTTCGGCCGTCTCACCGCAGCCGAATATCTCCGCTTCGTAGGCCGCATGTACGGCCTCGACGCCGCCACCACCGCTGCCCGCACCACCGAGCTGCTCGAGTTCATGTCGCTCGCCGGCGAAACAAAAAAACTCATCACCGACTTCTCCCACGGCATGCAGAAAAAACTCGCTCTCGCCGCCGCCGTCATCCACGGTCCCAAGGTCCTCTTCCTCGATGAGCCCTTCGAAGGCGTAGACGCCATCGCCTCCGGCACCTTGAAATCCATGCTCCAGGGCATGATTGCTCGCGGCGCCACCATCTTCCTCACCTCGCACGTCCTCGAAATCGTCGAACGCCTCTGCACCCACATCGCGATCATCGATCGCGGCCACCTCATCGCCAACGGCTCGCTCGAAGAGCTCCGCGCCGGCGTTCACGCCCGCAATCCCGACAGCAACGGAGCCGCCGGAACGCAAACTCTCACCCTCGAACAGATCTTCCTCAGCATCGTCGGCAACGAAGCCGGCGCCCAACCACACGAGCAGGAACTCTCATGGCTCGGCTGATCGTCTTGCTTAAGGGCACGGCTTCAGCCGTGCCGCAAAGGGCCGAGTTCCAAGGGGGCTTTAGCCCCTGAGGTACGATTTTCATCTTCGTAAAGCTTCGCTGCCTGTTTAGTTCCTCAAGCCCGCCGCCACCTTAAAACAATATGGACCCAATCCAAAAACTCGATTCAACCCCCACCCACCCCTGGACCACCGCCCAAAGCCGCGCTCAATTCGCCGCGCTCGCAAAACTTCGCTGGTGCATCTTCCGCAATGCTTTCCGACGCAAAGGAGGCGGTGGCGAACTCGCCGCCCGCATCATTCTCTTCCCCATCCTCGGCATCATCGCCATCGGGCCAATCGTCGGCTCAGGCTTCGGAGCCTACTTCATCGTCTCATCCGGTCATGTCGCCTTGCTGCCCATCCTCACCTGGGCCATCTTCGCCGTCTGGATGCTCGTCGTCCTCAATATCTCCCCGCCCGGCCTCAGCTTCGACATCAACACCATCATCCGCTTCCCGCTCAGCTTCCCCCGCTATCTCACCGCGCGCCTCTTCTTTGGCCTGCTCAGCGCATCGAATGTCATCGGCACTCTCGCACTCATCGGTGCCGACATCGGCATCGCCATCGCGAAACCTTCGCTGGCCCCATGGTCCACACTGGTCCTCGCCACCTACGCGCTCACCAATATCTTCTTCGTCCGCATGGTCCTCGTCTGGGTCGAGCGCTGGCTCTCCACCCGCCGCGCCCGCGAAATCTTCACCGCCTTCATCCTCTTCGCCTCCCTCGGATTTCAGTACGTCAATCTCCACTTCAACCCCGGCATGCAGGGCCATCACCACCGTCATCAACCCTCACCGCACCTTCCCCTGTTCCTCAAAATCTTCCACCAGTTCGTTCAGCCCGCCGCTGCACTGCTCCCGCCGGGACTCACCGCCTCCTCGATCACCAGCTCCAGCCAGGGCCGCATCCTCAGCGCCATCGCCGCGCTCCTCGGCCTCATCGCCTTCGCCGCTTTCTTCTTCAGCATCTATGCCTGGCGTATGCATCGCGAGTTCCGCGGAGAAAATCTGAGCGAGACCACCCAACCCAATCAGCCCCGCTCCCCACTCCCAGTCTCCACGCCATCCCGCGCCACGCTCGCCTCAACCGCAGCCCCCGCCGCCGCGACCGGCGCAGGCGTCTTCGGCCTCAACAACACCATCATCGCCTGCCTCGAAAAGGAGTTCATCTACCTCCGCCGCAACATTAACCAACTCTACGGATTCATCGTTCCCATCTTCATGGTCTTCCTCTTCGCCGGCCGCATGACTGCCAGCGAGCGCTTCGGCAACTTCGTCTTTCCTGTCGCCATCGCCTACTCCATCTTCGGCATCTCCGTGATCGCCTACAACGCCCTCGGCATGGATGGAGCCGGCGTCCAGTTCTACTTCCTCAGTCCCGCGCGCCTGCGCGATGTCTTCCTGGCAAAAAATCTCATGGGCTTCCTGCTCTCCTTCATCGAGCTCATCGTCATCTTCGCTGTCATCTCCTTCACCGCGCATCCTCCGCCCCTCCTCACCACCCTGGCAACCGTCGGCTGGCTGCTCTTCACCACATTCGTCAACAGCGCCGTCGGCAATCTCCGCTCCCTCATGGCTCCCAAAAAAATCGATCTCACCAAGATCAGCCGCAAGCAGGCATCCCAGCTCAGCATTCTCATCTCTCTCGGCGTCGTCGTCGCCTGCCTCGGAATCGGCTTCGGCGTCACCATGCTCGCCAACAATCTGGCCCGCCCCTGGCTCATGGTTCCTATCTTCTTCACACTCGCCCTCCTTGCCTTCCTCTTCTATCTCCAGATTCTCAACCGCCTCGACACCATGGCGCTCGAGCACCGCGAAACCCTCTCGGAAGCACTTTGCAAAGCCTCCGTCTAAAGCCGAAACTCATAAAGCTGCGCTACACTGGCAGCCTCCAAACATTCATCCAGGGGCTGAACGCCTGAAGGATCACGAGCGCCCAAGGGCGTTCCACAAAGGGGAAGACGAATGCAGCTTCGAATCCGCAAGACCGCAGTCATACTCACATTGCTCCTGGCCGCAACTTCGGCCTGTCTAACCGCCCGAGCCCAGAACACCACCGATACACCCGACAAATACCAGTGGCTCGAAGACGTCAACGGCGAGCGTTCGATGGCCTGGGTCAACGCCGAAAACGCCCGCTCGGCCAAAGTTCTAGACGCCGACCCGCACTACGCCACCCTTACCGACACTGCCCTCAAGGTTCTCGAGTCTCCCACGCGCCTGCCCAATCCGCAGTTCCGCGTCGGCGAAGTCTATAACACCTGGCAGGACGCACAACACGTCCGCGGCATTCTCCGCCGCACCTCCCTCTCAAGCTACCTCACCGAAAATCCCGACTGGCACACTATCCTCGACTACGACGCCCTCGCCAAACAGGACAATGAGAAGTGGGTCGCCCACGGCCTCAACTGTCTCTATCCCGGCGACGGTCTCTGCCTCGTCACCCTCTCCGCCGGCGGCGAAGACGCCGACACCCTCCGCGAATTCGATCTCAAGACCGGCAAGTTCGTCGAGAACGGATTCGTCCTGCCTCACTCCAAGCAGAACGTCGCCTGGGTCGACAAAGACACCCTCCTCGTCGCCCGCAACTGGGGTCCCGGCACCATGACCCAATCCGGCTACGCCTTCGTCGTCAAACTCTGGAAGAGCGGCACCCCCCTCGATTCGGCGAAAGAAGTCTTCCGCGGCAAACCGTCGGACGTCAGCGCAGGCCCGGGCACTCTCCACGACAGCCAGGGCCACACCGCCGTCCTCCTCAACCGCGGCGTCGACTTCTTCCATCGCGAGATCTCCCTCTACACCCCCGAAGGCCCGAAAAGAATCTCCGTCCCCGGCAAGTCCGAGATCCACGGCATGCTCGAGGGACAGATCATCCTCGAACTCAACGAAGACTGGAAGCCCGAAGGTCTCTCCACCACTTTCAAGCAAGGTTCGTTCGTAGCGCTCGATCTTGAAGCCGTCAAAAAAGATCCGGTCCATCTCAAACCCACCGTCATCTTCACGCCCACCGCGGAAGAGTTCGGCCAGGAAGCCGGCGTCACCAAAAACCATCTCATCCTCACCACACTCGACCACGTCCAGGGCCGCGCCTACATCTACACCCGCAGCCCAAAGAACGTCTGGACCGCAAAAAAACTCGACATCCCCGACAACCTCAGCGTCTCCATCCAAACCGTCAACACCTCCGACGATCGCTTCTTTCTCGAAACCACAGGCTTCCTCACACCTTCGTCGCTTCTTCTCGGCGACGCCGCCGCAATGACCCTCAAGCCCGCCAAAACTCTTCCCGCCCAGTTCGACGCCTCGAACCTTATCGTCGAGCAACTCAACGCCACCTCAACCGACGGCACCAAAGTCCCTTACTTCATCGTCCATCGCAAAGACATCAAGTACGACGGCTCCAACCCCACGCTGATGACAGCCTACGGCGGCTTCCAGGTCTCCGAGACCCCGCGCTACTCCGGCATCGTCGGCAAGTTGTGGCTTGAGCGCGGCGGCGCCTACGTCCTCGCCAACATCCGTGGCGGCGGCGAGTTCGGCCCTGCATGGCACGAGGCCGGCCTCAAAACCCATCGCCAGGTCATCTACGACGACTTCGCCTCCGTCGCCAAAGACATGTTCACCCGCAAGATCACTTCGCCCCGCCGCCTCGGCATCGTCGGCGGTTCCAACGGCGGCCTGCTCATGGGTGTCGAGTTCACTCAGCACCCCGCCATGTGGAACGCCGTCGTCATCCAGGTTCCGCTGCTCGACATGCTCCGCTTCGAGCACATCGCCGCCGGCGCCTCCTGGGTCGGCGAATACGGTACCGTCACCAAACCCGACGAGCGCAAGTTCCTCGCCTCCATCTCTCCCTACAATCAGCTCAAACCCGGCGTCAAATATCCCGAACCTCTCATCTTCACCACCACCAAAGACGATCGCGTAGGCCCCGTACACGCGCGAAAGTTCGCCGCCAAGATGGAAGAGTTCCACGAGCCCTTCTACTACGATGAGATCGTCGAAGGCGGTCACGCCGCCGGAGCCAACCTCAAAGAACAGGCAAAGACCTGGTCCGAGCAATACACCTACCTCACCCGAAAGCTGATGAACTAAACCCGCAATGATCCAAACAAGAAACCCAGGACCGCCTCCACCCGAGGCGGTTCCAGCGTTAATGCTCTTACAAAATCATTCCAATCGAATCATCGGGCGAAATATAAACCTCTGTCATTCTGAGCGCAGCGAAGAACCCCCGCATTTCGCTCGAAGCGCCACAACTTTCACCATCGCGAAAATATCACTCTAACTACTAAACCGAATGCCCCATACATCGATTTTGATGTGTGGGCATCGTGCGCAGCACGACCGCACTCTCATCGACCGGCAAATCTATCCCACCACCCCCACCACATTCAACATCCGCCCCGCAACCCCCTTCTCCGCACGATGCGAAAAATATCGCCTCGCCCCGCCCTCATCCCGCGCACACCCCGTACACTCCCCCACCACCGCAATCTGTCTCACCCCAGCATCCAGCAACTGCCGCCGGTTCGCCTCCCAAAGATCGACCCGCATCTCCCCCGCGTCCCCAAAGCGAAACAAAGAATCCGCATCCCCAAACTTCTTCCCAAACTCCGCTCGAACCTCCTCCCCCACCGTATAGCAGCAGGCCCCGATGCTCGGCCCCACTGCCGCCACCAGATCCTCAGCCCGCGACCCATACTCCGCCGCCATCATTGCAATCCCCTGCCCGACAATCCCCGCCACCGTCCCTCGCCACCCCGCATGAAACGCCCCCACCGCTTTCTTCTCCCCATCCACCACCAGAACCGGAACGCAATCCGCCGTCCCCACCCCCAGCAAAACTCCCGGCACATCCGTCACCAGCCCATCTCCTTCGAGCACCGCCTTCCCCTCCGCAGTCGCGAGCCGCCCCTCCCGCGCCCCATCCGCCTGCTTCACCACCCGCACAATGCCGGAATGAACCTGCCGCACTCCCACCAGCGAACAACCAGCATCTTCACCACAAACATCACGCAAAAACCGCCGCCGATTTTCCGCCACCAGTGCCGGATCATCCTCCTTTGTCCATCCCAGATTCAACGACTTACCTCCATAAACCGTCGAAACCCCACCCTGCCGCGTACTGAACCCATGCCGCAGCCACCCATGCTTCTCCCACTCCGGCACCCTGGCAAGTTGCACCGAATCTCCGCTAACCCACTTGTTTTCAGTGCGCAAAATGCCTCCTCAAATCTTGACTCGCCTATGCTTCAGGCCAATTCCCCCATTTTAGATCGGACCACAAAAAACTCCCCACCATGCCGCAGTCTTTCCCCGGGGTTTAGCTCACATTCAGCATCCAGACAGACGCGCATCTGTTCGGCCGCGCCTCCGCTCTAACCGCCTTTGATTTCAACAAAAATTTGCATCCTCGCCTGCGGGTCTGTAAGATACCGCGATTGTAGACATAACAATGAATGCTCCCAGCGTAGCCCCGCAGTTCCTTCGTTCCCGCATCGGTAAAGTCTGTGTCGCCATCATCGGCTCCACAGCTGCCGAGATGCTTGAAAAAGCCAGCGCCGTAGTCAAAGAAACGCCCTTCCTCGAGTTCCGCCTCGACTATCTCGAGAAGCCGCTCCTTGCCCTGCCAAAGCTTAAACATTTCCTCGCCGAAAACAACGCGGTCACCGCCATCGCCACCTGTCGCCGTATCGCGAACGGCGGTAAATTCTCCGGCAACGTCGCAGCGGAAATCGAAGTTCTCTCCAAAGCCGCAGTCTCCGGCTTCCACATCGTCGACATCGAGCTCGAGTCCGCCACAGCCATGAAAAAAGGCGAGCTCCAGAAACTCCGCGACACCGGCGTCGCCCTCATCATCAGCCACCATGACTTCGCCGCCACCAAAGATCTCGAAGGCATCTACAAGCGGATCGTGCCATTCAAGCCCGACTTCATCAAAATCGTTCCTACTGCCAAGTCGCTCGTCGATAATGTCACCCTCATGCGCTTTATCGAGCGCATGGAAGATCACTCCAACATCATCGGCATCTGCATGGGCGACGCCGGCATCATCTCCCGCGTCCTCGGCGTCCGCGCCGGCTCTGCCTTCACCTTCGCCGCCGCCAGCACCGGCGAAGAGACAGGCCCGGGCCAGATTGCCGCGCGCACCTTGATCGAAACCTACCGCATCGATCAGGTTGACGCAGCCACCAAAGTCTACGGCGTCGCCGGCAATCCCATCCGCAGCTCGCTCTCGCCCATCATGATGAACACCGCCTTCCGCCGCGAGACCGTCAATGCCGTCTACCTCGCGCTCCAGGCCGGCAAATTGTCCGATCTCCTCAAGCTGGTTCATGACATCCCTATCCAGGGCCTCAGCATCACCATGCCGCTCAAGCAGGAGATCATGGCGCACCTGGAAAAAACCGACCCACTCTCGGCCAAGATCGGCGCCTGCAACACCGTCCTCCGCGCGCAGGATGGCAAGCTCTACGGCTTCAACACCGACGTCGCCGGCATCACCGGCCCGCTCGAAAAACGCATGTCCCTCCGCGGAGCAAAAATCCTCGTCCTCGGCGCAGGTGGAGCAGCACGCGCTGCTGTCTTCGGCCTTCGCGACAAAGGTGCCGAGGTCTTCATCCTCAATCGCACCTCCGAGACCGCACAGAAGCTCGCGCGCCAATCCGGCTCGAAGACCATCAAGAAGGACGCCGTCGCCAAAACCGCCTTCGACGCCATCGTCAATGCGACACCCATCGGCATGACAGGGATCAAGGCCCCGCAGCTTCTCGAAGCCAAAGACCTCAACACCAAGCTCGTATTCGACCTGGTCTACAACCCGCTCGAAACTCCGCTGCTCCGTCTCGCCCGCCAGAAAGGAATCCCCATCATTACCGGCATCGAGATGTTCGTGCAGCAGGGCGCGCGCCAGTTCGAAATCTTCACCGGCAAACCCGCCCCCGAGGAAGAGATGCTGCGCGTCGTCATCCACGCGCTGCGCCAGCAGGCCGAATCTTCCCCCACCGCTGAAGCGACGGAGACAAAAACCAAGGCCCCCGCAAGAGCGCCGGCGAAGCCCCCCACAAAAATACCAGCCAAAAAGACCAAGGCCAGATAATCTCCGGTCCTTGCCCTTGTCCCGCGCCCCGATAAAATGGCCATTCATGGTGCATTTTGCAATGTTCGCGCGAAGCAGTCCCCATCACTTCCAGAAGATCGTCAAGCGAACCTTATCGACGCTGATAGGAAAACATGAATTCAGGCGATTGGCCCACAACCTGAGACGTGACAAGCGAATTCTTCAACAATTCCGGAACAGTATCGGGAAGCATGTCATTGGAAAACAAGAAGCCGTTCGGCTTCAGCATGAGAGCGATATTGGAACGCGTGAGCAATTGATCGAACAATCCGTAGTACAAGAACACATTGGTGCCAATGACAAGATCGAAGCCCTGATCGTCGGGTAATTCCAGGTGCTGGCACACAACATCTAAATCAAGTGCATGAATTCTACCGACGATCTCCGGCCGGATTTTCACTGCTTTCGTTCGGGTTCGATCAGCCAGCGAGCCCGGAATAGCGACGGGGGCAGTCGATTCGCCTACGCTCTCTCCCAAGCTTTGCCAATAACTCTCGAACCGGCTGCGATATTCCTGAGCCAGAGGCGCAGCCGTGTTCCACGGCAACTGAAGAACGTAAGGAATCCCGGCAACTGCTCTCTTTCGCGCTTGTTGAATATGCAGATTCACGTTTGGACTGATGTCCAGCGTATAAACCTCCAGTACCTTGGCGTCAGACAAGCCCAGGCGAAGAAGCGAGTCGATCACAGCGAATGGCTGATTGGTTTGCGGAGGATAGTAATCGCTTCCTCCCTCCTTATTCGAGAAATCGAGACCGGGTCCCACAATCGCAACGCGTTTTATTGATCCCCGCTTGAGCAGCCCGGCCTCGATCATATGCCGGAGGTGCACATCAATCAGGAAGTCGGGCCACAGATTCGTATCGAGAGAAATGCCTCGATCCTTGAAGATCTCGAAGGGATTCGCTCCCTGGGGTTGATGAAGATACTGCACAAACTCATCGCGCATTCGAAGCAAGTTGTCGAGAAGGTACGCTTTTAACTTGTCCGTCGATTCGCCGGGCTGGAGCCGGAAACCCTTGCGCTCAACAAAAGCACGCGTCTGCGCCACGCGCTCATTGTTGCCCGGCGAAACCATCGCACTCACAAGATCGCCAACGCGCCGTTCGGCAGTTGCTCTGATCGTTGCACTGCTGTCGTACTGAATAAGCTCACGATTGCTGATGGGTGGCTGTTGGGTGAAGCTCAATCCGAAGCGTAGAAAATCGGTAAGAGTGTCCTCTTCACCTCGAATCAGCCGCAGCCTGATTTCCCTATCATGTTGTTGAATCCAACCAGGCCATTTCGCAGCAGTGGAATCTTTTAACACGTTCGCTTGCGGATCTGAAACTTGCAGTGCGCGAAGCGCGGGTTGAGCCTGTGTAAAGGAGGTAAAACCGGCAGGAACCTTGGTTTGTGCTAAGACCACATCAACGCAAAAGATCATGAGACAAAAAAACATCTTCGGACATAATTTTCGAGGGAGAGACATTCGCGGCCACACAGTCTTAAGCTTCAATAGCGATTCTATGGAATTCTAACGGAGCAAGCGCCGGAACCCTGGCCTTCCGCCGCCATGACGCGTATAGCCGTCCAGATCACACAGGACGTATCGCTGAGTCTTCGAAAAAACTCAAGCCGGCTGCTTAACAATCCGGAAGTCTTCCTGCTCCTCCGCCACCGGTACGTCCCAACCGCCGGCCGGAAGCACAATCCCGTCGACCTCCTTCGGCCCCCAGGTGTGCGGCTCATAGGGATACACCGGCGTCACCGCCTTCAACACCGGATCGACAATCCGCCAGGCCTCTTCCACATAGTCCTGTCGCGCAAACAAAGTCGCATCCCCCGCCATCGCATCGCTCAGTACCCGCTCATACGCCTCCATCTCCTCCGGGCGAGGATGACGGCTCGCCACCAGCTCCACCGTCTCGCGATGATCCTCCCCGGCAGGAGACGATGCCGACACAGCCATCGCAACCGTCATCTCCGGACTGATCCGGAAGCGCAGATAGTTCTGCTGCACCGCGCTGTCGATCATGCTGGTCATCGGCGGCTTGCGCAGCCGGCCCATCACCTCCATGCAGGTCACCGGAAGATTTTTTCCCGCGCGGATGTAAAACGGAACGCCGTCCCAGCGCCACGATTTAATCTCCAGCTGCAGCGCCGCAAACGTCTCTACCGTCGAGTCCTTCGCCACGCCCTTCTCATCCAGGTACCCAACAAACTGGCCGCGAACCAGGTTCTTCGGATCGATCGATGGGATCGCCTTCAGCACCTTCACCTTCTCGTCCCGCATCGACTCGCTGTCCCGCCGCGCCGGACACTCCATCGCCAGGTTGCACATCACCTGGAAGATATGGTTCTGGATCACATCGCGAATCGCTCCCGTCTGGTCGTAGAAAGCGCCCCGCCCCTGCACACCAAAGTCCTCCGCCATCGTGATCTGAACGCTCTCGATGGTATTGCGGTTCCACAACGGCTCCAGAAACGCGTTCGAGAAACGAAAGGACACCATGTTATGAACCGGCCCCTTCGCCAGGTAGTGATCGATGCGAAAGATCGAAGACTCCGGAAATGCCGACAGCAGAATGCGGTTCAGCTCCTGCGCCGACGCCAGATCGTGACCGAACGGCTTCTCCACAATCATCCGCGCGCCCTTCGCCGACCCTGACTTCACCAGCTGTTCCACCACCGTCTCAAACATGGACGGAGGAATCGCAAGATAGTGCGCCGGATGCTCCGCCGAACCCAGAGCCTTCCGCACCGCAACGAACGTAGCCGGATCGGCATAGTCGCCGTCGACATACTGCAACAGCGAACTCAGCTTCTCCCACGCCGCCGCATCGAGCCCGCCATGCTGCTCCAGGCTGTCCTTCGCCCGCGCCTTCAGCTGGTCGAGGTTCCATCCAGCCTTCGCCACCCCGATCACCGGAACCTTCAGGGTGCCGCGCTTCACCATCGACTGCAGCGCGGGGAAAATCTTTTTATAAGCCAGGTCGCCAGTCGCGCCGAAGAACACCAGCGCATCGGAATGAGGTTGATTCACGCGTCTCTCCTTCAAGTTGTCAATCTACTTCGCCGCGGGCTTCTCCAGATGTCCGCCAAACTCATAGCGCATCGCCGACAGAAGCTTGTTCGAGAAGTCAGCCTCGCCGCGAGAACTGAACCGCTCATAAAGCGCCGTCGTCAGCACCGGAGTTGGAACTCCCTCGTCAATCCCCGCCTTGATTGTCCATCGCCCTTCACCCGAATCCGAAACTCTGCCGCCGAACTTCGACATCTCCGGATCTTCGAGCAGCGCAGCCGCCGTGAGGTCGAGTAGCCACGAAGCAATCACACTCCCGCGACGCCAAACCTCAGTCACATCCGGCAAGTTGAAGTCATACTGATAGAGCTCCGGATCGCGCAGCGGCGTCGTCTCCGCGTCAATCTCAGCCGTATGCTTGCCGATATTCGCGGCCTTCAACACACCCAGACCCTCGGCGTAAGCCGCCATCATTCCGTACTCGATCCCGTTATGCACCATCTTCACGAAGTGTCCTCCGCCATTAGCCCCGCAGTGCAGATAGCCCTGCTCTGCAGTCCCGCCCACCTTCTCCCGCCCCGG
>DATAVY010000106.1:0-21105 GCA_036267495.1 Edaphobacter sp.
TTTAGCGAAGCGATCGCCGTCCACAATGCTGCGGAAGAGCGCGGTATTCCCGTGTGGTGCGGCGGCATGCTCGAGACCGGCATCGGACGCTCCCACAACATCGCCCTTTCCTCGCTGCCGAACTTCTCTCTCCCGGGCGACGTCTCTGCTTCCAGCCGCTACTGGACCCAGGACCTCATCGAACCAGCAGTCACTGTCAGTTCCAAAGGAGAGATCGCCGTTCCCACCGCGGTGGGCCGAGGCTTTGAGGTACAACGCGATCGTATCGAAGCCCTGACCGTCCGCCGCCACACGCTCCACGCAAAGGCCCGCGTCACCGCCTGAACAGGGTGCGGGAGAAGTCGATTTTGGCCCGGAAAGATTCCCCCGGCGACGAAACAGGCTGCGGAAAAACTCCGTTTGGACTCGAAAAGATTTCCTTGGCGAATAAAGTCGCAAAGAAAACTGGTCGCCTGCGGCGCGACTAAAATCGCCCTCTTTAAAAGCAACAACTTTTTCCGCAGCCTGTGAAGCCGTTCTTACCGTTCCGGCAGCGGCGTCGCGAGCAGCAGGCGGATGGCAGCCTGATAACTCATCGGCCCAATCGTCTGATAGTTGCTCGACTGTGCGGAGGAGTGGATATCGAGCCTCTTCACCATCAAGGCACGCACGCTCAGCTGCATGGAAAAATCGGTGAAGATCCAGCGATTGCCTCCGGCATCGGTCTGATCCAGCACCAGCTTGCCCCCTGGATAGATGTGGGCCAGCATGCCCCACCCGAAGTTCACTCCCCGGAACACCGTTCCTTCCATGCGAATCACATAGCGGGACTTCGCATCGATCCACACGCGCCCCTGCAGGCCGGTGAGCGCCTGGGCCTCGGTATTAGGAGGGGTCCAACTGGGATTTGGTTTGTAATCCAGAACGATCTCAGGCGCTCCGCCATTTCTGCCTGACTGCGGCTGTCCCGGCGCGTAGGTGTTGATCATGGCGTCCGGCATCAGAGGCACCAGTTTGTCCGCTATCGTCTTTTCCGATTCCGAATTCTTTGCATGTTTGGTATAGGTCGCAGGCGAAGCGATCATGTCGTTCAAGCGCTCTCGCTCCCCTTTGTCTTCCTCCGGCGCCAGGGGCTTCCCGTCCTTTAAAATCAGGCGCGCCACCGTGCCATCCTTGCTTTCGATCACATCGCGAACCTGATCGCCCTTTTCGTTGACCGTCTCCATGCGATACCGAAGATACGAATCTCTATGGTGAAGTGCTATCAGCTCATTGCGCGCCGCGTCGACCGCCCAGGAGCGTGGCGTAACCGACAGCAGCGAGGCGCCGACGGGCTCTTCATTTTGCGCCTTGGAATGCGGGTATGCTATCGCATTGACCAGGATGAGAGAGATCGCCGCATTCCAGCTGCGTCGTACGCGCGCGCCTGAAATTGCTCTACGCGTTCTGGTTAAAACTATCGCCAACCGCCACCTCCCCCCTGCATCGCATGCCCTTCCTGCCCATCTTACGTAAGACGCCAAAGCTGCGGCAAAGTTTGGGCAGGTTGCCTCACGGCATGAGCTTGGGTATAGTTCGGGCAAGACCCACCCGCAATAGACAGCACCCAGGGAGAACAAAAAAACTATGAAGCCAGCAGAGGGTTCCACCGTCATCGGTAAGTCGGTCGTCATTCGGGGAGAGCTCTCCGGCAATGAAGATCTTTACATCGACGGAGATGTGGAAGGGACCGTAACTCTCCCGGAAAGCCGCCTGACCATTGGTCCGAACGCCCAGGTGAAAGCCGATCTGAGCGCCCGTGAGGTGGTTATCTTCGGTCACCTCACAGGCAACGTTAAAGCCACCGGCCGCGTCGAGCTGCGTCAGTCTGCGCTGGTCAAAGGAGACATTCTTGCCGGCCGGCTGTCGATTGAAGAGAGCGCAGTTCTCACCGGACGTGTCGAACTCAAAGCCTCTCCGGAGACGGCGAAACCTTCAGCAGCCGCCGCTGCCCCGGTCGTCCCTCCGCCGGCTCAGGCAAGCGCTCCTCTTTTTCCTCAACCAAAGGCTTAAACCAGAAAGGGAAGCGGACCTATGCGCAACCTTTTCGGCGGCGGCGACAGTACAAACAATTCGCGCGGAGGCGATGCCGGACGTGTGCCTCGCCACTCAAGCGGATGGAACGAGTTGTTGAAACACCTGCGGGCGCAGGATTCGCTTCGCATTCTAGATATCGGGCCTACCTCCTCCACCAATATCAACTACATCACCGATCTCGGCCATAGCATCTATATGGCCAACGTCGTCGAGGAAGCCTCCAAACCGGAATGGGTGATTCCGGGCGAAGATGGAGCGGAACCTTCCTTCGACGTCGATCGCTTCCTCCACGCCAACCTGAACTTCTCCGGCCGCGTATTCGACGTCGTCATTCTATGGGATACCGCGGACTATCTCCCCGACGCTCTCGTCGCTCCCGTACTATCTCGCATTCACGAGGTCCTGCAGCCCGGCGGCCTGATGCTTGCCTTCTTCCATCAGACATCAAGTCCCGACACAGTCTTCTGCCGCTACCATCTCACCGACACCGATATTGTTGAAATGCAGCGGGCAGGGAACTACCCTTTACTGAACGTTTACAACAATCGTAAGATCGAAAACATGCTGGCTGGTTTCAGTAACTACCGGTTCTTCCTCGCGAAAGACAGCCTTCGCGAAGTAATTATCACCCGCTAATCCGCGCCACGTTCCCATCCGAAGATAAACGCGCCGAAAATGTGAAAAGCGCAGCCGCCTCAACCTTGAGGTGACTGCGCCTTTTTCGTGGTAACGCTTGATATTAGCTCTTTGCGTTCTGCTTCCGGCGCTCGGCCCAACGCTTCTTCATCGCATCGGCGATGCGCTTCCTGCCCTCAGGACTCAGCTTGCGTTTGCGAGGCCCCGTCGTCGCCGAACCATTCTTGCTTCCCCTGGGCCGGCCCCGGCCTGCGCGAGTTGCGGGTGTCGTGGTTCCAGCCAGAAGCGCCCGGGCCTTTTGTAAGTTCTCTATCTGAGCATCGATTTCCGCAAGAATACGGTTTACTTCCACGTGTTACCTCCATTGGCATCCAGGTTGAGCTACCGTCTCCGCTATTGAACTCAGCTTCTTACTGCCACACTTACGACGATACAGAACGATCTATCGTCCTGCAAATAGTAGTAACTCCGCAACTACTTTATTTTTCCGTCGAGTTAGAGGAATCCTTTTCATTCTTAGCGCCTGAACGCGGTACTCCGATCGCATAGCGTGGCCCGGCTTCATCCAGTTCCTCGAACCGCATTCTCCCCAGGCCGTGACGATGCTGGGTGTCCTCAATGCACTTCTGCAGATCCTTGACTGTGCCCTCTTTATCGCGTGCAACCTCACTCGCCATGCGCGTCAGGGCATACGACAAAATATCGCTGTGGTGTAAATCCTGCATCTCAGGCGCACGTCGCAGGTTCAGCCATAACCTGTGAACCAGTTGCACTTCATGCGGCTCGATCGCCGGCGCATGCGGTCCAATATGGAAGTTGAGCGACGCCCCATCCGGCTTGACGATATAAAACGTAAACTGCCGTTTGGGCTCGGGCAATGCCTCCCATGCCTGGCCGACATGATAAGCCTGCTCCGCCGCCGTAAGCTTCGTCGATAGTCCGGACACAACCGCCGCCGCATCGAGCGAGTTAGCGGTCTGTACCAGCGCAGCAAAAATATCGCCCGCAGGAACCACCAGCAGAGAAATATGTTTCCCGAAACTCTCGGCAACCGATACTGCCTTGGTAAAGAGCATCTGTTCGTGTTCGCTGAATAACTGCTCCGACGCATCCACGTACTCCGGGCCGCCGGCGCCCATCATCCGCGCAGCCAGCACCACCAGGTCCTGATCGTCGGTATTCGTGTGCGTCAGCGCCCACTTCAGCGCAAAGGGAGCCGCCGAATCGCGCATCGTCACTACCACCGCGCCGGGGCGAATCTCCAGCGCCTCCCGTCCAACGTTGTCCTGATGCTCCAGTTGGAAGTGTTCCTTCATCTGCAGGGTCGCACGATCGTGCCGCCGCTTGTTCACCCGCTCCGACAACGAGAAGACGATAAAAAATGCGGCCGCAAATATTACGCCGCTTATCGTCGCTACGGATTTAGTCAGAAGGTTGACGACGGCGGTCGTAAACAAGGCCAGAAACACCGACATCAATCCGACCGGTATTTCAAACTTGCCGATCCGCAGGTTTAGCGGTACTTTCGAACCGCGCTCCCCTTTGAACTTCCAGCGAAGCACAAGCATGGCAAGAGCATTGAAGGTAAAACTCCAGATAACCCCGAAGGCATAAGCTTCGCCGATCACAAGAACATTGCCATGGGTCAGCACAATAACGAGTAACTGCAATCCTGCGACAAGGTTGATAATCCTGTAGCTTGTTCCGTACTTCCGTTGCGGCTTGCGAAACCAGTCGGTAAGTACGCCATCCTCGGCAATGCGCATCAGCACGCCTGTAGATCCTACGATCGCCGTATTCACCGCGCCGCCAAGAATCAGAAAGCCCACCAGAACGACGAAGATGCGAAAAATAATCTTCAGAATTTGCGGGCCTACCATGTTCATCGCCATGCCCGCAATCAGATTGTCGCGATACACATGGATGCGAACGTTATCCGGAATAATCATGACAGCGAGCAGAGTGCACACGCCGGTGAACATGAAGCTGTAGATCGCGATCACCAGCGCCGCGCGCTTCAGGTTCTTCAGCTTCGGATGTTCGATCTCCCGATTCACCTGGGCCAGGGACTCCTCGCCGCTCATCGCCAGCACCGAGTGCCCGAAGGCCATCAACACCCCGAATAATCCAAGCGACGCGGCAAATGGGGTGCCCTTCAAAAATCCCAACGCGTTCGAACTGAAATGAAGATTCGAAGGTATGGGCAACGGAGGCAGCGCCGCCCCGCGGTGGACGACCGTAAATATTCCCCACGCAAGAAGAATGACGACCATCACCGTCGTTATCTTCATAATGTCCAGGGCCTTCTCACTGGACTCTTCGATACCTTTAGTGTTTTGCCACCAGAAATAACCCGTAATGCAGATTGCGATGAATGCTGAAGTAATATCCGGCCGCAGGTGAGGAACCGTCGCCCAATGAAATCGCGCAGCGGAAAACGCTGCAAGATCGTTCATCATTCCCACAATGTACTGGCCCGCGGAGACTCCGGAGATCGGCCCCGTCAACACGTAGTCGAACATCAGCGCCGACACGCTCACCTTGGCAAAGGTTCCCCCCAACGCCTCCTTGACAATGCGGTAAACCCCTCCCCGCGTAAACATCGAGCAGCTCTCGACATAGACTGCCCGGACCGCATAGGAGAAAACCACTACGCCAAGAATCAGCCACGGAGCCGCCTTGCCCACGGCTTCTTCGGCGAGTCCTCCGGCATAGAAAGCCGACGAGCCGAGATCGTTTAAAACGATTGCAGCCGCCCGCCAGAAGGAGATGAAGGTGAGCATAACCGACGACGCCACGACGAGGCGTACGCGATTGGATTGCGAAGGAGCGAGAGTTGGTTTGGAGAAGCCCATTATCTAGAACGTTGCCTATGCCACCGTCAAACGAACGCCCCCCGCAACTATAGCTTGATGCCCACTATGCGTTCGCCAGAAATTTGCCGGATAGATCACAGGTCGGCACCGTCCGACTCATCTTTCTTCGATAACACCTGCCGCAAATCTCGCACCACAGTAAAGACAACGACAAACAGCGATCCTGTCATTCCTATGAAAAAGAGAGGAACAAGGATCTTCGCCAATACCTGGACCAGTGCGTTCATCGCTTCACTATTGTAGCTGTGAAATCGCGCAATGTTAGACTTCAAACGCGATGCGACAAATCCCCCTGCGGCTCTGGGCTATGGCCGTACTCTCCGGCGTCCTCCAGATTTTGCCTTTCCCCATCGCGGGACCCACGCCTCTCTGGCGCACCGCCTTCTGCTGGATCGCCCTTGTTCCTCTTCTCTGGGCCCTTCTCCGCAACGGCAACGCGGGCAAGCTCACTGCGTTCCAGGGCGCCATTCTCGGTTATCTCTGCGGATTCCTCTGGTACTTAGGCAACTGCTACTGGATCTATCAGACGATGTATCTCTACGGTGGTCTCGCCAAACCGGTTGCCGCCGCCATTCTCATCCTCTTCTGCCTCTATCTCGGCCTCTACCATGCGCTCTTTGGGGCGCTGATTGCTGCGTTTCACAGACGCTTTGGCCGCCAGGCCGCTCTTCTGCTCGTCCCCTTCGGCTGGGTTGCTGTCGAACTCGCCCGTGCCCGTATCACCGGGCTGCCCTGGGACCTGCTCGGCATCGCCCAGGTCGACAACCCGCTGCTGACCCGGCTCGCTCCCTTCACCGGAGCCTACGGCCTCTCTTTCATCATCGCCGCCGTCAACGCTCTCTGGCTTATCCGCATTCGCATTCGCGAGCGCCGCTACACACGCCTCATCCTTACTGTCGCCGGAGTTGTTCTCGTCGTCCTCTACATCACAGGCCTGCGCCTCATCGCGAATCCCAAGACTTCTCCCACGACAGCGACAGCAACTCTCGTCCAGGAAAATCTCGAAGTCGGCGCCGCAAATGCTGGCCCGCAGGCTACAACCCGGCAGTTGCTCGACTCGTTCTCCTATCTCAGCCGCTATCCCTCTCCGCGTTTTCTTCTTGGAATCCCCGAGCTGCCCGGCACCCCCTCCGTCTATCTCATTCGCCGTCAAGCGACCGGGGAGGCCATAACCGAGGATTCTCCAACCCCGAGCGACCTGATCGTCTGGCCTGAAGCGCCCGCAGGTTTCTTCACCACCGACCCCAACTTCATCCAGCGCATGAACAGTCTTGCCGCTGCCAGCGACGCATTGCTGATCATAGGCAGCATCGGCATCGCCCCAAATCCCGACACGCAAGGCGATCGCCCCTATCTCCGATACGACTCTGCTGCCATCTTCACTCCCGATGGCCGCTCCCAGGCTCGCTATGACAAGATCCATCTCGTTCCCTGGGGAGAATACATTCCCTTCAAGAATTTCTTCTTCTTCGCCCGCAAGCTCACTGCCGGCGCGGGCGATATGGATCGCGGCTCCGTTCGCACCGTCTACACGTTTCGCGGCCACGCCTACGGCACCTTCGTCTGTTACGAATCCATCTTCGGCGACGAGGTCCGCCAGTTCGTCAAGAATGGCGCTGAGGTTCTGGTCAACATCTCCGACGATGGCTGGTACGGCGACACCAGCGCTCCCTGGCAGCACCTCAACATGGTCCGTATGCGTGCCATCGAAAACCATCGCTGGATTCTGCGCGCCACCAATACTGGCATCACCGGTTCGATCAATCCCTACGGTCGCGTCACCGCCGCAGCGCCGCGTCACGAGCGCACCAGCATCCGCGTGCACTTCGCCTACGAGCGCGACCTCACCTTCTACGCCGCGCACGGCGACCTCTTCGCCTACGTCTGCGCTTTCATCACAGCTCTTGGCTTAGGAACCAGTCTGTTCCGCCGCAAAATCTTCGGAGACGCGCATGGATGAGGTTCGCCTCGCCGAATATGATCCCGGATGGCCTAAGCTCTACGCAGCGGAAGCCGAACGTCTAATGGCAGTCTTGTCCGCAGGTTTGGTCTTGTCTATCGAACACTTCGGCAGCACTGCCGTCCCCGGTCTCATGGCTAAGCCGATCATCGACATTCTGGTAGAAGTTCGTTCCGTGCAGGAGGCTCGTAAGATCGCCATCCAGCCGCTCGAGGCAATCGGTTATGCATTCTGGTCGGACAATCCGCGGCGAGATCGCATGTTTTTCGTCAAGGGGCTTCCGCCTGCCGCGCCTCATCGAACCCACCACGTCCACATTGTGGAGTCAGGGACCGAGATGCGCGAGCAACTGCTCTTCCGCGACTATCTTCGCTCCCACCTGGATGAGGTTTTGCGCTACGGCAATCTCAAGTCGGAGCTGATGGCAAAGTTTCGCAATGACCGCGAAGCCTACACAGCCGCGAAATCGGCTTACGTCAAAGAGGTCCTTGCCAAATGCGTTTCCTGACAAATGTTCTTCTTGCCGTAAACTAAAGACACCTATGCTCACCGATCTCGAATACTCCTACTCCCCGGTCCGCGACAAAGTGCGCGCGCTGCGGGAGTATCTTTGACGCAGCCCGCCTCCGCCGCGAACTAGCCTCCATCGAAGAAAAAATATCCGACCCCACCATCTGGGCCGACGCCTCGCGTTCCCAGCCGCTCATGCGCGAACGCAAACGACTCGAAACCCTCCTCGCCGACGACACCGAACTCGCCCGCCGCTCCGACGACATCGAAGCCTACTTCGAACTCGCCAAAGAGGGTGAAGACACCGAGCCTGACCTCGCCCGCGAGATCCCCGACCTCGTCGACTTCGCCGACAAGCTTGAATCCAAGACCATGCTCTCCGAGGAGACCGATCCTCTCAACGCCATTGTCACCGTACACCCCGGCGCAGGCGGTACCGAAAGTCAGGATTGGGCCGAGATGCTCATGCGCATGTACATTCGCTGGGGCGAACGCCAGAACTTCAAGGTTGAGATCAACGAGATTCAGGATGGCGATGAGGCCGGCATCAAGTCCGCCACCTTCACCATCAGCGGCGAATTCGCCTTCGGTCTGCTAAGCGGCGAAACCGGCGTCCATCGTCTTGTGCGCATCTCGCCCTTCGACTCGGCTAAGCGCCGCCACACCAGCTTCGCCAGCGTCTTCGTCTCTCCCGAAATCGACGACGCCATCGTCATCGATATCAAGCCAGAGGACCTCCGCATCGACACCTACCGCTCCGGCGGCAAGGGCGGCCAGCACGTCAATACGACAGACTCGGCCGTCCGCATCACCCATATTCCCACCGGCCTGGTCACCGGCTGCCAGAACGAGCGCTCCCAGCACAAGAACAAGGAGCGAGCCATGAAGATGATGCGCTCCAAACTCTACGAGTACGAGCTCGATAAGAAGAAGGCCACCGCCCG
The DNA here is from genome assembly GCA_036267495.1 of Edaphobacter sp. Classification (GTDB taxonomy): domain Bacteria; phylum Acidobacteriota; class Terriglobia; order Terriglobales; family Acidobacteriaceae; genus Edaphobacter. Next base: position 8,982 of record DATAVY010000106.1, read on the forward strand.
CAAACTGGAAGACTCCAAGCTCGATATCAAGTTTGGCTCCCAGATTCGCAGCTACGTCCTGCAACCCTATCGCATGGCCAAAGATCTCCGCACCCGCGTCGAAGTAGGCGATGTCGACAAGGTCCTCGACGGCGATATCGAACCGTTCATCCGCGGCTATCTGCGCATGCGCCGCGAAGGCAACTTCCCCGCGGAACCGGGAGAGAACGACCTCGGCTGAACTCTCTAAGTAGTGTGCTGGTGGGACATGCTGATATCGGTTCCCGGATCGAACTCGGTATAGTTCTCCAGGTGGTCGTTGATAACGCGATAGCACTCGCAGGCTCTCTTCTCCAGCCGCACTGGATCGAGGATGCGGATGATGCCCCGGGTGTACTCGATCAAATCATCCTTCTTTAGCAGACCGGCCGCAGTCGACACGGTAGGACGCGTGCTGCCCAGCATGTCGGCAATAAACTCCTGCGACAACGCGAAGACATTGCTGTGTGCCCGGTCGGCGCACAGCAGCAGCCAGCGGGCAAGCCGTTGGTCCAGGTCGTGTTTCGCATTGCAGCCCGCCGACTGAGCCGCCTGAAGCAGTTGGGTCTGAACGTAGCGAAGCGCCAGCGATTGAAACAGCCCGCCCCGGCGAAACTCATTCCTGGCAATCTCGATTGCACAGGAGTAACCGTGACCCGGAATCTGCGTGTAGATGCGGTTCAGGCTGCGCTTGGTTCCCATCAGGGCGGAGATGCCGATCACTCCTTCATAGCCGAACATCCCAACTTCGACCTGAGAGCCATCGTCGAAGGTGGTGGTCATCGAGGCCATCCCTTCTTCCACAAAAAACAGATGTTCGATGGGGTTTCCCGGAAATTCAATCTCGTGCCCCAGCTCAAACCTCACTGGACGAAGACAAAGCCGTGCGATCGCCTCCGCGTCGAGAGTCTTCAGAATCGAATTTCTGAATTGGTCGGTTTGCATCTGAAGCCTCATTTCCGCACGCGATCTGCTTAACCAGTATGCGCTCAGTAGGCGCCTCAAATGCAAACAAGTCGCCTTTGCCGGTTTCCTTGCCATCCCGATGCGGTGGGCTGAGCGGTGATGGGCAAAAATCCGCATTATGGGCTAAACTAAGCGGAACTGCAGCAGGGTCATTGAACGTGTCCGCAAAGGTGTCGATGAAAAAACGGATTTGGCGGCTGTTGCTGCCGATAGCGCTGATTGTGCTGTTGGTTGGGACGACGGTGGGAGAGGTTTGGCATCACCATGCCAACTTTTCGCCGAGCACCTGTCCGATCTGTCATGTAAGTCACCAGGCGATTGAGCCGCCAGTATCGGGCGCTCGCGCAATGACGTTGATTCCTTCAGGGCCTGGGCCTGAGCCTGTGCACTATCGTTTCATACCGAGTCTCGCCGCGCGCCATATTGCGGCGCGTGCTCCTCCTGCCGCATAACCTCCTTCCTTAACGTGCTGTTCGAAGCACGGTCCCATTTGTGTATCGACCTCTCAAGGAGGTGAACGCCTATGCGTTTACCGCGATGGTGTTTTCCAGTTTTGCTGGCTGCAGCGCTTTGTTTTCGGCCCGCCGGTGCGCAGGCGCCAGCTTCGCCAAGCCAGTCCGCGCCCACCCCACCCGCGCATGCGCTTGCGCAGAATCCGGCGACAACGGTCAAGATTTCGCTGGATGATGCGATTCAGATGGCGCTCCAGCACAACCACAGCCTGCTGGCAGCGCGGACGACGATTCAGCAGAGCGAGGCAGAGGAGACGACCGCGAATTTGAGGCCGAACCCGGTGCTTCTTGGGGATGTGCAGTTTCTGCCGATCTTTCAGCCTGGCAACTTCAGCACGGACTATATCGACAACACAGCGCAGTTCGACCTGGGCTTGAGCTATCTTTTCGAGCGAGGCAAGAAGAGGCAGCATCGGCTGCAGGCGGCCAGGGATGCCACGGCCGTGACACGGTCGCAGGTGGCGGACAATGAGCGGAGTTTGACATTTAGCGTTGCTTCGCAGTTCGTCAATGTGGAACTTGCCGAGTCGACCCTTGAGCTGGCAGAGCAGGACCTGAAGAGTTTTCAAAACACGGTGGACATTGGCGAGGCGCGATATAAAGCCGGGGATATTGGCGAAGGCGATCTGCTGAAGATCAAGCTGCAGATGCTTCAGTTTCAGACGGATGTTTCGGCGGCGCAACTGGCGCGGGTGCAGGGGTTGTCGGATTTGCGGCAACTGCTGGGATACGAATCGGTGCCGCAGGACTACGACGTGGCTGGGTCGTTTGATTATCAGCCGGTGAAGGGCAACGTAGAGGACTTCGAAGCGAAGGCACTGCAGAGCCGGCCGGATTTGCGCGCGGCGCAGCTGGGAGTGACGGCTGCGACCAGCCAGCGCGATCTGCAGAAGGCGATCGGCAAACGAGACGTGACCGGGCAACTCAGCTATACGCATATCGTCTTGAACGACGTGTCTCTGTTCGGACAGATTCAATTGCCGGTCTTCGATCGCAATCAGGGCGAGATTGCGCGGGCCGGCTTTGCCATTACGCAGGCGCAGGAGCAGGAGAAGTTCGCGACCGGACAGGTGCTGACGGATGTGAAGGACGCCTTCGAAAATTTGCGAACCAATGACAAGGTAGTCGGGCTGTATCGTTCGGGTTATCTCGACCAGGCGCAGCAGTCGCGGGACATCGGCGAGTACGCCTACCGGCATGGCGCCGCGAGCCTGCTTGATTTTCTGGATGCGGAGCGCAGCTACCGGTCGACACAACTCGCCTACCGACAGGCGCTGGCATCGTACCTGCTGGCGCTGGAACAGCTTCGTGAAGCAGCAGGGACAAGGAACGTGCCATGACGAGACCACTCAATATGCATAGAAGACGCGGGTTGCAATGGGTTACGGCGCTGGCTTGCACTGTTGTGCTGACGGCCTGCAATTCAAACGATCGCGAACAAGCGAACCAGATGACGTCCTATTCTGCGAATGCTTCGAGCTCAGCGAAGTTATTTACACTTTCGCAGGATCAGATGTCGCACGTGCAGGTTGTGACGGTTCAGCCGATGAAGCTGACGCGAACGCTCCGGCTGACGGGTGCGGTGGCGTACAACGCTTTCAAGACGACGCCCGTCATTTCGCAGGTGGGTGGGCCGGTCAGCAGAATATTGGTGGTGCCGGGACAGCATGTTGCCGCGGGTCAGGCGATGCTCGAGGTGAGCAGCCCGGACTATTCCCAGTTACTGGATGGCTATCTGAAGGCGGCGGATTCATTTCGGCTTGCCAACAAAAATTACGCTCGAGCCCAGGACCTCTATCAACACCATGCAATTGCGGAACGCGATCTTGAGCAGGCCGAATCGGATCGTACCCAGGCGCAGGCGGACTTGAATGCGGCGGAGCAGGGGATGAAGATTCTGGGAATAAAAAATCCGGCCGATCTGGCGAAGGCGCCTTCGTCAGCGCAGATTCCAGTGCTTGCTCCTATCGGAGGCGAGGTTGTTGAACGAATGGTCTCTCCCGGCCAGGTGGTGCAGGCAGGCCAGACGCAGGCGTTTACGATCTCCGACCTGAGCACGGTATGGGTGCTGGCGAATATCTATCAGGCAGACCTTGCGGTGGTTCGCGATGGAGAGGATGTCGTAGTGCAGACGGATGCGTATCCCGGCAGCTTTCATGGAAGGATTTCATATGTATCTCCCGCGCTGGATCCAAATACCAGGACCCTGCAGGCGCGGATTGTGGTGGACAACCCTGGTGAGAAGTTGAAGAAGGACATGTATTGCACGGTGACAGTGACGGCGGGTTCGATAGCGGATGCGATCGCGGTGCCCGATTCCTCTGTTTTGCGCGATGACAATAATCAGCCGTTTGTCTATGTTGCGACCGGGGCAAACCAGTTTGGCCGGCGCGACGTGGAGACGGGTCAGAGCCAGAACGGACAGATCCAAATTCTTAAGGGTATCTCGGCTGGAGAGAAGGTCGTTGGCGACGGCAGCCTGTTTCTTCAGTTTGCCAATTCGCTTCAACACTGAGGAGGCGGCTTCGAATGATTCATCATGTCGTTCAGTTCGCGCTGCGTCAACGGGTGTTGATCCTGCTGATGGTGGCGTTTATTGCCGTCGGCGGGACGATTTCCTATCAGCACATGCCGGTGGATGCGTATCCAGACCTTTCGCCACCAATGGTGGAGATCATCACGCAATGGCCGGGGCATGCGGCGGAAGAGATTGAACGGCTGATCACGGTACCGGCCGAAGTCGAGATGAACGGCGTGCCGAAGCTGACGGTTATGCGGTCGATTTCGTTGTATGGGCTTTCGGACGTCATATTGACTTTTGAGGATGGCACGGACGACTACTTTGCACGTCAGGTCGTTTTCCAGCGATTGAGTGAGGTAACTTTTCCGACCGGCGTGACTCCGTCGCTGTCGCCGCTGGCGAGCCCGTCGGGGCTGGTGTACCGGTACGTCCTTGAAAGCCCGGACCGGACGCCGCAGGAGCTGAAGGTCTTCGAAGACTGGGTGATCGAGCGCCAATATAAACAGGTGCCTGGGGTGGCGGACGACTCGGGATTTGGCGGCACGGTGATGCAATACCAGGTGCTTCTGGATCCGGCGCGGCTGTATGGGTATCACATTACGGTGCCGACGGTTGTCCAGCAGCTTTCCGTGAACAACTCCAATGCCGGCGGGGGTTTTTATTCGCAGGGAGGCCAGTTCTACTACGTTCGGGGACTGGGGCTGGTTCGCGACACGTCGGATATTGGCAACGTTGTTGTCGGCTCGCAGAATGGCGTGCCGGTGCGCATTCATGACATCGGAGATGTCACGATCGGAAACGCTCCGCGCCTGGGAGAGTTCGGATTCAACAAGACGGATGACGCGGTTGAGGGCGTCATCATGATGCGGCGCGGGGAACAGACGCAGAATGTTCTGAAAGGCGTGGAGGAAAAGACCAAGGAGCTGAATGAACACATTCTGCCGCCGGACGTAAGGGTTCGGCCTTACTATGACCGCAGCGATCTGGTTCAACTGACGATCGACACTGTTGAACACAACATGCTGCTGGGAATGGCGCTGGTTCTGATTGTGCTGATGGCTTTCCTGGTGAGCCTGCGTGCCGCGGTGATTGTCGCGTTGACCATACCGCTGGCTCTTTTGTTTTCGTTTATCTTTCTGCATGCGCGCGGGGTTGCTGCAAACCTGCTTTCGATTGGGGCCATTGACTTTGGAATTCTGATCGATGGAACGCTGGTTATGGTGGAGAATGTGTTCCGCGAACTGGGCGAGCGCGAAGGGCAGGATTACAACCTCAACGAAGTGATACTGGCGGCTGCGAAGGATGTGGACCGTCCGATCTTTTATTCGGTCGCGGTCATCATTGCGGGATATCTGCCGATCTACGCGCTGACTGGGCCCTCGGGGAAGCTGTTCCGGCCGATGGCGGATACGGTGTCGATTGCGCTGGTCGGGGCATTGATTCTGACGCTCACGTTGGTGCCTGTCCTGTGCGCCTACTGGTTCAAACGAGGCGTGCATGAACGAGTGAACAAGCCGTTCGAGTGGGTTCGCAAACAGTATGCTATCGAACTCGACTGGTGTCTCGATCATCCGAAGATAACGATGGTGGTGGCGACGTTGATCTTCGCTGCGACGCTGCTGCTGGTTCCTTTCATCGGCGGCGAATTTATGCCACACCTGGATGAGGGTGCGCTTTGGGTGCGCGCGACGATGCCGTATACGGTTTCGTTCGAGGAGGCGAGCAAGCTTTCTCCGAAGATCCGCACGCTGATGTTGAAGTATCCGATGGTGACCGATGTAGGGTCGGAGCTTGGACGTCCGGATGACGGCACGGACCCGACTGGATTTTTCAATGATGAATTCTATGTAGGTTTGAAGCCATATAACGACGCTTCGTGGAAGACGGGGTCCATCCACACAAAGGCTGAGCTTACGGAAGATGTTCAAAAACACCTCAGTGCATTTCCCGGAGTTATTTTCAATTACACGCAGCCAGCGGAAGATGCCGTCGACGAGGCGTTGACCGGATTGAAGAGCGCTCTCGATGTGAAGATTTATGGGCCCGACCTGAATGTTCTGCAGAGCAAGGCGCTGGAGATCAAGCGGCGGCTTTCGCAGGTACCTGGGTTTGCGGAGTTGACAGTTGTGCGCGAACTTGGGCAGCCGAGTCTGCTGATCGATGTCGATCGCGACAAGATTGCGCGATACGGCATCAATGTGGCGGATGTGGAGGCGGTGGTGCAGGCGGCTGTGGGGGGTCAGGCGGCGACGCAGGTGATTCAGGGCGAGAAGCTGTTCGATCTTGTGGTGCGAATGAAACCGGAGTTCCGGGAAAACGCGCAACAGATAGGCAATCTGCTGGTGGGGACGCCGACGGGCCAGCAGATTCCTTTGAGCGATCTCTCGAATATCCATGAGGCCAGCGGTGCGTCGTTCATCTATCGGGAAAGCAATTCGCGTTACATCGGCGTGCAGTACAGCATCGAGGGGCGCGATCTTGAGCGAAGCGTAGTCGAGGGACAGAAAGCGATCAGGGATATTGAAAAGTCTTTGCCGGCCGGATATCGGATCAGCTGGGGCGGGGAATATGGCGAATTTCTTGCGGCAAAGCACCAGATGGAATTTATCGGACCACTGGCTGTGCTGATTATTTTCATGATTCTGTTCGCGCTTTATGGCAACTTCAAGTTTCCCATGACGATTGCTCTTGGCGTCCTGCTGACGGAGCCTGTGGGTGCACTGATTGCGTTGAAGCTGACGCATACGCCGTTCAGCGTGTCGTCGGCGCTGGGCCTGCTTGCGCTGATGGGGGTGTCGGTTGAGACGGCGGTGATTCTTGTTTCGTATATCAACAAGCTGCGTCTGGAGAATAAAGATATTCGGACGGCGACTCGGGAGGCATCTCTGCTGCGTCTGCGTCCGATCATGATGACTGCACTGGTGGCTTGCCTGGGCCTTCTGCCGGCGGCGCTTTCGACCGGTATTGGATCAGACACACAGAAGCCTTTTGCGATCGTGATTGTCGCGGGCCTGGTTTCGCGGCTCTTCCTCGGCTTCTTCGTTAATCCGGTGCTGTATGAGATGGTCGCTCGCGATGGCGACGTTTTGCAGGTTTGATCCATTGTTTGCACGCAAGACCGGCCATCGAACTTCACGCACACCAGCCCCAATGAGCTCACCGATCGTCATCAGAGCGCCCGAGAGAAGAGCAAGACCTTCGCCTGCGATCAGCTTTGGCGCGAATAGGATTCCACAGCCTGAACGAATGATTCTGCGCTTGCGGGCGGTGTCACGTCGCCATTCAGGATCTGGTTCAGGGGATGTGTGGATCCGTAATACGCCGTAGTGTCATCGCTGTTCTGACTGACTGAAGTGCCGTCCAGATCAATTCCAGCAAGCAACCCCTTGCTCCGCGAATAAGTGAGAAGTTCTGCATTCATCTTCCAGTCTGTGGAAGCCTGCGCATTGCGGCCCACAGGACCAGCTGACGCGGCAGCATCACCGCCGATCTTGAACTTGCTCTTCAACAGATCCTGCATGCCTTTCTGATTTACGGCTACCAGTACCAGATCCGTTCCTTGTCCGCCTGCCTGGAAACCAAAAGAGCCGCCCTCCATGCGTATGAAGACGGGACCGCTCCACCCATGACCTGTCCGGCAGGTCACAACTCCTTGTCCATATTGTGCGCCGACGATGAATGCGCCTTTCTTGAAGCTCGGAACCACAGCAATGCAGGTTGCTTTCCGCATAACGCTTGCAGGAATGCTCTTGTCCGGAGTTCGCATGATCTCGTCGATCACGCTCTTTGAAGCTTCCACTCGCTGATCGAGGGCGCTTTTGTCAGTCGCGGCCAACGAGGGCATGCATACGCCTGCTACGCAGAGCAGCATCAGTATCTTTTTCATTGGATATTTCCTCCATCCTGTAATTGAGATGCGAACTGGCAGGATCACGTGTTGTCCGTGAATACCAAATCGGCGGATGTGGTCTTGTGAGAACGAACACCTGGCAACCCTGGATGTGCGGAAGCGAGTCCGAATAGACAGGATGGCCGAAGTTATTCAATCGGATGGATCGCTAAAGTCTTTGTACAGGAGGGGAGAATTCAATGATCTGGTTATCACTCAAGCTGGCAGCGGGAGCTGCGGGAGTCGCATTGGTTTTGTATGGCGCGTATCTTGATGGTCAGCGTCAGAAGGCAAGGAAACGCAAGTTACACCCCTAAGATGACTTGACTTACAGTTGGCTGCGAGAAGGCCGACGGCGTGACGCCTGATTGGCCGCACAGACGGCGGGATGGGTTCGATCAGCTGATCTCATGCTGCGAGAAGAAGTTGGAGGCGCGGGTCGGGATCGAACCGACGCATAAAGGTTTTGCAGACCTCTCCCTTACCACTTGGGTACCGCGCCTCGGATGGGCCATCTTCTGCCCTGATTTTTGTAGGAGAAGTGTACCGCAGGCAGGAATTATTTGGAGCGGGAGACCGGGGTCGAACCGGCGACATCTTCCTTGGCAAGGAAGCACTCTACCACTGAGCTACTCCCGCTCTTCCAGAACCAAGTATAACGGCCAAGTTCTGCGGGGTCAACGCGGAGCGGCGCGCTCTTGCTGCGATCGGCGCGAATCATATAACGCGAGGAGTGCAAACGTGCATCTCACGTGAGAGGCGTTATGTTTTTTTCGAAATGCGGGTGGAATGATTCAGAAGACCGAGCCGACAGCACAGATCGAGGACCAGATGCAGCAATGGCAGGCCATGCTGGATTTTGCCGGTGAGGGCATCTGGGGGGTAGATTCTGAGGGGAATTGTATCTTCGTCAATCGCGTCGCTCTGAACAGTTTTGGGTTTGCCAGCGAGGAGTTGGTGGGCGGCAACATGCATGCCCTGGTGCATCATCACTATCCTGATGGACGTCATTTTCCGGATGCGGAATGCCCGATCTACGATGTTGCGCGAAGCAACGAAGGATTGCACCAGGTGCTGGACACGATGTTTCGAAAAGACGGCAGCTCCTTTGTCGCCGAGATTTCCGCGCACCCGATGATGATCGAGGGAAAGCTTACAGGTGTTGTGGTTACGTTTCGCGAGGTGACGGAGAGAAGGAAAGAACGGGAAGACCTCCGGCAAGCCTACGAGGTTGCCGAACAGAAGACGGCGGAGCTGGACGCAGTGATCGAAAGCATGCCGCATGGGGTGTATATCGCGACTCATGGAGCGAAGATGAGGTCGAACCATGTGGCGAAGATGATGAGCGGAGGCGAATTTCCGAGCGAGTTGAAGACACTGGAGCGCGCCTTGGCCGGAGATTGGTCGACCGAGACGGTGCGGCGCGCGGATCGCTGGATACGCAGTGTGGCTGCGCCGATCTTTCTGAATGGGAAGATAATGGGCGGGGTAGCGGTGAATTCGGACGTGACCCAGATGCGATTGCAAGATGAGGCATTGCGCAGGTCGGAGAAGCTGGCCGCCGTGGGTCAACTGGCTTCGTCGATTGCGCATGAGATCAACAATCCGCTTGAGTCGATTACGAATCTGCTGTATCTGATCCGGCAGTCTGACACGATGGACGACGTACAGCACTATACGACATTGGCCCAGAGTGAGCTGGCGCGTGTAACTGAGATCACGTTGCAGACATTGCGTTTCAACCGCCAGCAGAGCAAACCGACTGAAGTGGATATGGCTGAGCTGCTGCGTACGGTGATGGCCTTGTACACGGGACGGCTGCTGGTGCGAAATATCGATGCGGATGTGAAGTTGAGGAAGGCTCCTCTGGTGGTGTCGCTTGAAGGAGAGATTCGCCAGGTGGTGAACAATCTGGTGAGGAACGCGCTGGACTCGATGAGCAACGGAGGACGCTTGCTGGTGCGGCTGCATCCTCAACAGGATTGGCATACCGGGACAAGAGGGATTCGGCTGACGGTGGCGGATACGGGGGAGGGGATTCCTGCTGAGATGCAGGCTCATCTCTATGAGCCCTTTCAGACCACGAAGGAGATGACGGGTACGGGGCTGGGGCTTTGGGTGAGCAAGGGGATTATCGAGAAGCATAGCGGGCGTATCCGGATGAGAACGCGCCGCGGCCAGGGACACGGGACGGTATTTTCCATTTGGCTGCCTGTCGAGGGCGGTGCTAGTTTGACGGCTCCGGCAGGTTGATTGCGATCCGCGGGCCAGCCGAGATATTGGCACGACGGCGGGTAACATGCGGGGTGATGAGAAGGATGAGGTTACTGGAATCGGTATTTGTGATTTTGTCTGCCGTAGCGGTTTGAAAGCCGGGCAATTCGCCGATTCCGGGAAGGCCGTTGATGCTGGCGGCTTCGCTTTTGGTCAGGCTGCTGACCATGACCGCAGTATCGCCATCGTCAACCGTGACGTCGGAGATGAACTGCTGGTTGTTGAGAATCGGAATGTTGTTCTGCGATCCGCCAGTCAAGGCTTCGATCTTGAGATCGATGTGCATCTTGATGGCTCCGGACCTCTGCACCACAGGGGTAGCCTTCAAGGTAAGCCCGAGATCTTCATACTGAATTTGCGGGATGGTTAACTGGCTGGTGTTGGCTGCGTTGAGCAGGCTGGCGGCGCTGACTCCATTGATGGAGACGCCGGCGAGCGCGGGTGAGGTTGGAGATATGCCGCTCGAATAAGTTCCGGTGGTGATGGGAAAGTGCTGGCCTACGCGGAAGGTGGCGGACTGCCGGTCGCTGACGCGAATCTGCATATCGTTAAGTGCGCGGGTGTCGCTCGAGGTAAGCGCGAGGTTGAATGCCGGATTCTGGTTGGTGGTGACGCCGGTCGTAGTGAGTCCGCCGCCGAAAAAACCAACGGTGTTGGTGAGAAGCGTGCTCTGAACCAGACCTGAGGCGATCAGGGCGAGGGCGATGGTGATGTTACTCGATCCTGCCGGGATGAGGCCCTGAGCGATGGCCTGGTCGACCAGGCTTTGATTGGCTGTGACCAGATTCTGCGCAGCCGAGGCGACGTTGTAGATGCCAATCTGCTGAGGAAGCTGGGCGCCGATATTGCGCTGGTTGGTTTTGTCGACAGCGTAGAGCTTCAGGTCGATCGTGACCTCACTGCCGCCATCGATGAGATCGGCAAGAGTGAGATTGATGTAGGTGAGCGTTTCTTCGGGAGCACGGATGACAAGCGTACCTGCGCTCTTTTCGATGGAGAGTTGTTTGACATCGAAGACATTGCGGACGACATTGCCAAGCTCGTCCATCTGTTCGTTGGTCATGCCGGGGATGTAGATGGTTTCCTGCAACTGGTGTTCGAATCGCTGACGATTTTCCGGAGTAGCTTTGGCGATGAGAACGCTATGGGCATCGAGTGGAACGGCGATGAGGTGAACCATGTCGAGCAGAATGGGGACGGCGTGCTGGTAGTTGGAGTTGTCGAGGTCGAAGCGGAGAATCTGCCGTTGGACGGACTCGTCGAAGCTGGCGCGGATGCCGTATGAGGATAAGACCTGGCGGATCAGATCCTGCTCATCGGACTGCAGGTGAAAACTCCTGGTCGTGGAGTTAGGTAGAAGCGTGATGGGCCCGGCAATGGCAGGGGCGTCGCGTATCCAAGGCTCAATTTCGGGGCGAAAGGTTTTTGGACGTGAACCGGAATCAATGTTCTGGCTGACGATTTTGTTTTCGGGGTCGAGGAGACGGGCCTCTGCGAGGAGCGTGTCGGCCTTTTCGTTCTGGCCGAGGAGCCGGGCCCTGCCGGACTCCCTCACGAGCTGCGAGACGTGACGCTGATGAGTGACCGCATAGGCACTGGCGTAATCGCTGTTGGCGGGATCCAGCCTGGCGGCATGGTCGAATTGAATCTCGGCGCCGGTAAGGTTGTTATGGTCCAGCAGGCGCGCCCCTGCCAGATAGGCATCTTCGGCAGCTTGAATCTGATGTTTTGAGGGGGCGATGGTTTGTGCCAGAGCGGGGCAGCACAGTGCCAACGCAGCCATCCATCTGGCGATTGTGAGGGCGCGCGGCTGGGGGAGAGCTCTCATCGACTGCAGGTTAGACGGAGCCAGCCTCTAACGGGCACTGGCGATGCTTTGAATGCGGGGGCGCTCACTGCTGGGCGGTCGGCGCATACCGTTGCGAATCTGCGCGGTGTCCATGT
>DATAVY010000107.1:0-9165 GCA_036267495.1 Edaphobacter sp.
CTCGGCCACTCGTACCGTTCTCGCATTCAGTGGCGACCTGGGTGGGAACGCGCCGAGCATTGTCAATAGATTCCGGCGTACCGTCTCGTTCCGCTTCTGCACATCCAGCGCCGTTTGCAGCTGTGCGCGCTTCTCATCCCATGTCGACGCCAGCCGGTTCAACTTCTCGTCCAGAAATGACACCAGCATGTTCGGCATCTCTTCTGCATAAGAGCTCGTCGGTCCATCTGGAAGCAGCGCGCCCAGAAATCTCCGTCCCCGTAGCAGCGCTGTTGAGCCCAACAGTGATGCTCCAGAGTCGACGATGAACTTTCTTCTATTCATGAGAGGTCTCGCCGATCTGGAGAGCCGATAAACTTGTGCATAGCCCTGACATCGCTACCAGCTGACTGTGATCACGCCGTAAGCTTTCAGCGTGGGAACAGAAAAGACTGCCTGCGAATTCTGCATACGAAATTCCAGCGCCCTTGCGCCATCAGATTCCGGTGAATAGAAGTTCACGGCAGTTGGGGATTCTCCTTCCACAGCAGAACACCGGATCGAAATGTTCTGGACCGACGGACTCTGCTCCGCGTCGAAATTCACAAGGTGGATGATCCTCCGGCGTTTATCAATCTGCTCGACTAGATTCATCGCTACAAAATCCGGGCCCGTCATCGATATCGGGAGGTTATTTCCGGCTGCCCATCTCACCGCATCGGCCAGATCCTCCCAATTGCGCGGACGCCTCCAGAACTCCGCTCCTAGCGTGAAATAAGGCTGGTCGGGTGGCTCGGTTCCGTCGAATTCGATGGATGGAATATAAGCGGCGCGTCCTCGCCCATACTCCTTTCGAGAGCTCGCACCTTCTCGAGTGGGTCGCCCCTCCGCGTTTCTTCCGCGAGCTGAGGAGACTTGGTTGTCAATCAGGTCCATTAGCCCAGGTTCCTCTCGGCGTCGCCGCCATGAATCGTAAAATCCGGTCTGCTCTGTCGCGACTAAGCCTCCGCCCTTTGCGACGTACTGGCGAATCGCAGTTAGCTGTTCATCGGAGAGACATTCCGAATCCGGAAGGATGAGAACCTTGCAATTGGACGGTGATAGCTCAGACAAATGCTCATCGAAAATAAGGCGGAATGGAACTCTTGCCCGAATCAACGTCTGCTCGAACAGAATGGCGCTCAAGCCCGCGCCGGCGTGGTTATAGGTAATCGACGGGTACGAGCGCAGTACGGCCACCGGCGCCACATCCTCCGTTCCCACATAGAACTCGCGATGCTTCCGATAAAAGCTGATGTATCTCACCATGTCAGGAGAAAGCGGACTTACACCCGCAAATCCAACCGTCTGGTTGAACGCAAGACACTCGGCCATCGCTGTCTCGCTGACAGAAATATAGCTAAGGACCACGTTTCGATACGTGCGTGCCATCTTGTACGTGCGAATGCCGGTGATCAGCCTCCCGTCAGGAAGAAGGCCAGGCTTTCTGTCCGACTCGTCCCAGAACACTTGCGTGCGTGGCAAAAGGCGGGCAGCATCTGTGCCACGAATCCATGGACTGTTATCACCAGCCAGGCCTCCGTAATTGATCTCGACCACAACCTCCGGATTGAGCGATCGGATAAGATCGGCCATTTGGGCCAACGCATCCGCCATGGACTGGCAGCGATAATCAATCCATTCCTGGAAGACCGGGTCGGAGATAATCTTCAGCTTTTCCGGTCGATTATCCGCGTTCCAAAGCGGCGGGTTAACATAATCGACATTCTCAAACCCGAAGCGGCTCTTCCGCATCGCGGGAGAATATTTAGTCCGAAGATAATTGCGAAATTTGCTTTTACATGCAGGGCAGTGACACGAATACGGCTCCGCGCTCACCGTGAAATTGTCAAAGTGAATAAAGTCCGTCTTGACCTTCTCGACCGCAAATCGGATTACTTTCTTGAGATAGTCGAGATACTCCTGATTCGAAAAGCACGGCAAATAGCGAAAGGACTGCTGATATCCATATTCGAGCATGATGGGTTGACCGAACGCATCGCACTGGACCCAACCCGGCGCACGTTCCTCTTCGGCGAAAAACGTTTCGTACATCATGCTGTCCCACTGAATATAGGTGTCGATTTTCATGCCAAGTCGATGGACAATTTCGGCGGTACGAACCGTGTCCTCCATCTCCGGCATCTCTGCGGCCATGCCGAACCCCTTATACAGATGGGTGTGAAAAACCTCGACTCCCTGCTCTTTCAATTGGCGAATGACCGGTTCGCTCTGCGCGTGCTCATAATTCTTACGCGCATCCAGGCTTTGGCCGCCGCAGCGCACCGTGAAGAGATAGGGCTCATGCGAGCCGCCCGCATCGATCAGGCCGCCATCAATCCATGCTCCCTGCCGCACAGTCACTGGGCCGGCCTCGAGGGTTGAGCCCAGGGCTGCTCCTCGGCCGATGCGGGACAATGCAATTCCACCAACGATGCTTTCCACAAAATCTCTGCGGTTCATTGCCCTGCGGCCCTCGCAATACTTCTGCCTCCGAAGCAGGCAGCTGACCGATTTCCCGAATACCGGGTTATCCGTCTAGCGTGAACTATATGGGCCGGCCAGGATGCCGTCCAATATCAAGTTCGGGCGGGACCTATCGAAATTTGCGATTGATCAGATGCTTCAACCCTCTTGGAACCGCGATTAGATATGGCATCCTTTTGCCGCTCTTAGTAGCGGTAGGGCTCTCCCCAGTTCAATGATTTATGCAGGAAATCGAACGTGCCCACGCCATGAATGCCGTGCGGCCCATTGAAGTATTCGATGCGCGTCCGGTCGTACAGTCCAAGCAGTTCGTAGTGGCGCTGCACCTTCGCATATTCATACGCTACCCAGGAATCAACCGAAACAGGATCGTTATGCCCGCGCTCCACCATGAACGGACGAGGCGTCATCAGGTTGGCCATGTCGCTGTGGTTGAACGTATTGCCAAGATTGAACTCGGGCACTTCGTACTCTGGAGTGAAGCAGTAGGAGAACGGAACATCGGTTCGCGTCACCTTCCAGATCCATTCATTGAAGTCGCCCGAACAGATCGATAGCGCGTATCTATTCAGAAGAGGTGGTACGCGCATCGCAGTCTTGCCACCATAGGAAAGCCCATAGAAGCCAATGCGCGTCGGATCGACGAACGGCTGGGCTCCCAGCCAATCCAGCATGCGCTCGCTCTGACTCAGAATGAACGAGTAAAGCGAGTACTTCAGCGGATTCGCCAGTCGTTGCAGTTTGCGGAACTTATCTCCGCCGATATACGGATTCTGCGGACAATAAACGACAAAACCATGGTCAGCTAGGTCGGCGGCGAAGTTATGGTTGTAGTGCTCTCCCTCGCTGTCCCCGTGAATAAGGTCCTCCGGCCGCTCCTCCAGCCCATGTTGACAGACCACTACAGGGCGGCGCTCCCCAGGAGAAATCGCATAGGGCAGCAGCAGAATGCCATAAGCGAAGACCTCGCCCCAGAGCGGCAGGAAGACCTCGTAGCCAGCCCAATTTGCTTCATCGTAGATCTTGCGACTCTGCACAGGAAGATCGGCAAAAGGCTCATCGAGCTTGCCGAAGATTTCTTCCCATAGAAATTTCCGATACGGCTCGCTCGAACGCTCCCAGCTCTCTACAGAGGAGCGGTCGGCTTTGGACCAGTACGAATCGCGAACCGTGCTCGCCTCGATCACTGCCCGTTGTGTGAAGTCGACCAGTTGATCAAACTGCCTGTGCAGCCGCACAGAAGCATCGAATCCGGCGCGTCTCTCGATCGGAACATGGCCTGCTCTGGCTAGTTTTCCCGTTGCCCCTAATTCCCGAAGAAACATACTGAGAGCTTCATCGCAACCAGCCTCGCCGCCCTTGTCCGCGTCCGTGGCGACCAGGGATAGCCGGCCTGCAACATTTAGCTTGGCAAAGACCGGCCTTGCGCGCTCCACCTCTGCACGCACCTCGGCAGGATCAGGGCTTGTAATTGTGCCGGAGGCCGCCGAGTTTGAGCGCCCGGCCGTCACTGGCGGAGGCCCCATAACCTCAGGACCTCGCGATGCCTCAACGATCAGTGCTCGCGGCGCAATTAATCCGGCAATTTCCGCGTCACCAAACTCCTGCAGCAGGGTCCACACGTTCCGATAGAGCGGCTCCTGCCACAGGTTCTGGCGTGAGGTGAAGTATCCACTCACACATGTTGCATGAATTCTGGTATCCACTGCAGCGCTGTACATCGCAAGCAGCCCACCCTCGCCATACCCCATCACCCCGATATGCGGCGCCCGGGAATCATTCGCGAACCAGTCCACCGCGGCCAGTATTTTCTGTACCTCATAACCGATAACGTGGCGCCCCATCTCATAGGCCATTCGATAGATGAATTCGCGATGAGTCAGGTTCGTATGAATCCCGAGACGGTCGTTGCCAGACCACGTATCGTCGCGATTGATCAGGACTGGAACCAGCACACGACATCCACTCTCCGCCAGGCGTCTCGCAAACTGGGCCTCCGTAGCAACTCCAGGAGCAAGTCCGATCGCCATCTCCGGCGACCAGTCGGCATCCGGCAACGCCACGATCTGCGCGACCGGAGCTCCGTTCGGCTCCAGCAACAACCCCTCTCCGTCCACACCGTCCAGCACTGGCCAGCGCACGCCATAAACCTTGTAGCCTTCACCGAGAGCAACAACGGCATCGTCGCCAAGGCGCACCTCCAGACTTGGAACGGGCGACTGCAGGCGTCGATCGATCACGCCTATTGCCTTGGCAAACCGCTCCCGGTTAGCGGCAACAGATGCCTCATAGGCCTTGCTGCTGGAAAAATCCCGATGCCATAGCCGCTGGCGCGTTGTCACTGAAGCGTCAGTCTGCTGCTGCAGATACCGATGGATACCGGCAACCATTTGCGCGGCAATGTCACCTTCCATCCTGAAGGCATCAGTTCCCGGAAGCTGCGGTGGGCCCTCGTGTTTCTTCGTGACGGAGTTTACGGTCGCATTGGCGTCTGGAAAAGACCGAAAACCGGATGCAACGGTCAACGCCCCCATTCCCTCTAAAAGTTCGCGGCGAGTCAGAATCATGGGCACCTTGGATCATCCTGCGAGTGTTCGCCAGCCGTTTCAAAACCGCTCCGCGGCTCTGTTCTCATTGCCGATCGCGTTACACCACGATTGATGTCGACCGCGCGGCTGGGTGACAATCCGAGCAACTCTCCGCCTTTGATCGACTCCGGAACCCCGGACGGGAAGAGCACACGATGTCTTACATATATGCAGCAGGTATCCGGTTTGTCTAATAGAACAGAAAGATCAGATCTATCCAATGGAGATATAGTCGTCTCGTTTCCTGACTCGCGCAGCGTCCGTGTCAGGGACGTTTGCGCTGGCACTCTTTGAATAATCGGATCAGCTCTGCCAACATCTTCGGAACGTACTCGGACCGGTGATATACCAATCCCACCTTGCGGACCAGTTTGAAATCTCTGATTTTCAGACTGTGAAGCTCTCCACGCTGTAGCTCCTCGAACACCGAATGCAGCGGGATGATGCTGATCCCAAGGTCGATCTTCACCAGAGGCTTGATCAGAGCGACATTCTCCGCCTCCATCACGATCCTCGGGGCAATCCCGGCGTCATGAAAAAATGCTTCGAGCACGTTCCGGGTACGCGCTCCCTTGGGGAAGAGAATAAGCGGATACTTCTGCAAATCTTCGGGGCTGATCTTGGTCTCTTTCGAGAGAACAGGGTGCTTGGGGCTCGTCACCACCACCATCTCCTCCGTCGTAAGCGGAACAACCTGCAAATCCGGGTGCTTGACGGGAAGTGTGAAGACGCCAAGCTCGATCAGGTTGTCGCCCAGTTTCGAAAGCAAGCTATCGGTAGGCCCCGTAATCACCTCCAGCTCAATACGTGGGTGCAGGCTCTTGAACTTCTCGAGAACGGGCGGCAGGATATACGTGCATGCGAGCATCCCTGCCCCGAGCCGCAGGTGACCTCGCTCGAGATGCGCGATCTCAGATATCTCCAGTTTGGCATTGCGCATGTCCTGGAAAATTCTCCTGGCATAGCGCAGCAGAGTCTCGCCGGCAGGCGTCACATAGATCTTCTTATTGACGCGTTTGAAAATCGGCTCGCCAAGCTCTTCTTCAAGCATTTTGATCTTTCGGCTGATAGCCGATTGGGCAACGTAAAGCTGCCGGCTCGCCCGCGTGAAGCTGGCGTTGTCTGCAACCGAAATAGCCATTTCCAGTTGTCTGAGGTCCACGGTGCCAATATATCAAGATTGGCTGATGATCGCTCTTTCGATCTTCAGCTGAGATACCACATGATGACCTTCCGTCACCGCCAAAGGTCTGTGCTTAGATACTTCAGGCCGGAGTCATTGATCGTGACCACAACCGTGCGCCCGGCAATCAGTTGTCGTGCCGCAGCGATATTTGCGCCGGAGGAAAATCCTGCGAAGATCCCCTCCAGTTTTGCCAGCGCTCGTGCGGCATCGATCGCCTCCTCGTCGGTCACGCTGAGATATCCGTCAATGTGCTCGGTATTGATCAGCGGGAGAACCGGCATCGAATACCCGCCGCCCTGAATGCGGTGGCCCGGTTGCGTTACGTGGCCGCTCGCCAGCACGGTACTGCCCGATGGTTCTACAACATAACACTGGATTCGCGGATCATATTCTTTGAAGGCTGCCGCGCAACCGGCGAACGTGCCGCCAGAACCTGCGAAATCGCAGAAGGCGTCGATCCTGCCTTCGGTCTGGTTCAGAATTTCGCGGCCGGTATGGAGATAGTGCGCCCGAAAGTTCCCTCGGTGATGAAATTGATCCGCCCGGAAAGCGCCCCGTTCCGCCACAATCCGGTTGGTCTCTGCATCCACCAGTTCAAGGTCTCCCCCGGACACTTGTCCCTCCACCGAGCCCTCCCTCTGATCAACCAGCACCACCTCGGCTCCGAGCGCTCGCATCATGCGCATGCGCTCCTGCGAGTTCCCTTTAGACATCACGGCGATGAACGGATACCCCTTGACAGCGCACACAATCGCCAAACCTGTCCCAGTGTTTCCGCTGGTCAGCTCAACAACCGATTGACCACGCTCCAGCGTGCCATCTATCTCGGCATCTTCAATGATCTGGCGAGCAACACGATCCTTCTTTGATCCTCCGGGGTTCAGGTATTCCAGCTTCGCCAGCAGGCGCCCACCGAGGCCTTTGGCAAAACGGCTGAGATCCACCAGCGGTGTGTCGCCGATGACATCGATAGCAGACGACGAAATGTTCATACCGTTCCTCATAATCCCGCCAGGACCACAATGCGTGACCCGCTCGTTACTCATCGTCCACACGAGGATAAAAGAGATAGAGCTTTGAAATCCGCTCGTTCGACCCGATATAAATCGTGCCGTCAAGGCCCGTGGTCATTGCCCCTATCACATAGGCTTGCCATGTGTAATAAGGCCTGCGATTGACGTCCACGAAGCCAAGCACATCGTACGCGCCCGACGAAGGATCGTAGCTGAATACCCTGGCCATGTCCTCCTGGTCGCCCCCCACCCCGTAAAGCTTGCCTCCGGGCGCACGCACCAGGCCATCGATTCGGTTCTGGATCAGCGGCTTTCCAAGATTGGTAACCGTCAGCCGGCCCGGATCAAGACGAAAGAGATATCCGTCGGAAGTGCCGCCGTAAATCATTCCGGAAGGATCGAGAAGAAAGGCATCCACCACCGTCCACGGTTCACGTCCCGGAATGGCGGGCGCATGAATAGCGAGTCTCTCGAGTTTGTCACTCTTCGGATCAAATCGAAAAAACGAGCCATTCTCTCCGGAGATGAAGACCGCTCCCTGCTGATCTATGACCAGCATGCGCGACATCATCTTTTTCTTTTCAAACTTTTCCCCGAAAGGTGCCTTTGCTGCGACAACTCCGTGATCGTCCGCCCTTGCCGCGGCAAAGGAGTATGAAAAAAAGTGGGCGCCGGGAGATGTCA
The DNA here is from genome assembly GCA_036267495.1 of Edaphobacter sp. Classification (GTDB taxonomy): domain Bacteria; phylum Acidobacteriota; class Terriglobia; order Terriglobales; family Acidobacteriaceae; genus Edaphobacter. Next base: position 7,977 of record DATAVY010000107.1, read on the forward strand.
GCCCATAAATCGTGCCTGTGCTGCGGTCGATCGTCATGGCAGCAATGCTCTCTCCGGGCACGGGCTTGCCGAGGTCGGCGACCTCCAGCGGCCTTCCAATATGGATGGGGTTCTTGTATTCGTCTCGTGGACTATATTTCAGCAGGCTGCCATCCGGAGAAGTGCCAATGTACACGTCGCCGGCAGCGGAGACCACCACGGCATTCAGAATAGAAGTGGCTCCAGGAATAACTCCGAGCGGCTGCACATATCCATGCCTGGGGTTGAATACAAAGAGATGGGCGCGGTCTCCGCTGGTTGCTCCGTAGACATCGCCGTCGGGCGCAACGGCAAGCGCTGTAATCCCGGATTCGCCGTCGGGAATTACGTCCAGCGGTGGATATCCAAGAGGCCGGGCGTCGATACGGTCCTGTGACACGACTACGTTGTCATAATCCAGATCGCGCTGCGAGAACGCAGGCATGCTGAAAGCCGCGATCAACAAAACCAAAAGAAGATATCGCATGCGGATCAATTTCCCTTCGGATGCAGAATGAATAGGGCCAGGCGAAACGGAGTGCCCTGAATCATCCCTCCGTAACCGTCGCCCGGCGCATCGCCCTTGGTGCTCACCGCTCCAACAAAGTAGACGGTGCCGTCCGGGCCTGTATCCGCGGAATTCGTACCCAATACGGCGCGCCCATCCGGGAGACGCATCTCTCCTTCATCTTTCACCTTACCGGTGCGCAGGTCGTAAGTAATAAGGTGCGAGGCGACAGCCCGCGCGCTACCTACATAATCAAATTCCGCTCCCGCCGCAGCGTAATAGAGTTTGTGATCCTGACCAAGTGTCAGGCTCAGTGTCGCGTACGGCACGTTCCGTTGCGCTGCCAGTTCCGCAACCGCCATCTGCCCGAGTACCTTTACCTGGCTGCCAGGTGGTGCAGCCGGATCGAACGAAAACAGTGTGCTTGCACTCTCTTCAATTCCATAAAACTTTTCCGTCTCGTGATCCCACACCACCACGCGCCAGGCCGTCTCCGATTTGCCATAATCTCGGCCCAGAGAAATTCCCTTTTCGCGAATCGGCAGAGTCGCCTCAAACTCGCTGATCTTGTCCGTGCGCGGATCATATTTAAAGATGTGCCCCGCGCCGAAGCTTCCATACACATTCCCATCATCATCGATGCCGAGCGTGCGGCAGATGGAA
>DATAVY010000108.1:0-10517 GCA_036267495.1 Edaphobacter sp.
TTCGCGATCATGCGAATCAACGCCTCCTGCCACTGCAGACGCAGGTCGGCATCCGTGCCGCCGGCAAACCGCAACACCTCCGGCTTCTGCTCGCAGCTCAACAGCGGCACCCGTCCCGTGCCTTCGATCTCGTCCTGCCACCAGCGAATCAGACGGTCATGCTGCTCCGGCGTGGCTTCATTCAGCCACAGCGCATACTGCGCCACCGAATTGCTGGCGAGCTTTCCCGCATACCGGTTCGCGCTGAGAAACTGGTTCACCGTCTCGAACGCAACCTCCAGCCGCCCCAGGCCAAACGGCGTATAACTCCGCGGATTCAGCCGCACGTACATCAGCTCGTCGTCGAGCAGAGGCACCAGCGACTCCTGCCCCATACGTCCAGTGGCCTGCGCATATCGCGGCTTCTCCGGATCGCCATTCCACTTGGTATCGATCTGGATTGTCGCCCCATCGACAGCCCACAGGTGAAACGGCCTCGCTGGATCGCCGGTCGCCTCCATCTCCACCGCCCCGAACCCGCCGACCAGAAGGTCCTCCAGAACCTGCTCCCACAGCACCCGGAAGCTGTCCGACGTATTCGGCTCCTCGAGGCAGTGGCGCAGTGTCTTCAACCGCGCATCCGCATCGTTCACCAGACCATCCGAATAACCCCGTCGCACCCGCACCTGCCAGTCCATGCTCGCGATCTTGTCCTTCACCACATTGATCGCGCGCCGCACCACCGGAGTCTCGGCGAACTTACGCAGATTGGCCGCCGTCGGCTTCGGCAAAGCATTCTGCGCCGCCCGCCCAGCCGGATTGTAAGGACTCAGGATCGACGGCAGCATCGCCGTCTTCCTCTCTCCTATCCTTGCGTCGCCAACTGACGCTTCAACTCCCGCCAGCCGCTGCCAAACATCCTTCAACCTCATCCGCACGCCCATGTTCCCTCTCTCTCCGTCTCTGCCGCAAAAAAGAAAAGGCACAGCCCCTGGGCCATGCCTTACCGTCTTTCTACTCCCTACTCCCTACTCCCTACTCCCTACTCCCTACTCCCTATTCCTAAACTCTCAACTCCATCCGCGCCGTCTCCGCCACTCTGGCCAGATCGCTCAATGTCACCACTCGAATCTCCTGCCGCTCCATTGCCTCGACGCCGAACCGGTACCGTTCCATCGCTTCATCCTCCGTGTCCGACACACTCCGCAGCGCTTCCACAATCGCCGTCAGCTCCAGCTTGGCCCCCTCCACCCGTTGCACACCCTCCGCCAACTGAGGCGCCGAGTATGCCAGTCCCTTGGCCGCCTCGACATCCCCCTCCAGCGACACTGCCTGAAACATTCGAACCACCCCGCCCTGGGTGGTCCTTTCCGAGCCAGCCCTGTATCCGCAATCGATCTTCATCGGATCTCCCGCACGCGTATAGAGCGAAGCTGCAATCCTCTTCCGCATCAGCCCCCACACCCCTGCCCGCTCAAACTCCGTTCGCATTGCTCCTGTAATCGCCGCTCTGCCAGTCCGCTTCCGTTCCGTCTTCACCTTCAACGGCTCGACATACATCTTCATCAACTGTTCGATCTCCGCCGGCAGGCTCTCCGCCAGACAAGCCTTCACCCCGGTCATCTGCACCGAGTTCGCCAGCGTATCCTCAAGCACCTCCATCACCGGCTTGATACCCGGAGCATCGTTGCGCAGCCGCGCCCCGATCTCTCCTTCGAGCGCCTCCAGCAGACCGATATCAGCCTCCGCATCCATGCACCTCACCCGGCTCCAGTCCCGCGTAAAACGCACCACCGCGCTATCGTCTTTGCCGGCCTCCCGCAGCAAAACCCCGATATTCGCGAACTCGCCCTTCACCACATCCGGCACATACCGGATCAGGAAGAACTCGCATTGGACCCGCTCACTCGACATCGATCCTCGATTCAGCCTCATCCATCGTTACATTACAAATTTTGACACTCCGCTCACCTCAGCGAACTGTCTAGGCACAACAATCTTCTTCCCCGGCGCCCACATTGGGAATGGCTCCCGGTCCGAGTCGCGAAACTCGGCAATCAGATCTCTCACCCGCGACCGTCTGCGCAGCATCTGCTCCATCAGCCGCTCGATCACAGCGGTGTCCCCGCCATACCACTCCGGCGGAACAGCCTCCGCAATCTCCCATAGCTTCCCAGCCTCCATCGCTTCAATCCGGTCCAGCCAGGGCTCGAAGCTCTCCCACCCCGTCACTCTCATATACACCAGGTTCCTCTGGTAAACCCCGCGCAGCGGCGAATCCGGAAACGTCCACTCTCCCGCATTGAAACAAAATCCCTGGTCGATGAACGTAGCCCGGTACTTGCGTTCACGCGATCTCTTCTCAAACACCGCCTGCCGCCCATTACAGTTTCCCGCCCACTTATCGATGCACAACATCCCGGCAAACTCCGCCAGGTTCCGTACCTCCTCCAGTTGTTGCTCCGGCAGATAATCCACCACCTGCCCCGGCATCAACCCGCCCACAAACTGCGATCCGAACTGCAACCCCGAAGCATATCTCTGGCGCTGTCCCCGCGGCAGCTCGACAAACATATCCGGCGTATTCGCCACCAGCCATTCCGTCACCTCAACCACGTCGCTCGCCGGCACCGTCAACCCCACCACCGCCGCCAGTCTTGTAGCGATCAGCTCGTTCGCCAGCACCCGCACATCCTGCGGATTATTCTGAAACTTCACTACCCACAACTTCCCGTCCGCGCCCAGCATCAGCTGACTCTGCGCCCCACCCCGCATCCTCCTGATCGCCTGCACCGCCAGTACCGCCAAGCCGCAACACCTCCGCAACAGAATAAACCCCCGTGGCCTGCCGGACGAGCCTCCTGCGCGGAGGGCGGCCACTTCGTGGCGTGCATACCGGTCCTGGCGCCATCATCTGCAACGGGACTCCCGTTGGTCGTCACGAACATTCATTCCCGAGCTTCGCGAGGATCCAAGCCGCTCATCAATCTCGACAAGGTATACGTGTCACGAAGTGACCGCCCCACGCGCAGTGGGCCCGTCCGGCAGGACATCACCTCCTCCGCGTCACCAACTCCGCCCTGACCGCCTGCCCCATCGCCATCGCCATCAGGCAATCATCGTGCGCCCCGCTCACCGCCCCAGTCTTTCCTCCCGCCATCGTGACAAACGTCCTGCACTCCCCCAGCAATCTCCTGCTGAAAAACATCCACGGCGACTCCACCAGCAAAGCCCCCATCCGGCTCACCATCCCCGGTTTCGATCCCGCCGTCGTCAACCAACCCGCCACCCCCGCCTGCTCATACACCCGCGAATACCGCTCAATGCTATCCAGATAAGCCAGCACTCCCGCCCCGTGATTGTTCCGCTCCACCGCAATCAGCGCTCCGCCATACTCCCTCGCCAGCTCCGCCGCAACCCTGGCGAGCTCCAGCGTCCCCAGCCTCTGCTGCAGCTCCGCGCACTGCAAACCCGACCCCACCTCGATCACCTGCAAAGCAGCAAAATCTCCATCAGCCCCGCCCCCGGCCGTATCCACCGCGACCAGGTACTCCTTGCCCATTACCGGAGGCAGCCAGATCCGCAATGCGCCTCCACGCCGAATCGCAATCGGTTCCCCCGCCGAAGCCAGCCGCGATTCCACCGCCTCCACCTCGAAGCAGCACTCCCCCGTAGCCCTGAAGCAGCTCTCCGCATCCTCGGCAAACTCCTGCGACCGCAGTCCGCGATAACTCGCCTCCAGCCCCCGCCGAAATCCGATCTGACCCGCCGTCAAACCATGCGCCAGCACCAGCTGCTGCTCCTCGTCGCGCATTTCCCCCTCTACCGGAGCAGCCACATACGCCTCCTCCATCCACCACGGAAAGAAGTGCCGCGCCACGCCTCCCGAAGCCGCCCGTCCCCACTCCTCATAAAAACATCCATACGCTCCATTCGGCGTCGACTCCATCACCATCTCGCCCTCCGGAGCCAGCGCCGCCCGCAATCCCGCCAGCGTTGCCGACGCATCCCCCGGCCATCGACTCACCTCGCTGCAGTGCAGATACTGCACCGTCAATCCCCGGCCGGCGTTCTCGTCCGCAGCGCTCACCACGCGGAACTCGCTGTCCAGCGCCGGAAAACACATCTGCCCCGCATTCGCCTTGCTCCGCCGCAATGGCCCCTCGCGCAACTCCACAGGTAAACACTCCCAGAACCGTTGCACGATCCGAAAGATCCCTTCTGCCGCCTCTCTCGTCTGCGCCACCTGCACGGTCAGTACACCCCTGGCCGAAATCGTCTTCAGGAAAAATCGCCCCGCCACCCACGTCGTGATCCCCATCTGCCTCGCCTTCAGCACGATATTCTGTTGCCCGCGCTGACGTTCAAAGGCCATCTGCACGGCGTTTGCCACCAACGGCCTCTCCACCCCTTCTCTGTCCCGTACCTTCAGCAAGCTCTCGGCCGCCCTCACCAACTCAGCCGGCCGCGTCTCCATCAATCGACCGAGCGTCAGCAACTCGTTCAAATCCCATTCATTCACGCCCCACCATCCACCCCCATGCACCAAAACCTCACCCGAACTCACAACAAAGTGCAGCCTGCCATCCCCATCCAACAGGCTGCACATCGCTGCAACAACCAACCACCGGCTCGCATTCTAAAACGCGCTCAGAGCCACCCGTTTCCATGTATTCGTAGCCGTGCACACATAGTGAAAGTTCGCATCGTCCGTAAAATCACCTGCACTGCAAGGCGCTGAGGAACTCGCAGGTGTGGTCAGCCTCTCGTGATACGACAACGCAATAGCATTGCCGCTCGTATCCACGGTGAACTGCTCACCCGCACCAATCTCCAGCAGCTTGCCGCTGCCGCAATTCTCGTTGCCGATGTCCAACGCGTTGCTGACCGGGTTCGCGCAGATTCTCGCGACCTCGTTGACCCCGGATGGTTGGAATCCAGTTTTATTGAATGAGAAGTGTTCGGAGCCACCGCCAGACCCCACGAAGAACTGCATCTCTCCCGATTGCAACCCCCAGCCATAATTGTTGCCGGCGTCTGCGTGAAACAGGAGTAGCGCCGGAGCACCAAAGTTCGCACCGAAATCAACCGTCCGATTCGAGCTGCCCAGTCCGTTCAGCACGATGTTCCCATTTGTGGTCACCGTACTAAAACTTCCGGCTGCCGGTGTCGTCCCGCCGATCACCACGTTATCCAACGCTCCCGAAGTTGCATGCACACCGGCGACCGTCGGATTCGGATAGGTTCCGCTCAGATCACCTCCGGCAGCACCGCTCGTCCCGCCGCCTCCCGTCACCGCCCAGATTCCGTCCTCACGAAGAAACCGCGTCGATCCAGCCGTCGCGCCAGGATCCGGCACCGCGCCCGGACCATGTCCGCTGCCCGAGATTCCAAACAGCGGCAACTGAGCCGCGCTCAACGCTCCATTCAATCTCGTCGCGTTTACCGTTCCTACGTTGATCGTTCCCGCCGTAAACGCCTGCGGGCTGAATTGATAACTCGCGCCCCGAAGACCTAGCGCGAGCGTGCTCGTCCCCGGCTGGTACGACTCCGTATCCACCCCGGCGCTGCTGTCGAGCTCAAACAGGTTGTACCCGGAGTTCCATCTCCCGCAGCCATGAGAGTTGCAATGCACGCTGAACACATTCTCCTCCCCCGCCTGCATATCCATCGTTCGCTGCCAGATGCCATGCGCCTGGAAAGCCGCGTGCGGCGCCGAATGCGTCCCGCCGCTGCCAAAATAATTTGTAGCCGGCGCCGCGTTCGTGACCGTCCATCCGCTTAATCCCGGCCCTACATTCGACTCGTACTGCACGCCCGCCGCCTGCGCAATCGTCGGCCTCGGCGTCGTCTGACCGACGAAGGTTACGTCCGCGCCAACCAGCTGCTGGTAATAATGAGGCTCTTCCACCGCATCGTTGGCAGCCCATGGAACCGTATTCGGAGCCAGAGTTAACTTTCCGTCGATACTGTTCGCCGCCGTATCGAAGACCCCCACCACTTCAGCCATCGGATACAGAACATAGCCGCCGGTAAGCTTCGCCACAGTCCCGCCTGTGCTCGTGCTGTTTGCGCCGCTTTGCGAATACGTCAGCGTATTCGGTCCTGTCGATGTCACCGTAAAGCTTCCGTTGTAGCTCGAATCGGCCACGCCCGAAACAGTCATCGTCAGCCCGTTCAGGTCCACCGGCTGAGAGCCCGCCGTCGTCACCGTCACCACTCCGCCATTGCGCGCGATCGCGGCAATCTGCCGGCTCACATTCAAAAAGGCGCTGACGTTCGCCTGCAGCCCTACAATCGCCGTCAACCCGCCCGCATAGTAAAGGCTCGTTGGGGAGGTCGATCCGATCACAGGAAATACCTGCCGTATCGAACCCACCGTGTCGACCGTCTGCTCCAGGCCGTACCCGCACAGCCCTCCAAACGCGATCGTCGCCCCGGCATGATGAGGTTTGTTCAACGTCATCTGCAGATGCGTGCCATCGATCACCGTGTAGTTCGCCATCTCGTGGTTGTGCGGAGTGCCGCTCGCCGGGTCCGCGATGCAGGCCACCCCACTTGGGTTTGGCACCGTAGCCGTATTGGTCGCGAACCCAGCCGGCACGCCGCTCGTCGCAATCGCGACCGTCACCGTCCCGGGAGCGTCGTTATTCGACTGCGGCGGTATCAACTGCGCCGTGGTTAGAAATATACTCACCGGAAAGTTCGTTCCACTGAAACTCGCACCCTCTCCCGGCGTGCCGCTCTGCTGGCCGGTTCCTCCCGTCAAGACTCCCGCCGTGATGATCTTCGCCGGGTTCTTGTCGATCAGGTAACGCCCCTCCCCCTGGGTTCCGCTCCCCGAGCTTAACGCTATCGTCACCGTCGTTGACCCCGTCGTACAACCCGCGCTGCACGTACCCTGAAACACAGCCGAGTCCTCTCGGATTTGCAGATCGAATGGATGTGCCCCTTCATCGGCCTCATCGCGAAAGCCGCCCGACGCGTTGATAAACTGCGACCCGATCAGACAGTCGCCAACCCCATAGCAGTTAATCACCTGCGTATCCAGCGCATGTTGCCCCATTGTGTTGTAAATCCCCGTCACCGTCATCGCATCGTAGTTGGTCTTGAAGTAGGGCACATTCCCAAGCGACTGCGGAAACAGGTTCGATCCCCCGGTAATCCCTTCCTGCCTCACCACCAGCCCGAAGGAATTCGGAATCGTCGATCCTCCCGCCGCAACATCCGCCACTGTGCTTCGTGTCGAAGCCGCATCGATGACCTCGCCGCCGTCCAGCACATCGCCAACCGCCGAGATTGGATTCCAGAAAGTGTCTCGCCGCTGGCCATTCCGGTTATCTTCGATATGGGTTCCGCCACGGCCGCTGTTCAACGCCGGATAGTGCTCCCCCGTGGAATAGCTCCGGTCCACCGTGATGTCGCAGCCGCTCGCGCAGTCCGGGCTCGTCACGGCATTGGCTATGCCGTTGTTGCCCAGTCCGGTCACATACTGGCTCGCATACTCGGTCCCGTTCAGGTTGTTCACCTGCAGTTGCGTCCCCGCAGGCTGTGTCACTGCCTGCGTCGCCGAAGGAAGAAGCGAGACCTTCTGCCCCAGCCCACCCGCCGCCGCCGCGATATTCACATCCACATAATGCTTATTTGCCGCGTCATTCGTAGTCGCCGGATCGCCCGAAAGCACCAGCGGCCCCGTCATCGCGTCGCCCGTCTTCATCACGAACGGCGAAGGGCCGTCCACCGGCTGCCCCGCGACAGCAGCCGCGATCGCCGTGTCCACGTAACTCTTGCTCACCGTCTGCATCGCCACGGACGTCGGCAGAACCGTGCTGCGTATCGCGCTCACTGCAACCGGAGACTGGCTCACCGGAACCACCCAGAACTCCCGGCTCACGCTTCCATCATCCAGATGGTACACAGCGGTGTAATACGTTCCCATCGGTGTCGATCCCGCATTTGGAACCAGTTGCAGACTCAACGCTCCGTTCGTAATCGTCGCCGAAGCCGTCCCGCTCGCGACCGCTTGCCCGCTCGCCGTAGTAAACGCCTGCCAGCTCACAAGGACAGTCCCGGTCGCCGGCGTTCCATCCGCGCGAAAGACCGTATCCGTCACCTGGGTCGTGGCAATCGTGCCCGAAGTCGTCTGCGCCGCGGCAGCCGCATTCGTTACACTCATCACGCCCGGCATTGCCAGCAGCAGCAGCCCGATCAACGTCCATCCTCTAGGTTTCCAATGCATCATCGCTCTCCTTGTTCCCTCTCGTTCGGCGATCTCTCATTGAGATGCCCTCGCCGTCCGGCCATCTGCACCTCAAGCCCGCAACCGCATCCTCTAAACCGCCCGCATCGCTCCCGGCAGATAGCTGCGGAAGCACAACACCGTCTCGTCGTCATTGCCGTCCTTCACCGGAAGCGCGCGAAACGCCCCCGCCAGCTTCACCCGCTCCAGGGCTCCCGCCAGCGCCTCCGCCGTCTCCGCCGAACCCTGCATCGCCTGCAGCCGCGGATAGTAATAAATCACCCGGTCGCCCTGCTCTCCATCCATAACGAACAACCCGGACCACTCCTGAAAGAACCCGCCGCCCTCACGGTCCACAAACCCGATCAGCGGACTCGCCTGCATCCCCGCCGTCGGATCTCCCGCCGGCAGCGCGCTCCCCAGCTCCAGCACCCCCGCCGCAATCCCCACCACCCGGCCCACATTCAGCGAGACCCGCCGGATAAAGTTGATATCGCCGCCCACCGCCGCCGCTGAGCTCACATACGCCGCGCTCACACCGCTTCCCACAAATCCAACCTGCGCAACATAATCCACATCGACCGCGACCAGGTCTCCAACCTGAAACCCCGCCGCCGCCGTAGTCCCCACGTTCAGCGAAGTCGCCGTCGATCCCGCGGCCAAAGGCGCCGCCGCCTCCGCCACCCCGCCGCTTCCATTCGCCGCTGCCCCGCTCGCCACCCGCAGCAGGTTCATCTGCTGCGATCCCGCTGCCAGCGCCAGTTGCAACTTCCCCCAGCTCTCGAACTCGAGCTGCACCGTAGCCTCCACCTGCGTCCGTACCTGGCTCTGCACCACCGCGGGAGCTCCCGTCGTCAACGCTCCCACCTTCGTCTCGCTCTTCCGCGCAAAGTTCGCGCACCAGCCCAGATCGACCCACGGCGCCGGCGGCGCGCTCAAGGCGAACGTCCCCATCTGCGCCGCATCGAACACCGTCGGCATCCCCGCCGTCCGGTTCACCGGCGCAAAATATCCCCGCACCCGCCTCGTCACCGGAGCCACTGCCCCCACCAAACTCACCGCCGTCGTGCTCACAACTCACCTGCTTCCTGGTAGGAAAACACCTCAACCGTCGCCACTCGCTCCAGCCGCTCCCCGTTCACCGCCGCCGCTGCAAATTCAACATCGCCCCAGAAGACGCTGGTCGCCATCGCCACCGGCGCCTTCCCCGATCCGCCCGCCGCCGCAACATAGTTCATCTTCGGAGTATTCTGCGGACCGCCGCTCACCGCCGCCACCAGCTCCCCGTCCATCGCCGACAACAACCGCCCGCGATCCATCCCGCCATTGCCCGAATCGCCATCCGTCGCATAGCGAATCTCGCACGCCATCGTTACCAGCGGCAGCGCGCCCTTCGCATCCACGCTTAGCCCCGTCCAGCGCAGGCTGAACGCGTCCACCGGCTGGTAAGCAGATGCCAGTTCGTTCTCCTCCACCAGCACCCCGGGCCGCGTAACCCCGCGAAGCACCATCGTTCTGGCCGGATTCAACGCCGCCAGCCTGTCCCGCAACGCGACATAAAACGTATCCCTAGCATTCTGCATTGATATGTAACCTCTCCATATATGTAACCGTTCCAGTAACACTTTTTCCAAATTCGTCACGCCTTTGCTTCTAGGTAGCCCAAGGCTTTAGCCCTGGGTCTCTCAGGCGTCGGCAGCGATCGGGCTTTAGCCCCTGGGGTACGCCCTCTGCTGAAGCTATACAAATCTCCGGGAAACAACAGAGCCCAACACCTACACCGCCAGCGCCAGCGGCACCTGCAAAACCAGCCGATACATATAAGGAACGCCAAACGCCTCCGACTCCGTAGCCGACACCACCTCCATCAGCACGCCATCGATCAGCACTCCAAACGCCGTCGCGAACAACACGCTGGCCGCTGAAAACTCCAGCGACCCCACCAGCCCCCGCACCGCCGTCGCCGAAACCATCAACTCCCACCTCGCGCCCTTGTCCGCCGTCGCCGACAAAGCCGAAATCGCCTGGCGAGCCTTGCGAAACACCGCCGGCGCCAGCTCCACATCCTGAAACTCAGGCGTCGCCAGTCCCAGTTGCTCCGTCGTATCTGCCGCAGTCGCATTGGCCGGCATTCGCAGCAACACCGAACGTCCTCCCGCGCTTCGCAACAAAACATCCGCCGCCCGCACCGCCCCCGCCCCTCCGCTTACTAGATCGGCCATCGCCTCACCCCAGCCTCTCTGCCACATAAGGCTTCAGCAGCATCTGCACCTGGGGATCGAGCAGCGATCCGCTGAAA
>DATAVY010000109.1:0-9896 GCA_036267495.1 Edaphobacter sp.
TTCGCACCTCTCGTCACTCGCGATTGATAGTTCCCCAACAGGCCCCATGTCCGAAACCTATTACGTCTACATCCTCGCCAACACCTTCCAAAAGCTATACACCGGCATAACCAACAACCTCCCTCTTCGTACCCATCAACACAAGACCTCCACCAACCCCAAAGCACACACCACCCGCTACAAAATTAATAAACTCGTCTATTACGAGCGCTTTGAAAACGTCCAGAACGCGATAGCACGAGAGAAACAGATCAAGGGCTGGCTGCGAATTAAAAAACTTCAACTCATCGCCGCAACCAACCCCACATGGCGCGATCGAAGCCTCGAATGGGGGCAACCCACCGAACCCTTCGACGAAGCCAACCTCCGCCCACCCCAAACCTTCTGAACTCATCTTAAACGCCGTTGCGTTTGCCGTTGCCGTTGCTGTTGCCGTTGTCTGTTTTTCCTCAAGCCCCACCCAAACCCGCTGTCATTCTGAGCGAAGCGAAGAACCCCCGCATTTGCTTCTGTCGTTGTCGTTGCTGTTGCTGTTGCCTTTGTTTTTGTTGTTGCTGTTACCATTTCTTTCGCACCTCTCGTCACTCGCGATTGATAGTTCCCCAACAGGCCCCATGTCCGAAACCTATTACGTCTACATCCTCGCCAACACCTTCCAAAAGCTATACACCGGCATAACCAACAACCTCCCCGTCCGTGTCCATCAACACAAGACCTCCACCAACCCCAAAGCACACACCACCCGCTACAAAATTAATAAACTCGTCTATTACGAGCGCTTTGAAAACGTCCATAACGCGATAGCACGAGAGAAACAAATTAAGGGCTGGCTGCGAATTAAAAAACTTCAACTCATCGCCGCGACCAACCCCACATGGCGCGATCGAAGCCTCGAATGGGGGCAACCCACCGAACCCTTCGACGAAGCCAACCTCCGCCCACCCCAAACCTTCTAAACTCATCTTAAACGCCGTTGTATTTGCCGTTGCCGTTGCAGTTGCAGTTGCCCGTCTTTTCTAAACCCACCCCAACACATTGTCATTCTGAGCGCAGCGAAGAACCCCCGCATTTGCCGTTGCCGTTGCAGTTGTCTGTTTTCCCTCAACCCCGCCCCAACCCGCTGTCATTCTGAGCGCAGCGAAGAACCCCCGCATTTGCCGTTGTTGTTGTCGTTGCATTTGCATTTGCCGTTGCCGTTGCCGTCGCCATTGTCTGTTTTTCCTCAAACCACACCCAAAAAATCTGTCATCCTAAGCAAAGCCAAATCGATAGATATCATCGGCTCACGCTCCACCTCAAGGTGATCGTAATGAAACGCCTGGCTCTCGCACTATGCCTCATCATGCCAATGGTCCCGGAAGCCCACTGTCAGACCGTCCCGGAAATCCCCTTCGACTCCGTCCCCAACTTCCTCAAGCTCCCGTCCAACCTCTACCTCGGCGAGACCGCAGGCGTAGCCGTCAACTCCAAGGGTCACATCTTCGTCTTCTCGCGTGGCAACTCCACCGGCCCAGCCTACGGAGCCTCCGCCGCCCAGCTCCTCGAGTTCGCCCCCGACGGCGCCTATCTCCGCGAGATCGGCCACAACCTCTATGCCTGGTCCTTCGCCCACGCCGTCCGCGTCGACAAAGAGGACAACATCTGGGTCACCGACAAAGGCTCCGACATGGTCGTCAAGTTCAATCCCGCTGGCCGCGTCGTCATGGTCTTTGGCCGCAAGCAGGAGGCCTCCGATGAAGGCGCCGGCCCCTTGAAACACGTCCACCCGCCGCTGCCCCCCGTCGACGGAATGTTCCGCCAGGTCACCGACGTCGCCTGGGACCCGGCCGGCAACACCTACATCAGCGACGGCTACATCAACTCCCGCGTCGCCAAGGTCGACAAAAACGGCAAGTGGCTTAAATCCTTCGGCACCCCCGGCGACCAGCCCGGCCAGTTCAACACCCCACATAGCATCGCAGCCGACGCCAAAGGAAACATCTACGTCGCCGACCGCGGCAACCGCCGCATCCAGGTCTTCGACGGCGACGGCAACTTCCTCCGCCAGATCACCATCGACGTGCCCTTCGACTACGCCAGCGCATCCCCGGCAATCGGCGCCAAACCCGGCCCCACCGCCACCGGAACCATGTCCCCCGGCGCCCCGTGGACCGTATGCATCACGCCCGGACCCAACCAGGTCCTCTACGCCTCCGATGCATTTCCCGGCCGCATCTACAAGCTCAGCCTCGACGGCAAAGTTCTCGGCGTCCTCGGCGAATCCGGCAAACAGCTCAAGCAGTTCGGCTGGATCCACGAGATCGCCTGCCCCTCCGAAAACGTCCTCTACGTCGCCGAACTCCTAAACTGGCGCGTCCAGAAACTCATCCTGCACACGAAGAAATAGTAATCGCTGGTGTCGAAGCCCCCCACCGCCCAGCATCACTAACTACCCGCTGCCGAAACGTCCATTTCGCTTAGGGCACGACGTCAGAGACTGCTAAAAAGTAGTTGTTGTTTTGGACCACACTGCATTTAGCGCCAACGGCGCGTCCTATACCAGCCTAGGCCGCAGGCCTAGGTACGTGTTTGCCGGCGCCGTGGAGGGCTGAAGGCCCGATATATCGCTCTTTTTCAGCGCGAGCCCATTCCCAAAAGGGGAATCAATCAAAAATAAATCCACAATCCGGGGAAAATCTTCACACCCGAAGAAATGACCATCAACCAGCCACAAATCACCACGATTCCACCACAAATTCACCATCAAAAAACCACGTTCTGCACGCCGTTTTCCCCAAAAACCCCAGCAAAAACGATGTTTTCTCCGCACAAAAAAATATCAATCACGCATATCGAAAAAGCGCCTTGAACCCATAATCCATGTGCTGCTGAATATGGCAATGGAACAAGGTAAGCCCCGGCTGATCTGCCGTGAAATCAACGCTGGCCCGCCCATAGTAAGGAACCACCACCGTATCCTTAATAATCCCCGAAGTTTTGACCCCATTGATCTCAGTAAGTTCCAGCTGATGACGATGCAGATGCATAGGATGCGCATCATCGGTCCGATTGCGAAACACCAGCCGGTACCGCGCCCCCTGCTGCAAAACGAACTCCTGATCATGCGGATACGGCTTCCCATTCACCAACCAGGTGTTGAACTTACCCGCCCCACCCGGAATCTTCTCAAACACCATCTCGAAAGTATGATCCGGGGCCCGCGCAGCCGAAGCAGCAGAAGCCCCGAAAATCGTATAATCCCAACGCAAAGTAGAGGGTTTCACCCACTGCGGTTGACGATGCTGATTGGCATACTCCACCACAACCCCAAGCCCCGCACCACGAATCGCATCTTCCGTCGCCCCCAGAATCCACACGCCAGGTCGATTCATCTCCACCACCGCATCGATCCTCTCTCCCGCGCCAAGAAACAGCGTTTCAACTAGTTGCGGAGAAGGAACAGGATTCCCATCAAGCGCAATCACCCTGAACTTATGCCCCGGCAGCGCAATGCGCCGATTCTCAATAGCACTCGCATTCAGCAGATGAAACAACACCCGCTGACCTTCCTTCACCCGGATCGGCTCTCCCGCCCCCAGCGACTTGTCATTGATCGAATAGGTATTGGAGTTCACCTCAAGTCCATTGGGATCAGTGTTAAGCACGGTAGGCTTTTCCAGCTGCGGATCGCTCTGCCCCTCCTCGTCGGTGTCCTCCATGTTGCTGGTAAAGAAGGGCTCCCAGTCACGAAGCGAAAGGAAAATCTCCTGATCATATTGGCCAGCATCTTTACCGGAATCAATATAAAGAAACCCAAACTGACCGGTATAGGAGCCTCGATGAAGATCCGAAAACGCCATCGCATGCGAGTGATACCACCGCGATCCCGCCGGCCGCGGCGTGAACTGATACCGTCTGCGCCCCCGCGGCGGAACAAAGGGCGTAGCCTCCTCCTCCACCCCATCGACATCGGACGGCACCAGCATTCCGTGCCAGTGAACCAGCTCCGGAACATCAGTCGCGTTGATCACCTCAACACTAATCGACTTGCCCTCACGCATACGCAGAACAGGTCCAGGTGATGCACCGTTGTAGCCAATCGTGCTCAAGATCCTTTCGGGCGATAGCTCGACTGTGACTGGAGCGATGCGAAGCGTGTAATCCGCCTTACCATCTACAGACACAGGATCAGCCCGTTGTGGCATAGGCCCTGACATCTGGGCGGAGAGGAGCTTTGGCGCGGCCGCCTGGGCAAGAGTAAGGCTGCCGAATCTAAGAAAATCGCGACGTTGCACAGTCGTTTGACTCCGGAAGATGGTTGCGGACTCACGCCGCACCTGGATGAATGCTCTCACGCAAGAAACACGCTTACAAGCCGAGACGACTCTCATCAAAAGGGAACCAAGACAACAATGTGCAGATGCTGTCGGTTGCATTGCCAGGAATAAATTGAAGATTACTTCTGCAACAACTCGCAAGTACGTTTCGTCTAAGGAAGCACCGCGGAGGTGAGCGCATCGTCAAGCGCGCAGCAGCGAGGATATCTGATATTCTCGCGGTCATCTCCGCTACCCGAAAAGGGGTCCGCACCATGAAGCTTCTGCAGGCAGTGATGATTGCTGTGATTGCGGTAGTTTTCTGCACTACCCTGCTCGCCTTTCAGCGGACGGCCGACTGGGGTTATCAACCTGCGCAAAGCAATGTAAAAGCTGAATTTGCCTGGTCGCGGCTAAGCTATAACTCCAACCTGGGATACTCCGGATATGGATACGGACGCTGGGCGACCTGGTCGCGAGATTACCCGAAGGCGGACCGCCAGTTTTTGATTGCGCTCAACCGGCTGACGCGCATTCAGGGACGACCGACTGAGCAGGTTGTGAATCTGGATACGGACGACATCTTCAACTATCCCTGGGTGTACGCAGTACAAGTCCAGACCTGGTCGTTCACAGACGAGGAGGCAAAGCGTCTGCGGGAGTATCTCCTCAAGGGCGGCTTTCTAATGGTCGATGACTTCCACGGGACCGCTGACTGGGAGAATTTCATGAATGGCATGCGCCAGGTGTTTCCCAACCGTCCTGTTGAAGACCTCCAGGACAACGACGAGATCTTCCATGTGCTCTATGACATGGACGACCGGTTTCAAGTGCCGGGCGAACAATATATCCGCACCGGCAGGACTTATGAGAAGGATGGTTACGTCCCGAAGTGGCGCGCTATCCGCGATGATCATGGCCGCATCGTCGTCGCGATATGCCACAACATGCATCTGGGAGATGCCTGGGAGTGGGCCGACGATCCGGAGTATCCGGAGCGGTTTGCTTCGATGGCCTTCCGCGTGGGTTTGAACTACATCGTTTATGGCATGACCCACTGATCGTCTGGTTGTCTGATTGATCGTCTATTGGAAAAGAAGAGCGGCGTTTTTCGAAATGCAGGCCCCAGGCATGTTTGAATTTTTTTTCAAGTATCCGGCACCGGTGTTTACCAAAGGCAAGTTCATTCTGCTTGGCTCGTGGCCGGGATGGGTGCTGCTCCTGCTGATCGTTGCGTCCGTCGCCGGGCTGGGCTGGCTGATCCGGTCGAGGCTGCCGGAAGCCGCTCCAAAGATGCAGACATGGCGCGCCGGCGCAGTCTGGTTGCTGCAGTCTCTGCTGGTATCGATTGTGCTGATCCTGCTGTGGCAGCCGGCGATCACTGTCGCGGAGTTGAAATCGCAGCAGAACATGATTGCCGTACTGGTCGACGATTCACGGACCATGGCGATCCCCGACAGCGGCAATGACGGGAAGACTACACGGGAGGCTGCAGCAGTGAAGGCGCTGGGAGATGACCGAAGCGGCGGCATACTGT
This sequence comes from Edaphobacter sp., assembly GCA_036267495.1. Lineage (GTDB taxonomy): Bacteria > Acidobacteriota > Terriglobia > Terriglobales > Acidobacteriaceae > Edaphobacter. The sequence continues at coordinate 5,833 of DATAVY010000109.1, forward strand.
CCGGACTGCAGCGCCGCTTCCAGACGCGCGTCTACCGCCTGGACGGAGGCATCGCGCGGGTCCAATCAGCCGGCAACCTGCAGCCCACAGCAGCCGCGACCCACATCAACGATGGGTTGAGGCAATTGGCTGCGGACACGGCGGATCTTCCGATCGGAGCAGTTGTGCTGCTGAGCGATGGCGCGGAGAATGAAGGCGGCATCAATCTGGATACGATCGGCGCGTTGCGGAACCGGCGCCTGCCAGTCCATACCGTGGGTTTCGGCAAGGAACAAGCCGGGCACGATGTCGAGATCGACGAGGTGAACGTCGCGTCGCGGGCGATGGCCAACTCACGCATGAAGGCTGCGGTCAGCTTTCATCAGCGCGGATATGCGAATGCCAGGGCGACGTTGGAGGTGAGGGACGGAGATAAACTTCTGGCCTCGAAGGACGTGACTCTGGCCGCCGACGGGACCATTCAGACCGAGGCGGTGTTCTTCAACGCAGGGACTGCCGGGGTGAAGCGGATGCAGTTTTCGGTGCAGCAGCTCGCCGGGGAAGAAAATCTCACCAACAATACGACCGCCCGGCTGGTGAGTGTAAGCGGAGACAAGCGGCGAATCCTGTATGTGGAGGGCGAACCCAGGTGGGAGTACAAGTTTATCCGGCGCGCGGCGGAGGATGACCCCGGAATCCAAGTTGTGTCGATGCTGCGAACGACGGAGAACAAGATTTATCGTCAGGGAATCAGCGACCCGAAGGAGCTGGCCGATGGATTTCCCGTCAACGCGGAGGACCTGTTCGGGTATGACGGCATTATTATCGGGTCGGTCGAAGCGGGCTACTTCACTCCGAAACAGCAGGAGTTGTTGCGCGAGTTCGTCGACAAACGGGGCGGAGGATTGTTATTTCTGGGCGGACGCTTCGCGCTGGCCGACGGAGGCTGGGGCGCATCCAGCGCGGCCGAGTTGCTCCCCACATTCCTTCCCAGTGGAAAGAACACGTTTCATCGCGATCCGGCTACGGCGCAACTCACGGCCGCAGGCGCCGATAGCGCAGTGACCCGGCTGCTGGACGATCCGGTGAAGAACGTGGCGCGATGGAAGAAGCTGCCGTACATGATGGACTACCAGGATGCGGGAACTCCCAAACCAGGCGCAACCGTGCTGGCGGAGATGAACTCCGGCCGGAGCAGGTTGCCGTTGCTGGTGACGCAGAACTACGGTCGAGGACGGACCGCGGTCATGGCGACCTCCGGCACATGGCGATGGCAGATGAACCAGCCGCTGGGCGATCCAACCCATGATCTCTTCTGGCAGCAGCTGCTGCGATGGCTAGCGGAGGATTCTCCCGGCCGGGTGCAGGCCTCTATGTCGGTCCAACGGCTGATGGATACCGGTCGAGTTCGGTTGACGGCAACGGTGCGGAACAAGGAGTACACCCCTGCTCCGGACGCCCACGTCGTCGCGCACGCAATCGGACCGGAAGGAAGTTCTACGCTGGTGGATTTGACGCCCGTGCCCAACAACGCGGGAACGTTTCAAGCCGACTGGACGGCGGAGAAACCCGGGTCGTACGTTGTCGAGGTGACGGCCGCGCGTGGGCCGGAAGAGCTCGGGCGGGATGTGCTGACCTTCGAGCGCACGGATGGAGAAGCGGAGAACTTTCACACGGAACAGAACCGCGAGTTGCTGGAAAAACTCTCCTCCGAAACCGGCGGCCGCTATTGGAAGGCGGAAGAGTTGAAACGCCTTCCGAGCGAAATCTCCTACTCTGAAGCGGGCATCTCCGTTCGTGATACGAAGGATCTCTGGAATATGCCCATCGTGTTTCTGCTCCTGCTGGGGTTGATCTCGGGCGAGTGGCTGCTGCGGCGCAAATGGGGTGTGATATGAAACTCGCGCTCACGCTATTCGGATTGCTGATGGCCGCACTGCCGATGCGCGCGAGTGTCTTTTACGTGACAGTGGCCGGACTGGGTGGGGAGCCGGACTATGAGCAGCGCTTTACCGCGGCGGCGAAGGATTTAGATAAGGTGTTCAAGACGTCGAACGAAGCCCATGTCTATACTCTGACGGGCAGTCAGGCGACGCGGGCGCATTTGACCGAGACAATCGCCGAGGTTGCTCGCGACTCCAGGCCTGAGGACGACTTCGTTCTGACCTTGATCGGGCACGGATCCTTCGATGGAGTGGAGTACAAGTTCAATCTGGCGGGGCCGGATGTATCCGCTGCCGAGCTGGCGGCGATGTGCGACCGCGTGCCGGCGCGGCGCCAGCTCGTGGTCAACACAACCAGCGCGAGCGGAGGTTCGGTCGCCGCGCTCGAGCGATCAGGGCGAGCCGTTATCGCATCGACCAAGGCGGGTACAGAAAAAAATGCCACCGTGTTCGCCCGTTATTGGGTGGAGGCCTTGCAGGATCCGACTGCGGACGTGGACAAGAGCGAGTCTATCAGCGCGATGGAGGCGTTCCAGTATGCGGACCGCAAGACCGCGGCGTTCTACGAATCCCAGAAGCGATTGGCCACGGAACACGCCGTATTTCAGGATACGGGGCACGGCGAAGCGGTCCGCTCTGGCGCGGCACAGGGCAGAGAAGGTGCCCTGATGTCGAGCATGGCGGTGGTGCGTATTGGCGCCAGCCAGGCTGCCATGAACGATCCTGCAAAACGGGAGTTGCTGGCAAAGAAGGAACAACTGGAGCAACAGATCGATGCGCTGAAGTATCAAAAGGCAGCCATGGATCCATCCGAGTACAAGAAGCAGTTGACCGACGCGTTGTTGCAGTTGGCGAGCGTACAGGGAGAGTTGGAAAAGTGACCTCGCTCTGCAAATTCGGCGCCGTATTCTTGCTGGCTCTGCCAGGCGCAGCACGGTGCTGGGGCGCGCCTGCTCCAATCACGCCAGAAGTTTGCCACACTCTGCGCAGGCATGGACAACGTGCCGAGGCAAGCGCCTGCTACGAAGGATTGAGCCGCAGCGCGGATGCCTATCTGCGCGCCGAAGGATTCTGGGGGCTTGGACAATATGACCAGGCTAACGAGATGTTCCGCGTGGCGGTTGCGCAGCCTGCGAGCAAGCCAATCTATCGAGTGCGCTGGGGACTGCTGCTGCATGAACGATTCAATAACAAGGAGGCGGTCGACCTGTTCAACGAGGCGCTCCAGCAGGACCCCGCGAATGCGCAGGCCTATCTGGGGTTGGCGCTGGTGAGCGCGGACGGATTCGACAGCAAGGCCGGCGAGTACGCGACGAAGGCCCTGGAGCTTGATCCGAAGCTGGTGGAGCCGCATGAGCTGATCGCGAATCTTCAGCTCGAAGACGGCCAGATCGAGAAGGCGATCGCTGAAGCGGATAAAGCGCTTTCTCTTTCAGGCGAAGCATTGCAGGCGATGGCGGTCCATGCGGCCGTCGAGGTACTCGCCGACCATTCTCCCGATGCGTGGTTCGCAAAGATTCGCGCCGTGAATCCCTCATACGGCGAAGGCTACGCGCTCGTCGGCCACCACCTTGTGCTGCACATGCGATATGAAGATGGGGTCGCGTACTATCGCAAGGCGATCGAGGCTGATCCCAGGTTATGGGCGGCGCGGTCGCAGTTAGGTATCAACCTGATGAGGTTAGGCCAGGAAGACGAGCCGCTCAAGCAGTTGGAGATGAGCTACAACAACGGCCAGCGCGACGCCGCGACAGTGAACAGCCTGCGGTTGCTGGACAGCTACAAGAACTTCGTCGTCTTTCGCGATGACACGACGATTCTGAAATTGCGAAAAAACGAAGCGGAGCTGCTGCAGCCCTACTTCGAAGCGGAACTGCACAAGATTATCGCGACGTATGAAAAGAAATACAAGATGAAGCTGCCCGGACCGGTGCAGTTGGAGGTGTATCCCGACCATGAGGATTTCGCGGTGCGGACGATGGGAATGCCGGGCCTGGGAGCGCTGGGCGTCACCTTTGGCGAGGTGGTTGCGATGGACAGCCCCTCCGGACGCAAGCCCGGCGACTTCAACTGGGGTAGCACGCTGTGGCACGAGATGAGCCACGTCTATATCCTGACGGCGACGCATCACCGTGTACCGCG
>DATAVY010000110.1:0-7101 GCA_036267495.1 Edaphobacter sp.
GAGGTGCTGCCCTTAGCGCCTTTGCTCTCTACTCCCTGCTTCCTATTCCCTACTCCCCTGCCCTAACCTGCCGTTATCCCATTCAGGAGCACATCCATAACCTGCGCAGCCGTCGCCTTCGCATCGTAAATGCGCCCGGTAAACACAGCAGAGCTCAGCAACTCGTCGATCGCCCCAAACATGCAGTGCGCCACCACGCCGTCGGACACATCCCGCCGGAATATCCCCTCCTGCTGCCCCCTCCGTACCACCTCGCGCACCACCTGGATGTACTTCACCAGATGATGATGCGAAAACTCCGCGATAAACTTCGCGCTCTGCCGCATCTCCGTCTGCATCAGGATCGCCATATTCCGGTTCACCGCATGACTCTCCAGATGCACCTGGGCGATGTACTCCAACTGCTCCCGGGGGCCCTTCAGGGTCTTGAACTCTTCTTCCACCTGGCCATAGAACTTGTTGAACGTGCGATCGATCGCCGTCCGCAGCACATCGTCCTTGCTCTTGAAATAAAGATAGACTGTGCCATCGGCCACCCCGGCCCGCCTGGCAATCGCGCTCACCGGCGATTGGAAGTACCCGCGCTCAGCGATCACCTCCACCGCCGCATCCAGAATGCGCTGGTACTTCTCGTTTCCCGGTTTCTCGCCTTCCCGCACCATCGCGGGCGCACCGGCACTCGGCGAATCGGGCCCCGTCGTCTTCCCCTGCCGCTTCCGTCCCAGTCGCTTCAGCGCGTGCCTCACACCGAAAAATCTCCGGTGCCGCCACTCTAATGAATCGGCCCGCCTTTGCCAACAATGAACTGCGATTCATTCCGGCCAAATGCATTTTTATGCACCTACAAGATTTTTTTTAGAGTTCAGACCTGCGGCTTCGGACTAAGCCGCACAAAAGCCCCGGCACTCTGGGGCCAGCCCGTCAACATCGTCCGTGCCAGCTCGCTGCCGGACCGCTGCCCATGCGCCTCGACCAGCGCCCGCAGACAATCCTGCGCCTCGCCGTCAACCGCGCCAAACGCTTCAGCGAGGAGAAACTCCGGATGATATCTGTGGCCAGACACGAAGGAGCCGTCGCCGTCATAGACCCATGCCAACCCACCCGTCATCCCCGCGCCAAAATTAATTCCCACCCGCCCCAGCACCACGACGACGCCTCCGGTCATGTACTCGCAACCATGATCGCCGACGCCTTCGACCACAGCCGTCGCCCCTGAATTCCGAACCGCAAAGCGCTCTCCCGCGCGACCCGCGGCAAACAGCTTCCCGGCGGTAGCGCCATACAACGCAACATTGCCGAGAATCACATGCTGTCCACTGTACTTCGCCGCCAGACCACGGGCACGGATCACCAGCTCGCCGCCGGACAATCCCTTGCCGACAAAATCGTTCGCCTGGCCATCGAGCACAAGCTTCATCCCATCCACTGCAAACGCGCCGAAAGACTGCCCCGCAATTCCATCCAAATTAAAGGTGACGTCCGCCGGCAACTCGGCCTGCGCACGCCGCAGAGCAAGCTCGCCCGCCAGCCGCGCCCCGACCGCCCGGTCCCGATTCGCGATCTTCGATTCCACCACAAACGGCAACCCAGCCTCAACCGCCGCCAGCGCCGGCAGTACCCAGGCTTCATCAAGCGGAGGCACAACCATCGGCTGATCGTTTCGAACTCCCATCCATCGCCCCTGCGCCTCGGAGACCCTCGCCAGCATCGGCTGAAGATCCAGATTGCCATCAAACTTAACCTGCTCCAGCAGATCGGAGCGCCCCACCGCAGCTTCGATCGAAGGCAGACCATACCGCGCCAGCAGACGCTGCAGATCGCCCGAAAGCTGTTCGAAGAACCGCACAACGTGTTCCGGCTTCCCGCGGAACTTCGCCCGCAGCTCCGGCTTTTGCGTCGCAATCCCCGTCGGACACGTATTCAGATGACACTGCCGAGCCATATCGCAACCCAGCGCCACCAGCACCGAAGTCCCGAACGCATATTCATCCGCGCCCAGCAGCGCCGCGATCAATACATCACGAGCCGTCGCCAGTCCGCCATCGGTCCGCAGCCGCACACGTCCGCGCATGCCGCTCTGCATCAACACCTGCTGCGCCTCCGCCAGCCCCAGCTCCCAGGGATTCCCCGCATACTTAATACTCGACAGCGCCGCCGCTCCCGTCCCGCCCGTGTTCCCCGCAATCACGATGTAGTCCGCATAAGCCTTCGCAACACCCGCGGCCACCGTCCCCACGCCGCAACCCGACACCAGCTTCACGCCAACCGCGGCGCGAGGATTCACCCGCTTCAAGTCATAAATCAGCTGCGCCAGATCTTCGATCGAATAGATGTCATGGTGCGGCGGCGGCGAGATCAGCGGCACTCCCGGCTGCGCATGACGAAGCCGCGCAATCATCCCGCTCACCTTGTGCCCGGGCAACTGACCGCCTTCGCCCGGCTTCGCGCCCTGCGCCACTTTGATCTCAATCTCCCCGGCATGCACCAGATACTCCGCCGTCACCCCAAACCGTCCCGAAGCAACCTGCTTGATCTTGTTATTCAGCGAAACATGCACCGCAGCAGCCTCAACCACCGCCTCCGCCACCGCCGTGCCCCCGCTCGATCGAGCGACCACCATGCTCATCCCCTCGTTCGCATCGCCAAGCTCCGCGCCAACCGGCAGCACTCGATACACCGCCGAATCCTCGCCCCCCTCACCCGTATTCGACCGGCCGCCCAGCATATTCATCGCAGCAGTAATCGTGTGATGAGCCTCCGGACTCAGCGATCCAAGCGACATCGCACTCGCAACGAATCGCCTGCACAGACTCGCCGGCGTCTCCACATCTCCCAACGCAAGCTCCGCCCCAGCCGGACGAATCTCCAGCAGATCACGCAGCACCGCAGGATCGCGCGCAATCACGTCGCGCGTGTACATCGCAAAGGCTCCCGCAGGGTCCCACGGCTGCGGAACATTTCGCGCACTCCCCACCACCGACTGCAGCGCCTTCACTGTCGGCGGCTGCCACGCATGCGGCTCCGAAACATCCGCCTTGCGGAACCTCACCCAGCCATAATCCGGCAGCTCACTCGAACCCGGAACCGCCGCATCGCCCGGAGTCCACGTCTGCCGAAGATGACGCTCCAGCTCCGCAAATCCAATCCCCGACAGCGGCGCAGGCGTATCCACAAAACACCGCGCCACCACACTCGAATGCAGCCCGAGAATATCGAACAGATGCGCCCCGCGATAACTGTCGACGACAGAGATCCCCATCTTCGACATCACCTTCGCCAGCCCGGCATCGAGCGACTTCAACATCTTTCGCTCCGCCTCATTCGCATCCGTGCCCGCAGGCGCAAGGCTTCTTCCCGTCTCGAGCGCAAGCCACGGACACACCGCCCCCGCTCCATACCCAATCAACACCGCGGCATGATGAATATCCCGGCAATCGCCCGCGTCCACGGCGAGCCCCGTCAGCGTGCGCAGTCCGGCATCCACCAGCGCCTGATGCACCGCGCCCGTCGCCATTGCCATCGGAATGGGAAGCATCTCCGCACTCGCGGCACGATCCGAGAGCAGTACGATTCGCGCGCCGTTGCGCACCAGCCGGATCGCCGTCATGCAAAGCTCATCGAGCCCCTGCGCCAGCGATTTCTCCGGCGCAAACACCGCAGCAAGCTCCGTCAGATTCAGCTCCGCCCTATGCGGATACTCGCCTCGCCGCAGAGCCTCAACCTGCCCCAGCGACAAGAATGGCGAGGGCAGCGAAATGCCCGGCAGCGGCGCATCTTTATCCAGCAGATGCGGCCACGGGCCCAGTCGCGTATGCAGCGAAACCACGCACGCCTCGCGCAGAGGATCGATCGCAGGATTCGTCACCTGTGCAAACCGCTGCCGGAAATACGCGTAGATCGGCCGCGGCGCGCGCGCAAGAAATGCCAGCGGCGTGTCATCGCCCATCGACCACACCGCGTCCTTGCCCTCCATCGCCATCGGCTGCAAAATCATCTTCACGTCTTCGCGCGTGTAGCCGAAGCCCCTCTGCGCGGCTATCAAAGCCGCGACGTCAAACGCGGAAGATTTCACAGGAACAAACGGGGATTCCTCCGCCATCTGGACATACGTCGTTCCGGCGTCGAACAACTGCAACAGCGCTTCATCCTCGTAGACCCTGTGATTCACAAGATCGACGACAAGCATCTGTCCCGGCCCCAGCCGCCCGCTGTGCGTCACCTCGTCCGGATCGAGATCCACCAGCCCCGCCTCCGATCCAGCCACCACCAGTCCGCCCCGCGTCATCGCAAAACGGCACGGCCGAAGCCCGTTGCGATCGAGCACAGCGCCCACCACCTGGCCGTCGCTGAACGCAATCGCCGCCGGCCCATCCCATGGCTCAGCGCAATCCGTGTTATAGCGCAAAAACGAGGAGGCGTGATGTCCCTCCGTCGCCGGCGGCAGCAACATCCGTACCGCCTCCGCCAGCGTCCTTCCGTTCTGCGACAACAATTCGATCGCCTCATCCAGGCTCGTCGAATCGGTGCCACCCACGGTCAACACCGGCTTGCACTCCACCGGCAGCGTGGAGTCCCGCGCCGTCATGCGCGCACGATTTCCCCACACTGTATTGATCTCGCCGTTATGCCCCAGCTTTCTTCCCGGCTGCACGCGATGCCACGTAGGAGAAGTGTTGGTCGCATAGCGCTGGTGAAAAATCGCAAACGGAGTTACATAATCGTCCGACGCCAGATCGGGAAAAAAGTCAGGCAGAAATTCGCCCGTGCACATCGCCTTGTACACAATCGTCTGCGACGACAACGAACAGATATACCCGGTCACATCGCCCTGCGCATGCGCCCGCTCGAACTGCTTTCGCGCCAGATAAAGTCTGCGTTCCATCGTCTCCGGCTCGCTGTCGCCGGAATCAACCACCAGCACCTGCCGGATCTTCGGCATCGTGCCCAGCGCCATCTCTCCCAGCCACTCCGTTGAAACCGGAACCTCCCGCCAGCACAACACCCGGAAATCATGCGACACCAGGCAACGCTCGATCAGCGCTTCGGCGCCAGTCTCCCCAACCGGCACCAGCACCATGCCGGCGCCAAGCAACTGCTGTTCGCCAATTGCAAGCTTCGCAGCCTTCACCAGGAAAGTCCGCGGGATAGCAGTCATCACTCCGACACCATCGCTGCTCTTGCCATCCGCAGCGGTGGCCCCGCGATGCGCTAGCCTGCCCAACGCGGTCAGCGCCTGTTGCAGTATTTGGTGTGAGGGAACTCCATCCACCGAGGCGACAAACCCCACCCCGCACGAGTCGTGATCAAACCGCTCATCGATCAAAGACACTTCCGTCGGAATGGACACACTTCGGGAAGTTCGATTCGGAGTAGATGCCGGATACCGTTCCATGCTTCACTATACGTCGGGCAGAATCACGAATGTTCTGCGGCGACACCTTCCTTTGGAGAGTGTTGATGGTTCTGCAGGAGCTGATCTCGAGTCTATGTATAAATATACACAAACGGTGTATATTTATACATAGAACAGATCGCACCTTTCCTTTCAAGCCGCATCGACGACGGAAAAGCGAAAGCGCAGGTAAAAACAGACGAATGAAACAACAACGTCACGCAGTCATTCAGGAATTGCTGGTAAAAACCGCCGTTGCCAGTCAGGACGATCTCCGTCGCAAGCTTGCCGGCCGCGGCTTTCATGTCACCCAGGCCACCCTCTCCCGCGACATTCACGAGCTTCGGCTGAATAAAGGACCCGAAGGTTATTCCCTCCCCGCAGGGCCCGATTCGGACGCCGATGCACTGCCGGGAATACGTGAGGTCCTCGAAAGTTTTGGCCTCGAAGTGCGACAGGCGATGAATCTCCTCGTCATGGTGACGACAACCGGCAGTGCTCAACCCATCGCCGCAGGCATCGACTACGAGGACTGGCCGGAGGTCGTAGGCACCCTGGCTGGTGATGACACAGTCCTCATCATTTGTCCCGATGAAAAAAAGGCAAGTCTGCTGAAAACTCGAATTGAAGGATATCTTGGCTAACTCCGCACTCATTCATTCCGCCGGTCACACCACCCCTGACTCCAGAGCAATGGCGCCCCATACCGCCATAGCCGGCGTCAGCGGCTACGCCGGTGGCGAGCTCGCGCGCCTGCTGCTGCATCATCCGCGCCTGAAAGAAGCGAGGCCTTCCTTCCTGGGCCGCGCCGGCGAAGCAGCGATTGCGGCTCCGACCTATCTCGAAGATCTCCATCCCCAACTCGCAATCGCTGGAGATCATCGTGCAAATGAGGTCTTCCCTTTCAGTTGGGAGCGTATCGCGGATTCAGGCATCGAAGTGTTGTTTCTCGCAACCCCTCACGAGCAATCCCGCGAGTGGGTGCCGGAAGCGATCGAGCAGGGCATCAAAGTCATCGATCTCAGCGGCGCCTGGCGCCTCAAACACAACGCCAACCGCGCCGTCTACCGCCTCAAGGACGCAAACCCTGAGCGCGCCGCCGCCCTGCAGACAGAAGCAGTCTATGGATGCCCGGAACTGCATCGCGACGAGATCAGGCAAGCTCGCCTCGTCGCCAATCCCGGCTGCTACGCCACGTCGATCATTCTCGCCCTCGCACCATTGCTTCAGGCTGGCATTGTCGACGTGCAGCACGGAATCATCTGCGACGCCAAATCAGGCGTAAGCGGCGCGGGAAAAGCTGCGACCGCCAACACTCACTTCATGCACGCCGCCGACAACCTCTCCGCCTACGCGGTCTTCGGACACCGCCACACCGGCGAATTGCTCGAACAGCTTCACCTGGAAGAAAATCAGATTCAATTCACCCCGCACCTGCTGCCCATACCGCGCGGAATCCTGTCCACCATCTATCTCCGGCTCAAGCAGGCGACTGATGCCGCGACAATCAGCGCAATCTTTCAGCAGTTTTACCAGGGCAGTCCGATGGTCCGGCTGCATACCTCGCCGCGCCTGCCCGAAATTCAACACGTCGTCCGCTCCAACTACTGTGACCTCGGTTTCATCCTCGCACCTGACGGCAAACGCCTCGTCGTAGTCTCCTGCCTCGACAATCTCCTGAAGGGCGCAGCCGGTCAGGCAGTGCAAAA
>DATAVY010000111.1:0-2247 GCA_036267495.1 Edaphobacter sp.
CAATTCATTTATCCTTGGTCTCGTCCGGGAGAGATGTACCCCGCAGCGGATAGGCTTGTTGTCCAGAGAGGCTTCATCATGGCGGCAGTGACACAGTATCGATGTGAGATTTGCGGCACCGAAAGCTCGAACCCAATTCACTGGTTCATGATTCAGTGCAACTCCGACGAGCTGAAGGTGCTCAAGTGGAATGCAGAAGCGGCATCAGCCCCCGATGCCCGCCATTACTGCGGAGAAGCCCACGCCGGCATCTACATCAGCCGCTGGCTCGAGGCCTCCTGCTCCCCCTCGCTACCGGACTTCAATCGTCTCTCCGCAAGCTGAATCAGACAATCGCCCCTCTGCGCCACGCACGCCTCTTCCTCTGCCGACGACCTGCGCTTCGTTGGTGTCGCACGTTAAGACGCGCGATCCGCTTCTAGGTACCCCGAGGCTTTAGCCTCGGGTCTCTCCTCGCAGAAAAAAGTGAAAGGGGTTTCAGCCCCTGCGGTATGCTCGTGGCACTCGCGAGAATGCCCGTGCAACGCCGCACAGCAGCACTAGTGGCGCTGATAACCATTCGGTCATCTTGACTTGTCCTTTGGTCGGTGAAAGTCTTCCCGAACTATGAAAACTGCGATTTTAGCCGCTTTACTCCTGGTCACTGTGCCCATGGTCGCGCAAAATCCGGACCTCGCGAAATATGGCTCCCGTCCGATCCCCTGAGACGCGGAAACGCTGGACTCAAGAGCGCATGAATAAGCCGGGTGCCCCATCCGTACGCGCAGCGGACGGGTGGGTTCGCACAATTTGCCGGAAGCCATCCGACGCACTGCGCTATCCTCATCCTCACCGATGACCACCACACGCCGCCTGCTCTCCGCTCTCCTGCTCATCGCCGCACCCTTCTTCGCTCAAACAGCCCAAACGACACCGCAAACCCAAACCCTCCTCGCCACGCCCTCCACCGTCGCCTGGGGCTTCTACTCCGCGCACGCCAAACCCGCGCTCACCGTCCACTCCGGCGACACCGTCATCATGCAGACCGCCTCCACCTGCGGCCCGCCCGAGCGGCTCGAATCCGAAGGTGTCCCCTCAACCCAAATCCCCGATTGGCTTGGCCGCCTCTACAAGGAAGTCCCCCGCGAAGACCGCGGCCCCGGCGGCCACATCCTCACCGGCCCCGTCGCCATCGCCGAAGCCCAGCCCGGCGACGTCCTCGAAGTCCGCGTCCTCAAAATTCAGCTCGACACCGACTTCGCCTGCAACGGCTTCGGCGCCGGCCGCGGCTTCCTCCCCGACGACTTTCCCTACGGCCGCACCAAGATCATCCCGCTCGATCGCACGAAGATGCTCGCGCACTTCGCTCCCGGTATCGAGATCCCGCTCCATCCCTTCTTCGGCTCCATGGGCATCGCTCCGCCCGAGTCCGCCGGCAAGTGGAACTCCGCCCCGCCCTGGATGCACGGCGGCAACATGGACAACAAGGAGCTCACCGCCGGCTCCGTCATCTTCTACCCCGTCAACGCTCCCGGCGCGCTCTTCGAAGGCGGCGACGGCCACGCCGGCCAGGGCAACGGCGAGGTCGACATCACCGCCCTTGAAACCTTCCTCACCGGCACCTTCCAGTTCATCGTCCACAAAGCCAATCCCCACGCCCCCCCAGACCAGAATCAAGCCGCGCGTCTCCTCTGGCCCCGCGCCGAAACCCCGCGCTATTACATCGCCATGGGCTTCTCGCCCGACCTCAAGACCGCCACCGAGATGGCCGTCCGCAACATGATCACCTTCCTCTCCCAGCAGAATCCCGACGCCCCCCATCTCTCCCGCGACGACGCCTACTCCCTCATCTCCGTCGCCTGCGACGTCGACATCACCCAGCTCGTCGACACCAACGACGGCGTCCACGTCCTCTGCCCCAAAGACATCTTCACCAAAAAGAACCGCGACTGATTCGCTTCAATCCGGGTGAGAGGCATCGCCCTCCTGGCGCGCAACGCCTCTCACCCGAGTCACCACAACTTTCGCCTTCGCCGCTTCCAGGTACCCCGAGCCTTTAGGCTCGGGTCTCATAATCTGCCGCTGGAAAAGGGGCTTCAGCCCCTGGGGTATGCTTCTGTTTCAGAAGTCCAGCTTGGCTTGAACCTGTGACCAAATGGCAAAAATTCTCACGCGCATCGCACTCGCCCTCATCCTGCTCGCCGTCGTCGTCGCCTGCGTCCTCGTCACCGGCTTCAAAGTCCTCACTCACTACATCGCCGCCCGCGA
>DATAVY010000112.1:0-2789 GCA_036267495.1 Edaphobacter sp.
CGTCATCGTCCAGGGCTTCGGCAACGTCGGCTCCAACGCAGCCAACATCCTTGCAGCCAAAGGCTACAAGATCGTCGGCATCGCCGAGTACGATGGCGGCCTTTATGACGCAGACGGAATCAACATACCTGCTCTTGCCGAGCATCGCAGGCAGGCCGGCACCATCAACGGCTTTGCCGGAGCGGAGGCTGCCGACAAAGACGAGCTGTTGACCTATGCCTGCGAGATCCTCATTCCGGCTGCAACGGAAAACGTCATCACCAGCCGCAACGCCGATCGCCTGCGCTGCCGGATCCTCTGCGAGGGCGCCAACGGCCCCACGACCATCGTGGCGGACGATATCCTCGCGGACAAGCATATCTTCATCATCCCGGACATCCTCGCCAACGCCGGAGGCGTGACGACCAGCTACTTTGAATGGGTGCAGGACCGCATGGGCTACTTCTGGACCGAGGACGAAGTCAACCAACGCCTCGAACGCATCATGACGGACAGCTTCCATGACGTTCTCGCCTACGCCAAAACGCATGGCGTCAATAACCGCATCGCCGCCTACATGCTCGCCATCGATCGCGTGGCCTTCACCATCAGGCAGCGCGGCATCTACGCCTGATCCTTCAGCCAATTCCCAAAGGGCCGGCCCATCAAGGGCTGGCCCTTTGTTGGTGAAAGAGCTCCTCAGAGCGATTTGGGTGGTCGTGCCACATACGGGCTCCGCGGGCTTCCCTCCCCCGAGGGAGACGCATTCGACCAATAACTTCTCGTGAGGCGGTGAGAACGAAGCCGCAGGCGCCGCGGTCGCGGCGATACTGGCTTTCTCAGACGCTCGTTGGCACAAGCCAACCACTCTTTTGAACCACTTGTACCCTCGTCGTTCAATCTCTTCCGGCGCAGGTTAGCCGCATGAATATTCGGCGTGGAACCCAAGTCTCTGATCATCGCCAGGATGTTCTCTTTGGTTGCTGCGGCAACGTTCTCTGATCCATTTACGACGCGAGACACCGTTACCGGGCCACGCCGGCCAGTTTAGCGATAAGTTTCAAGGTTGCTTCTGGCATCGGCCCTTCATTCCGCGCGCAGAATTTCGGTGGGGTCTGTGCGCAGCGCGCGAAGCACGGCCGGCACTGTCGCAACGAGCGCGGTGAGCAGAAAGGCACACGCCGGCAGCGCGATCATATCCGCGTCGGTTGCTTTGACCTGGTAGAAAAGCGACTGAACATAGCGCGCCGCGCCAAATCCGAGCACGACGCCCGCGACGGCTCCGAGCGCGATCATCAGGAAGACGTCGAGGGTGACAATGCGTACGATGCCAGCGCGCGTCGAGCCAATCGCCATGCGGATACCGATCTCGCGGCGGCGCTGGAGGACAGAGTAGTTGAGCACAGCGTAGAGTCCGATGCCGGCGAGCAGCAGCGCGACGGCGGCAAAGAAAGCGGCGAGCGTGGCGATCAGGCGCTCGCGAACGGTCTGGTCGCGGACCAGGTCGAGCTGCGTGGTGACGTTCGAGACGCGAAGCCCATTGTGGCGCTGCGCGATGAGCTGGCGGAGGGAGTCGGCGAGGGCGAGCGGATTCTTGGCCTCAGTGTGAACGGCGAAGGTGGCGAAGCCTTCGGCCGTGGGGGCGGATTTGCTGTCGATTCCGGCAAAGGGTACGTAGAAGACGGCGCGGTTGGGCTCGCGCAGGTCGTGATCAGGGATGTCGGGGGTGACGCCGACGATCTTGTTGATGGGTCGATTGGCGCCGCGTTCAAAGGTGTGGCCGATGGGGTCCTGTCCGGGGAAGTAGGTCTTCGCGAAGGTTTCGTTGACGATGGCGGCGCCCGGCGAAGTGTCTTGAGGGCGGAAGTCGCGCCCGGAAACCAAGGGGATCTTCATGGTCGAGAGCCAGCCCGGGGAAACGTTCAGGAAAAAGGCGGGAGTCGGACTGGGAGGCGCGCCGTTGACGGAGATGTCGCTGTTGATTCTGATGCGACCAAGAAGGGGCCAGCCCGAGATGGCGACCGAGTCGACGCCGGGGGCGGCCTGGAGCGCCTCGGCAGTTTGATTCCAGACCACGGGGAGCTGGCCTTTGCCGGCAAAGGTTTGGAGCAGGAGCAGACGGTCGGTGGAGAAACCGAGGGGGCGGTTCTCGAGGCGCCGGAAGGATGTGACGAAGAGCGAAGACAGGAAAAGGACGAGGCAGCAGAAAGCGACCTGAAGAGCGATAGCGCCACGCATGAGACGACGCGGCGCGTGCGGATCTTCCCCACCTTTGAGCGCGGCAACGGGCCGGACGGCGGAGGCACGGAGAGCCGGAAGTAAACCGAGCAATAGAACGATGAGGATCATGAGCCCGATGCCGAAGAGCAGCACACGCCAGTCGGCGGGAAGGGCAAGGCGCGCAGGGTTGTCAGGCGGATTGACGAGGCTGAGCACAAAGGGCGCCGACCACGCCGCAAAGAATGCGCCAAGGACGGAGGCCAGAAGGGCGAGGATTGCGCTCTGGCACAGGATGAGCTGGACGAGGCGACGACGGCCCGCGCCGATCGAGATGCGGAGAGCCATCTCATGGGAGCGGGCGGCAGCCTGCGCGGTCATCATGTTGGCGACGTTGACGCAGGCGATGAGCAAAACGAGAACGACCAGAAGACCGAGGATGCCGAGGAATCGGCGATAGTCCTTCTGGAGATCGGAGATGCCGGCGCCGGCGGGATTGAAGACGAGCGTCTGATTGAGAAAGCGGTCGACATCCACCCGGGTCATGCCGCGGAGGCACTCGGAGCATTCCGCTTCGAGGGCGCGACTGACTG
>DATAVY010000113.1:0-3966 GCA_036267495.1 Edaphobacter sp.
GACGACGTGCTTATCGCCGGCGGTTGTTCAGTCTCGGACTACTCCGGCCATCCGGTCGATCCTCAAAAGCGGATCGCCGGAGTGCAGGTTGATCCTGCGGACGTGCGGCCCGTGCGCATTGGAAATAAGGTGTGGCTTGGAAGAGGAGCGGTCATTCTCCCCGGCGTTACGATCGGCGAAGACGCCGTCGTTGGCGCCGCTGCCGTCGTAACGAAGGATGTGCCGGCCGGCCACATCTGTGTCGGGAACCCGGGAAGACTGCTTTCGCGAACCGTGTATGACCGCAAGCCCGAGCAGCTTGCGAAAGTTGATTAGCGAGCCTTGCGCAGCCGTTGTGCTCGCGGCGTACTTTCGTAGAGTTTCATGTAGGCTGCGGTCATCTCCTGCAGTGTAAAGTGGGCGCGAAACGCCTGCTCGGCTTTCATTGAGAACTCTGCGCGAGCGCCCGGGTCTCCCGCGAGGCTGACGATTGCTGCGGTCATTGCCTGCGCATCTCGAGTGGGCACGGTCACTCCCGCTTCCGCGAGCCGGACGACCTCTCCCATTCCGCCCACGTCAGTCACGATCGCCGGCAACCCGGCAGAGAATGCCTGCAGCAGCGACATCGGCAAGCCTTCAGAGACCGAGGACATGATGAAGACGTCGGCGGATGCGAAGAACGGAGTCACGTCGAGCCGCTGTCCCCAGAACCTCACATGCTCCTGGATTTCCAGTTGCGCCACGAGCTCCTCCAGCCGCGAGCGTTCGCTTCCGTCTCCCACCATCCAGAGCTGTAGATCCGGGATGATCGGCAAAGCGCCGCGGAACGCCTGGAGCAGCATCTCGTGGTTCTTCACTGCTTCCTGGCGGCCTACGTAGAGAAGTGTGAAGCCCAGCTTCGAGAGCCTCTGTTCCTGCGGCAATCGCTCAACTGGAGACGTCCCGTTATAGACGCGCACGATCTTGTTCGGCGGCGCACTTCGCGCATCCTTTATGTTGTTCGTGGTGGCATCGCAGATGCCGACGATCCAATCGCAGAACCTCGCAGCGATTGCATATTTCCGCTCCATCACGAAGTGCCGCGGCGGAGCAACAAGGCTGTGCCGCGTGGAGACAATGCTCGAAACGCCCGCGGCTCTGGCGGCCGGCCCGGCGTAGATGGTTGGAGTTGGGTTGTGCAGGTGGACTACGTCGGGGCGCGAGTCCCTGAAAATTCGGAAGAAGGTGCGCGTGGAATCGATCAGATGCCTGCCCAGGTTCGCGCGAACGTCAAACCCCTCCGATTGCATTCGTTCGCCGACCGCTCCCAGGGCCGCGATCGCGTACACACTCGTCTCGTGGCCCTGTTCGCGTTGCAGATGGCACATCTGCGAGACCAGCGTCTCCGCGCCACCCACCTCCATGCTGTCGACGACATGCGCGATCTTCATTCCCAACGACCCGCGCAAATTGCGCATCGCATCCTGCGTATCCATCAGTGAACGATATTGATGATGCGCAACATTATGTAAATAAACAACACCAAAGAGAGCGTCATGACGCCCGAGTATCGCAGCAGGCGGCCGAACGGCAGGCGTGGAGAGATCATTCCCCGCTTCAGGGCCATCTCAAAGACAACTTCAGTCATGCCGCCCAGAAGGAAGAGCGTCATCACGTAGGCACGCGACAGGAAGTATCCGGAGACGAGAAAGCCCGTGAACGATAACAGCAGCAGCTGTCCAAGTTTTTTGATCTCGGCCGGGTCCGGACCGTTAGTCTTCGCCGTCGCTACAGAATAAGGAGTACCCTTCTCGGTCTCCCATGGCGGAAGTTCCTTGGCTTCGCCTGGAGAGGCGATGACGAACGCATCCCGGACGCTTGGCACCAGAAACATCGACCAGAAAAATAGACCGAACAGCCCGAGCTCCGCTGCGCATACCACGATAGAGTTGTGGGCCGTCTGCGAAACATAGTCAGGCATCAGGCCAAATCCGACACCGAAGATGGGGTGGGCCTTCAGCAGTTCGAGACCATCTCCCCAGAGCGCAGTTCGGTCCGCGCCCGCACTGGTCGAGATATCCCGACCGCCCGAAAAGTTCGTCGCCGACACGGCCGCGAACAGTACCGCCGCTAACAGCAACCCAGGGATGAGGCCGATCTTTTTTCGAACCGCCATAATCACGATCGCCAGGAGCGCAAGAATGGCGCCGCGGGAGTGCGTGAGGTACATTCCCCAAATTAGAATTCCCGCTGGAACAAGGACTACGAAGAAGTTTCGAACAAAACTTTTCGACCGCCAGAAGGCAAAGATCAACGGCAGCACGCAAACAATGAGCTGAGCAAAGTCGTTGGGATCATTAATCTGCCCGTGGCCCTTCAGCCTGTAGAACCACTGGCGGGCGTTGTTACTCATCCCGAGAAAATAGGAGCTGTTCAAGTTCAGGTCGTCGGCTGCTCTGCCGACCGGCAACCCGCGATACAACTCCGCCGCGCCGTGCCCAATTACAAAGAGACAAACGAACAGCATCGTCAGCACAATCAGCTTCACCCTCGTTACAGAGCTGAAATGCGCGCATATCAGAAAATAGGCAAAGACATTCGGAATGAAGAGCAGAAGTGCCGTAACCCCTCCGCCAGGCCAATGTTGGCCAACCACAAACGACATGAAGGCGGCTACGGCGAGACCGATAACAGCGATTGACTGCGGCGTTTTGCCCACGGCGGATCTTGCGAGCGCGGGGAGCGAAACGACAAAAAGGAGGACTGCGAGAATAAGCTCGACCCGGTAGACAGCAAGGTCCCCGAAGATCGTCTCAGGAGTCAGGTAATAGGTAAGGATATAGAGGATGCTTAGAACGAGTCCCATTGCATGCGTCGCCTGACCGCGTCCTCCGTTGCCTTAGGATAACTGAAAGCCCCATCCAGCACGCCTAGGCGCAGTTTCACTCCGGCATCTTCTGAGCGAAGATATCTTTCCTTTATGGTGTCGTCGACACCGTGATGTTGCCGGTTCCTGCGGCAGTGAAGGTCAGCACTCCAGCGTTGTCAGTGGTAGCTGTGGCAGGCGCTCCCACGCCGGAGACGGAATATGTCGTATTCGGCGTCAGGTCCGAAAGATACTGAGTCGTGGCGCCTGAGGCCGGATACGTGACGGTTGTAAAGGCCGCCGGCCAGCTTCTCATGAACATCATCAGCGTCGAGCCCACCAGTGCGCCGTCGAAGTTCTGCCCCGCGGTCGACTGCACCAGGACAGAGTTGCTCTTGACGAAGGAAGACCCTCCCCATTCCAGCACCGTAAGGAACTGCGTCGAAGCCGGTGTGCCAGCGTCGATCAAGACATGCGAGTAGGGCTCCCAGTCGCTGGTGCCGGGATTTCCATTCTCGTTCGTCATGTAGGCGCCGGCATCGGAGATGCGCGCATTCGCCGGCAGAAGGCTTGTCAGATAGGCCTCCTGTTTGCCCGACCGCGTAGGCCAGCTTACGGTGTTCGAGGCGATTGTGATCGGGCCCGTCGTCGTCATCCAGAGGCGCTTCGAGTTTGCATCGCCGGCACCGCGGTCGTAATAGACGATCTGGTTCGATCCGCGCAGATATATGAGCGATCGCGACGCAGCCGTCACACCCTTGATGCTTCCCCAGCCCTCCCAAGAGGAGCCGTTGTAGAGGCCAGTTGTATCAACGACGGTCGCCACATAAGCCGGGAGCTCCGCGTGTGCCAGCGTGGCTGAACCAGCCTGAAAGCCATGCCAGAGCTGGCCTCCTCCACTGCCGTCGCTTCCGAGCACCGCCTGCCATTCAAAGCAGTTGACGCTGTTGCAGGAACTATTGCCGCTGTCGTCGCCGTAGCCGGCTTCGTTACTGTGCTCAGCGGTTGCAAGCATCATGTTGTAGTCGTTGAAGACGGTGCGTGTCTTGGTGATGTACTCGCCATCGCTCAGCACATCAAAGCCGCCGCAGGTCTCGTGCTCGTGATCGATCCGCGAATTGGCGCAGTAGTAAGAGAACACC
>DATAVY010000114.1:0-5057 GCA_036267495.1 Edaphobacter sp.
GCCCATGTCCAAAGCCACCCTCTACAACTGGGATAACGTCGAACACGAGCAGCTCAATCCTCTTCTCTCCCGCAAGTTCGTCACCGGGGAAAAATCCATGTTCGCCCGCGTCGTCCTCGCCAAAGGCTGCGTCGTCCCCCGCCACTCCCACCCCAACGAGCAGATCACCTTCATCACCGAGGGCGCCCTCCGCTTCGACTTCGACGACGGCTCCTCCCAGACCGTCCATGCCGGCGAGGTCCTCGTCATCCCCGGCGGCCTGCCCCACTCCGCTACCGCGCTCTCCGACTGCATCGACTTCGACATCTTCGCTCCACCCCGCCAGGACTGGATCGACAAAGACGACAGCTACCTCCGCTAAAGGTTCACCCGGGACAGCTCGGTTTCTGTGACCGCGCAGTTTTTTCACGCACGCCCGCACGCGAAGACAGCCTCGTCCGCCAAAATATCGTCTTACCTGAAACCGAGTCCAGGCCGCATCCAGCGTCCTTGCAGGAGGAGGTTCTGTGCAAAAAAGCTTAGCTCTAATGCGGCCGAAGCTGCCTGTACTGGCTGGAATCGCGACTGTTCTCATCGTCTTATCCATCGGCACCTACACCCGCGGAAGTTTGAGCGCCGCATGGCTGACATTTCAGGATTTCCCCACGAATCCGCTCTTTGCCGATACCCGCACAGTAACCCATTCGATCGATTGCCTTGCTAATGGAAAGGACCCATACGTGGTCCGCAGCTTCGATCCATGGCACCGTCTCTACAACTACCCTCCAATTTGGTTGGACTTCCGATTTCTCGGCGTCACCTCCCGCTCCTCGAACCTCATCGGAAGCTTGATGGCGATCGCGATGGTGGCCACACTTCTATTCCTCTTTAACGCAAAGACATTGGTAAGCGCGGCCATTATCTTTTTTGCGGTAATATCGCCATCCGTCCTGCTCGCCATAGAGCGGGGCAACATCGACCAGATTATCTTTTTCCTGTTGGTCTTCGGTCTGGTTCTGATCGACCAATGCCGCGAAAGTTGGAAGACCTTCCTGAAGGGCTTCCTGATCATCCTGCTGACCGTCCTCAAGATCTATCCAGTAGCAGCGGTCGCCATTTTTGTACGAAATCGCAAAGGCATTCTGGCCGCGATGCTCGCCAGTGCTCTCTCCCTGATCGCACTTCTGCTTACTGCCGGACATCGCCTTGCCAGGATCTTCGAAAATACTCCTCGCGAGTCTCTCATGACGTTCGGGGCTGTTCCCTTTTTTCGTTCTATAACCTCGCCGACGTTCCACCGGCTCGCACCCATCATTCAGGATCACTACAACGGTGCTTCCTTCGGCGCAATTTTCATGGGTGTTCTTTCCTTGCTCGCAGGAGCAGCTCTTGGCGGCCGTCTCGAACGATTCCTGCCTCCCATTGATCGCGAGTCGACAAGAGGAAATATTGCAATCGCCGGCCTGGCGATCTTCTGCGTCTCATTTACGCTCGGCGCGAACTATGACTACCGTCTCATATTCCTCTTACCAGGGCTCGCTTGTCTGATAGAAGACGTGAATCAAAATATGCCTCAACGCTCACTCCCCGCGATCATCCTGATCCTTCTTCTTCTATGGAAGCCTACGAACCTCTCATCTTTCGGTGAAGTTGTCGACGGGCTGGTCTTTGTCCTCGTAAGCGGATGGTTAGGCAATTCCCTTTTATCGCGAAGAAGAAAAAGCCGGAGCACACTATCTCTGCGTTCCGGTGCATTTAGCAATGGCCTCATTGATCCTGCCAATCCTGGACATTCCTGCGAAACATCAGCAGCATCTCAGCAATAACTTCTCATTTCAGAAAATTTGACCCGAAGCGCTCACGACCTCATCGCGCCACACCACAGGCAATCGTCACGATCTACCTCGCAGCCTTCTATTCTCCGGTCCCTGCCCTTTGCTCCATGTACCCGCGCTCCCGCATCCATTTCGCCAGCAGATCAGGCCACACACTCAGCTGCGGATTGCCCGGAGCCAGTCCCACCCCGTGCGACCCATGCTGAAACAGATGCATCTCCGCGGGAACCCCAGCCTTAACCAGAGCCGAATAAAACATCACGCTGTTCGCCACCGGAACCGTCTTGTCATCCGTAGTCGCAAACAAAAACGCGGGCGGAGTATCCTTCGTCACCTGTGTCTCGGCCGACAACTCATCGACCAGCTTCGGATCGGGCGTATCCCCCAGCAGATATTTCAGCGACCCGCGATGCAGATATGGCTCATGAAACGTAATCACCGGATACGACAGAATCAAAAAATCCGGCCTGCTGCTCTGCTGTTCCACCACATCCGTCGCATCCGTCTTGCCCGCGTCGAACTTCGTGCCTGCCGTCGCCGCGAGGTGCCCGCCCGCCGAAGATCCCCACATTCCAATTCGATCTGTGGCCACTCCCCACTCCGCAGCATGCGCCCGCACCATCCGGATCGCCCTCTGCGCATCCTCGAGCTCCACCGGATAGTGATATTTCGGCCCCAGTCTGTACTGCAAAACAAACGCCGCCACCCCACGCTCATTCAACCACCGCGCAAACGCAAACCCCTCCTTCTCCATCGCCAGATGCATATAGCTCCCACCCGGCGCCACCACCACACCCGTCTTCGTCGCATTCGGCGTCACCGGCAAAAAAACCGTCACCGTCGGCCTGTCGATATCTTCATCTCCCTGCGCTCCCGGCGCACCCGCGGGCCACAGCAGCATCGTCTTCCCTGCCCCGCCCTGCGAAACCGCGGAAACCGTCGAAGGCAACGGCACACCCGCAGGAGCAGCTGTCGGTGCCTGCCCAAATCCAACCCCGCAAGCCAGACCGACCATCGCAAATCCGCAAACAATATTCCTCACCACACCTCCCATACGGACCTCGTTCGCATTCTATTCCGCGCTCGCCTCCAGAGACCCTGTAGCCCTCCATCCTCATGCTGCCACGTCCTCAATCCGTCTTTGTCGTATCCGCGTTCCTCCATGAGAATCCGCGGTCGAGATCGGTATCCTCGGCGCCAACCCTTCGACATCCACGCCTCCATCCCGTACCCTTGTCCCTCAGGGAGACCCCAAAGAGAACCATGAAGCACCTCGTCAAGAAGCAACTCGCCCAGTCCATCGCCACCATGCAGGCCGTCCTCGCTGACGAAACAATCTCCGACACTCTCGTCACCATCGCCGAGCTCACCGGCGACGCGATGCGCTCCGGCCGCAAGCTCCTCGTCGCCGGTAACGGAGGCTCCGCCGCCGACGCCCAGCACCTCGTCGCCGAGTTCGTCGTCCGCCTCACTGACACTCGCCCCGCCCTGCGCGCCATCGCTCTCACCACCGACTCTTCCATCCTTACCGCCTGCGGCAACGACTTCGGCTTCGACCAGATCTTCGCCCGCCAGATCGAAGCCCTGGGCCAACCCGGTGACCTCTTCCTCGGCATCTCTACCTCCGGCAACTCGCCCAACATCCTTGAGGCCCTGGAGCAGTCAAAAAAAACCGGGATCACCACCATCGGCTTCACCGGTGCGGGTGGCGGCCGAATGCGAGACCTCTGCGATCACCTTGTCGCCATCCCCTCCACCGTCACCATGAACATCCAGGAGTCCCACCTCGCCCTCGAACACATCTTCTGCATGCTCGTCGAGTGCAACATCTTCAAACCCTAGGTCCACGCCATCATTGTTTTTGGTTGTCATCCTTCGCCTGAGGCGGAGGACCTGCTGTTGCCATTGTTTTGCTGTTGCCCTTGCCGTTGCTGTTGCCGCTGCCCTTGCTTTTCTTGTTGTCATCCCCGCAGGGGATCTGCTGCTGCTTTTCACAACTCCGAAACAAAACATAAGCACCAGCCGTCACCTATACTCAGCTTCATTCCAAATTCAAGAGGTCCCTCCATGATCTACCGATCGTGTCGTCGTTCATCGTTCGCCGCCTTGACGATGACAGCCGTCCTAATCGTTTCCTCCGCTGCAATCGCACAAGACAAACCCGAAGAAAAAGCCGCCGCGTCTCATAACCCCGCCCCCGCAATCACGCCTGACTCCACCACCGAAGGCTCCGTCATCGTCGGCGGCCAGGCCATCGCCTACCGCGCCATCGCCGGCACCATCACTGTCGGCGGAACCGACCCGCAGGACGCCACCATCGGCTTCGACGGCAAACCCCTCCCCGACGCCAACGTCCATCTTCCCGAACGCATCGAAGACGCCCCGCCCACCGCGCGCATGTTCTACGTGGCCTACTTCAAAAAAGACGCCACCGCCGCGCAGCGCCCCCTCGTCTTCGCCTACAACGGAGGCCCCGGCTCCCCCACCATGTGGCTGCACATGGGAACCTTCGGCCCCAGACGCATCGTCACCCCCGACACCCAGCACCAGGAAGGTGCGCCCTACACCATCGTCAACAACGACAACTCCATCCTCGATGTGGCCGACATCGTCTTCATCGACGCCCCAGGCACCGGCCTCAGCCGCACCTTCGGCAAAAATAAATCCGAAGCCTTCTACGGAGTCGACGCCGACGGCCACGCCTTCGAGCGCTTCATCCGCCGCTTCCTCTCGAAGTACGATCGCTGGAACTCGCCCAAGTATCTCTTCGGCGAAAGCTACGGCACGCCGCGCTCCGCCGTCCTCGCCGCCGACCTGCGCAGCGTCGACCTCAACGGCATCATCCTGCTCTCGCAGATTCTCTCCTTCGATAACAGCGTCGACGGCCCCACCGCCAACCCCGGCGTCGATCAGGCCTACGCGCTCGCGCTTCCCACCTTCGCCGCCACCGCCTGGTACCACCACAAGCTCCCCACCCAACCCGCAGCCCTCAAACCCTTTCTCGAAGAGGTCCAGAAGTACGCCCTCGGCGACTACATGGCCGCTCTGCTTCAAGGCAGCGATCTCTCCGACGCGCAACGCCAGGCCGTCGCTGAAAAACTCCACAGCTACACCGGCCTTCCCGTCGACTATCTCCTCCGCGCCGACCTCCGCGTCACCGGCGGTGAGTTCTCCAAAGAACTCAAGCTCGACGAAGGCACCACCACTGGCCGGCTCGACTCCCGCTACCAGGGACCCGACGTT
>DATAVY010000115.1:0-6349 GCA_036267495.1 Edaphobacter sp.
CCTGCAACCTCGCCAGCTTCAACCTGCTCAAATTCGTAACACCGGCCGGCACATTTGATATCGCCTCCTACCGCGCCGCCATCGACGTCATGATCACCGCCATGGAGATCCTCGTCGACAACTCCGGTTACCCCACCGAGGCCATCGCGAAGAACTCGCACGACTATCGCCCCCTCGGCCTCGGCTACGCCAACCTCGGCGCGCTCCTCATGGCCTTCGGCCTGCCCTACGACTCCGACGCCGGCCGCGACTTTGCTGCCACCCTCACCGCCATCATGTGCGGCGAGGCCTACCTCCAGTCCGCTCGCATTGCGGAGAAGTGCCCCGCTCTCGCCTCCGCCACGCCGCAAACCGCCGGCGCCAATTCCGACAATGGCGGAGCCTGCCCCGGCTACTACATCAACCGCGAGCCCTTCCTCGACGTCATCCGCATGCACCGCGCCGAGGTGAATAACATCGGCAAGTCCCGCACCGCCGGTGACAAAACCTTCGCCGTCCCCCAACTCGACGATCTGCTCGCCGCCAGCAAAGAGTGCTGGGATCAGGCCCTCGCCCACGGCGAAAAGCACGGCTATCGCAACTCCCAGGTCACCGTCCTCGCTCCCACCGGCACCATCGGTTTCATGATGGACTGCGATACCACCGGCATCGAACCCGACCTCGCCCTCGTGAAGTACAAGAAGCTCGTCGGCGGCGGCATGATCAAGATCGTCAACAACACCGTCCCCACCGCCCTCTTCAAGCTCGGCTATAACAACGCCCAGGTCGACGCCATCGTCAGCTACATCGACGCCACCGGCACCATTGAAGGCGCCCCCGGCGTCAAGCCCGAGCACCTCGCCGTCTTCGACTGCTCCTTCAAGCCCGCTAAGGGAACACGCTCCATCCAGTACATGGGCCACGTCCGCATGATGGCCGCCGCCCAGCCCTTCCTCTCCGGAGCCATCTCCAAAACCGTCAACCTCCCGCACGACTGCACCCTCGACGACATCGCCGAGGCCTATCTCGAATCCTGGCGTCTCGGCCTCAAAGCCGTCGCCGTCTATCGCGACGGATCCAAAGGCGCGCAGCCTCTCAACGTCTCCGACGGCGCCAGGGCCAAGGACATCAAAGGTGCCGGCGGCACTGCTGCGACCGAGAACGCCGCCGCTGCCGATCGCGTCCTCGCCGCCATCGCCTCCGGCAAAAAGCCCGCCGAAGCCGACCTCAAATCCCTCGAAGCCAAGGTTGCCGAGAAGGTCGAGATCGCCTCGAAGTCGGTCCTCGGAGCCTCCACTGCCTTCATTGCCGCCTTAGCGCGCACCGAAGCCAGCGAGGCAGAGCGCAGCGATCTCGAACACTCCGAGGCCCCTCCCCGCGCCGTCCGCCATCGCCTCCCCGACGAGCGCGCCTCGCTGACCCATAAATTCAGCATCGCGGGCCATGAGGGATACATCACCGTCGGCCTCTACCCCAACGGCCAGCCCGGCGAAATCTTCATCCGCATGGCCAAAGAAGGCTCCACCGTCTCCGGCCTCATGGACTCCTTCGCGACGGCTGCATCTCTGGCGCTGCAGCACGGCGTCCCCCTCCGCGTCCTCTGCGAGAAGTTCGCGCACTCCCGCTTCGAGCCCTCCGGCTGGACCGGCAACGAGCACATCGGCTACGCCAAATCCATCATGGATTACATCTTCCGCTGGCTCCAGCTCCGCTTCCTCTCCGGCCAGCAACTCTCCCTCTTCGCCGGCATGATGCCGTCCGTACCCGCAGCCGATCCTTCCCAAAGCAGCGATGTCATCCTGAGCGAAGCGGAACGCAGTGGAGCGCAGGCGAAGGACCTGCGTTTCGGTGCCGAACAGCACAGTCCAACCCGCGGCATGGGCGCTCACGGATCCCCGCAGGGAGGAATAGCCCCCGAGATGGAAGCCACTGGCTCGCTACCGGCTACCGGCTACCGGCTACCGGCTGGTTCCATGGAAGACCGCGGCCTCTACCACGCAGCGGACGCCATGCGCAGCATGTACGACATGGGAGACGCCCCCAGCTGCCACACCTGCGGAGCCATCATGGTAAGAAACGGGAGCTGCTACAGATGCATGAGCTGCGGCTCAACGAGCGGTTGTAGTTAGCAACTTTTACATACTTTTATAGGGAGCAGAAGGTCAATCTGCTCCCTTTTTACTGCAATCAGGTTTTGCGATGGGAAGCAACTTTAACCTTTCATCATCATCATCTCGTTTCCTCGCTTACGAGGTCTGCTGATGAAGGTTTTGCATGGGCAGATCCGTCGCCGATCTCTGGTTTTAAGCGCAGACCGGGCCGGTTAGCCTCACAGTTGTCAGCGCGGAGGCTCTTTAGGAGGAGGGCGCAGCCTTTGGCCACCTGCGTTCGAGGCGCCGCAATTGAAGCGCCACACACTGCCAGTAGTTGTCAGGCGCGGTTGGCTGGTGCTTATCTGGTGGGGTCGCCCAGTTAGCGCATGGAGACTTTGCCAAGCCTGGTAATTTTCCAGGACCTGAAAGCCGATCGCACTCTGGAAGAAATCGCGCGGGGACAACGGCGGTGCGGCAAACCACCAATGCGATCTCCTTGAGTCCTCGCTTCGCTTAGCTTTGTGGAGAAGCAGCGATTCGAACCTGTCAGTTCGTCATGCCCTGGAACACATTCAGCGTTCCGTAGAAAGTGTCAACTGTGCCGTCTCCAACGTGGTTCTCTGTTACAAAGATCGAGTGGGTTACGCTGTCGACTGCGATCCCGTAGGAAGAGCCTACCCCGATGAAGCCGTTCACTTTTTCGACCACTCCTGTGGCAGCGTTGATCATGCTGATGCTCTCGCTATAAAGGTTCGACACGTACAACGTCTGCGTCGTATTGTCGAGCACAATTCCGTTCGGCTCAGTACCTACCGTGATTGTGGTCTTGATCGTCCCCGTTGAACCGTCGAGAACGGCGACGGTGCCAGCGGTGAAGTTCGCGACGTAAAGATTGTTGCTCACCGCGTTTAGCACCAGCGCAAAGGGGCGCTGAGGCGGCGGTGTGTTACCATTCACCGGTTTCACAACCTCCCACAGATCAACAACCTCGTCGGTCTGTTCAGAGATAACAGACACGGTATCGTCCGCTGAGTTGGCCACATAAACAAGGCCCGCAGCTGAGTTCACGGCGACCGCTTGCGGCCTGTTCCCCACCGGCACGGTCGCAACCACAGCGTTCGTTTTGCCGCTGACCACGCTTAAGGTTCCATCAAGGAGATTCGCGACGAACACCATATCAGTTGCGGGATCGACGGCAATGGACGTCGGCGCGTCTCCGACCGCCACATTGGCGACGATCGTGTTAGTTGCGCCATTCAAAACGGACACTGAGTTGGCAATGTAGTTGGAGACATATACCATGTTGGTGCTCTCGTCGATGGCGATGCCAGAAGGATAGGCAGGAAGAGACACGGTCGTCTCAACCGTGTCTGTCTTGGCATCCACGATTGCGAGAGATCCCGTCTTTTGGTTTGGAAAGTTCGGATCGAGAACGTAAACCGTGTTCGTCGTCGTATTCGCCCCAACCGTTGCAACCCCATCGGGCAGTTTCACAGTCGCTATGGGCGTTCCGACAGAAGACCCCGAACTGGAAGAACCAGCATCCGAAGAGCCGGCGGAAGACGAGGAGCCAGATGAAGACGAAGGACTCGAAGCAGAGCCGGCCGCCGGCTTACTGCCACAGCCCATCGCGAAGGTAAAACTGGCAAGCAGCCCCAACGAGAGGAATCCTATGGACAGGCTGTGAAAACTGGAGCGATGAAGTGACATGTTGCGAATCTCCTGACTGCGCTTCCATGCAGCTTTGTTGAGATCCTCCGCGTTATCCCTTAATGAAGCTCGCAGGGCAGCAGTGTCGGCCGATGGCCGAACTGTCATCTTCGGAGTTCCTGATGAACACCGGGTATAGAGCGGTGTCCCAAACTGATATCGGCCGGCAAGCCAAAAAGGGTGAGTCGCTCGCATTTTCGATAAGGTGGCTGGTGCCGATCTTGTCTGGCCGCCCATTCTGGGCGTTGCTACCGGTCGCGTCGGCGTCCGCGTTAGCGCACGGGGACTTTGCCAAGCGTCTGGTAATTTTCCAGGACCCGAAGCCCGATCGCGCCCCGTCTCTTGACGAACCACAATTCGAAAGTCACAGCCAATTGACACGGAGATGCCTTGTCAGATCTGACTGCTTGACGACTTGGCGACTCAGAGCTCCGTTCTGGTGGGATGGGCCGTCAGCGACCCATAACCCTAACCAGCAAGGAGCAATAGAGTGCACTTCGAAGAACTCAATCCCCAGACCCGCAAACATATGCTCGACGAATTTCGGTCAGAACAGCGATCCGCAAACCCCTATCGTCCCAAGGTGCTTACTCCGGACGGCGAAGCGGCTTTCGTTGGCATCATGGAAGAGCATTTGACCAACGGCACGGAATCCACCCTCATGGTTGCATTGAGTGAACCAAAATTTTGGGTTGAGCGCGGTGTTAGAAATACAAAGAAAGGTCCTGTACCCTATTTCCTGCCCGCAGAACAGCGCGCGAAGGTATTCGCGCTGACTGATTTCAACACGTGGTATGTAAGGGCGCTATGCCGAATTTTAATAGAGGCCGGCATCACTGACTGCGAAGGTTATCGCGCTGAAGTGGCCTACGAACCGCGTGGCGAATGCTCGAACTTGGAGGGACTGATACTGAGCGTCGAAGAAGTCTACCGGGGCCATCGCGCCCGTTATTATCCGGAGGAGACGAAGAATCCAGACGCTCTTTCAATTCCGGTCGGCCCGAATTGTCACCACTCCATACGCCGCAGATCAGGCAGGTGACCAGAAAGGCGGGCGAGAGAGATTGAATCCTAGGCTCTCCGCCCGCCGCTCCGAGGCTGGCTGCTACCCGCATTAAGCATCACTCCGCGAGGTCCCGGAGAAAGCCACGAACTTCAGGCCCTGGACTAGCGGCCCCGAAAGAGGTAGAGCTTTAGCCCGGGGATCTGCCTACACTTAGGTCCCGGGGGAAACCATGAATTGGAAGATCGTCGCTGCGGGCCTGCTCTTTCTTTGTGCCGGTTCAGCTCTGGCGCAAAAGCTGGACGTCAGGATCATCGACCGGCAGGACAAAGAAGACCAATATAATTACGCTGCGGTTTATAACAACGTCGCGGTCGGCAAATCGTTCACCGTAAACGGCGCGACGTTCACACTGCAGCTTCCTGACGGTCGACTCGTGATCGTCAACTGCGAAAGCAAATTCGCGGAGCACATGGCAGGTCGGGTAGGGAATCGGAGAAGCTGCCGCACGCCCTTCGTAGAAAACATCGAGGCGGATTTCAAAGGCGACAACGCAAAGTTGATCTGGCCCGTCAGTCTCGATGGCAGGAAAATGCAATCCGAGACTTACAAAATCCTCGCCATCATGGACAAGCCAGCCGCCAATCCTTAAACCAACGCTCTGATGTTGTGTCAGGGCACGACTTCAGTCGTGCCGGAAAGCCGCCACGCAGCGGCCTCCTTGCTGCCGCAGGCCGTCCGCGTTCGCCAATCAGCGCCTCGCGCCCTGCGCATCCCCCGGCGTCCCAACCCCAGGCCCCATCTCATCCATGGCCTCAACCACGGAGTCATCGCTGCTGGGACGCCCGCCGCAATCGCTTTTCGCCCCAAGCGAATCCCGGCTCCCCGCCGGCGCAGTCGGATCGGTCGTCGTGGAGCAGGGGTCAGAGGATGGATCGGAGGCAGGTCCAACCGCTTGGTCCGCAGCCTGCGTGGGGTCGGGGCTCATGGGGATCCTCCCTCCAGTCTGGCAATCCGGATTCTGGCAATCCAGCAATAAGATGCCGGAAGCTCCCTCGGCGCATCCCTTTTTGGCATGGATTGCCTTCCCAACCCATCCGTCCCCGGAAAACATGCGAGCCGCGTCCTACAAATCTCCCAGGCCCGCTGTCGTCCCCCGCTCTCGACGCCGCGCCGCCAACCGCCCCAGTTCTCCCTCCACCCGATCCAGCACATCGTCCCAGTTTCCGGCCACGGTCTGCCGAAAGAGCCGAGCCGTCGGGTACCACGGACTATCCTCGCGCTCCTGCAACCACCGCCAGTCAGCAACTTTGTGCAGCAAAATCCATGCGGCTTTGCCCATCGCTCCGGCGAGGTGCGCAACCGACGTATCCACCGTGATCACGAGGTCGAGGTTCGCGACGATCGCTGCGGTGTCGGCAAAATCGTGGATCTCTTCCGTGACGTCGACGATGCGCAGTCCGGGCCCAGGCGTGTTCAACGGAGCCGCGGAAGGTCCCATCTGCAGCGAATAAAACGCGGCGTCTTGAATGCGGCTCAGCCGAGCCATCTGTTCGCCTGCGAG